>JAYWBT010000168.1:0-10967 GCA_043781235.1 Deltaproteobacteria bacterium
GCCTTCTCACCATAGAGGCGCTGGCGCTCGCGCTGGAGTCGGGCCTCGTGGAACTCTCGCGGGGCAAGCGAAGAAGCGATCAATGATCAGGACCCCCACGCCCCCCGCGACGGCGATCGTTGCCGCGATCAGCCTTTGCGCTGCTTGGCGGCCGGCGTGACGCAGGTCCCGACCGCGCGGCACACCACCAGCGGCGCATCGAGCACGTCGGCGGCGGAGTCAGAGATATCCGGCCGCGGTGCGATCACCTTGCGCGCCTCGAACTTCATCTTGCGCGAGGTCTTGCCCATCGAGACGATCTCGCCCTCCACCTCGACGAAGTCGCCCGCGTACAGCGGCGCCAGGAACTCGACCGACTCGTAGGCGCGGAAGAGCCCCTCGTCGCCGTCCTGGCGGATGAGCAGCTCGGTGGCGACGTCGCCGAAGAGCCCGAGCACGCGCGCGCCGTCCACCAGCCCGCCGCCGTAATGCGCGTCGTGCGCCGAGAGCCGCAGCCGCAGCGTCGCCTTCATAGCGTCTCTCCGATCTTCTCCGGCTTGCCGCCCGAGGGCGAGACGGTGGCGCCTTCGATGGTCGCCTCCTGCGTGCCGTGCGCGGTGGGCTGCGGCGCCGGCGCCCTTCCCGAGCGCTCCAGCAGGCGATAATAAATATAATTCGCCACGTCGGAAGGCTTGGTGCCGGGACCAAACCCTGCGTCGAAGCCCAGCTCCAGCGCCGTCTTGTGATCGACCCGCGGGCCGCCGAAGAGGAAGATGGTCGTCTCGAAGATCTTCTCCTGCTTCGCGTTCTCGATCAGCGCGCGTGCGTCTTCCTTGTGCACGTCGCGCTGGGTGACGACCTTCGAGACCAACACGGCGTCGGCGCCCTCAGCCTTGGCGCGCGCCACCAGCGCCGCCGGCTCCACCTGCGAGCCCATATTGATGGCCCGGAAGCTGGGATACCGCTCGAGGCCATAATCGCCGGCGAATCCCTTCATGTTCATGATCGCATCGATTCCGGTGGTGTGCGAATCGGTGCCGATGCAGGCGCCGACCACCACGATGCGCCGGCCGAAATCGCGCTTCACCACTTCGTTCAATTCGTCGAACGGGCGCTTGCGGTGGGTGATCACCGGCACCTCGATCGAATTGAAATCGAGCTGCAGATGGGTGCGGCCATAGACCACGAAGAAGCTGTAGCCCTCGCCGCAGGGCTCCATCGCCGAGACCAGCACGTGGCTCAGGCCGAGCTTCTTCGCCACCAGCGCCGCCGCCTCCCTGGCCTTCTCGGACGCGGGCACCGGCAGGACGAACGACATCTGCACCACGCCGTCGTCCCTGCGGTCGCCGTAGGGGCGGATGAGCATCTTTTCAGAGGTCATTGCGCGCCTCCTTCCAGGATCTCGAGCAATGGATTGAAGTAATCGGGAGCGCGCGGCACCACGCCCTCCAGGCCCTTGCCACCCGTGGGCGTGCGCGCGGTGTCGCCGAAGCGCGCCTTGCCGATGGCCGCCATGATTCCGTCGGACGCCGTCTCCTCGAGCAGGTGCAGGGCGTTGTCGAACACCTCCTGCTGGCGGCGCGCGACGATGCCGTCGGGCTTGAAGGTGATCTCGTCGCCGAGGTGGCGCGCGCCGCGGTAGAGATAGGCGGCGGACTTCAGGGCGACGTATCGATCCATCAAGAACGGGTTGTGCATGGCCTCGGTCATCATGCCGAGCAATTGAATCCCCTGCCGCGTGGTAATGGCCACCAGGTCCGCCATGACGTCATAGGCGTGGCTGAAGAAGATATCGCCCTCTTTATGCTTGGTGGGCGGCATGTACTTGATGGGGCTGCGCGGGAACAACTCGCGCACCATCATCGCCATGGCGAACTCGCGCAAGAGCGTATCCTCCCGCGCGGGATCGATCTCGAAGGAGTGGCCGAATCCGATCAGCTCGTCCTTCATTCCGGCCAGGTGCGCGAAGGTCTCGTTGATCAACTGGGACGCAATCACCGTATGCGCCGCCTCGTCCGCGTCGGCGGTGGTGATGTAATTGTCTTCGCCGGTATTGATGATGATCCCGGCGAAGCCGCAGATGCGGCGCGAGAAGTATTGATCGCAGAAAGTCCGCTTCATGTTGATGTCGCGAAAGAGGATGCCGTACATGGCGTCGTTCAGCAGCATGTCCAGCCGCTCATAGGCGCCCATATAGGCGATCTCCGGCATGCAGAGGCCGGAGCTGTAATTGGTCAGGTGGATATACCGGCCCAGCTTGCGGGAGGTGGCGTCGAGCGCCTCGCGCATGAGGCGGAAGTTCTCCTGCGTGGCATAGGTGCCACCATATCCTTCCGTGGTGGCGCCGTGCGGGACGTAATCGAGCAGCGACTGCGCGGTCGAGCGAATCACCGCGATGACGTCCGCTCCCTGCTGCGCCGCGGCCTGCGCTTGCTCGATGTCGTCGTAGATGTTGCCGGTCGCGACGATCACGTACTTCCACGGCGCGCCGGGAAAGCTGCCCACTTGAAGCGAGGCTTTCAAGGCCTTGCGCTCCTCGATGCGCCCGCGCAATTCGCGCACCGCCGAGCGCGCCTCCGCCCGCATCGTTTCGCGCAGCTCCGTCTCCTCCGCCTCGGAGAGCTTGGGCAGCTTGTCAGGATGGGCGGTGATCTTCTCGATGGCGTGCAGCGGATCCTTGCCGGGCGACTGCTGGAAGGCGCGCGCCAGCCAATACGCCGCGCCGCGGTCGAGCACGCCGGCCGCGAGCAACCGATCGACCATGAGGTTCGCGAGCGGCGCGCCCTTGGAGCCCGCGCCGGAGATGCCGAGCAGGCGCAGCACGGTGCGCTCGATGGACACCGTGGTGTGCTGATTGATGAAATCTTGCACGCCGCGCGCCGCGCTCTGGGCAAGCTCACGCGCGCGGGCGATCTTCTGCGGATCGACGAAGAGCTGGGACATGGGGAGCGCTTGCTATCCCAACCGCCGGCCACCGGCAATACCCAGCGTGCTAGCCTGCGCGGCCGATGCGGAACTTGCTCGCCCTGCTCGCGGTCCTGCTCGCCTTCGCGCTCGGCGCGGGGGTGGTCTGGCACTTCGCGCAGAGGGAGAAGCCGCTGCCCGACGCGCCGGCGCTGATCGCCAAGGTGCGCGAGGTGGCGCGGCTCGAGACGCTCGACGTTACGCTCTACAAGAAGGTGACCTTCGAGCCCGATCCAAAAGAGGCCGGGAGCCTCTGGGGCTCGATCGCGCAGTGGGCGACCTACAGCGTGCGGCCGCCGAAGGGCCGCGCCATCATCTTCGCCGACGCGCACCTCGGCCTGGATCTCGGGAAGCTCGACGTGAACGGCCTGCGCGTCACCGGGCGGCGCGTCGAGGTGGTGCTCCCGCCCGTCACGGTGAAGGTCGAGCTGCGGCCCGCCGAGACGGAGATCATCGGCAGCAACCTCGATTCGAAAGAGACCGCCGAGCTGTTCGAGAAAGCGCGCACGGCGTTCGAGAGCGAGGTGCGCGGCGACCAGGCGCTGCAGGCGCGCGCCCGCGCGTCGGGAGAGCAGACGCTCCGGTCGCTCTTCGTCGGGCTCGGTTTCAGCGAGGTGGTGTTCGTTCCGCAGCTTTCTCCCGAACGGAAGGCCGGGTGAAAGACTTCTGGACGCTCGACCCAGAGGTCTCGTTCCTCAACCACGGCTCGTTCGGCGCCTGCCCGCGGGCGGCGCTCGAGCACCAGAGTGAGCTGCGGGCGCGGCTCGAGCGACAGCCGCTGCAGTTCTTCCGCGACCTCGAGGGGCTGCTCGACGCGGCGCGCTTCAAGCTCGCCGCGTTCGTCGGGGCCAACGGAGACGATCTCGCCTTCGTTCCCAACGCGACCGCCGGCGTGAACACGGTGATCCGCTCGCTGCAACTCGAGCCCGGCGACGAGCTGCTCACGACCGATCATGCCTACAACGCCTGCCGCAACGCCCTGCGCTGGCACGAGGGGCGCGGCGTCAAAGCGGTGGCCGCCCGCGTGCCCTGGCCGCTCGAGGGTCCGCACCAGGTCATCGACGCGGTGCTGGGCGCGGTCACGGAGCGGACACGGCTGGTGCTGCTCGATCACGTGACCAGTTCCACCGGCGTGGTCTTTCCGGTCGGCGAGCTGGTCAGGCGATTGAATGAGCTGGGAATCGATACGCTGGTGGATGGCGCGCACGCGCCGGGGATGCTGCCGCTGGATTTGAGCAAGCTCGGCGCGGCGTACTATACCGGCAATTGTCACAAATGGCTCTGCGCGCCGAAGGGAGCAGCCTTCCTGCACGTGCGGCGCGACCAGCAGCCGTCGGTGCGGCCGCTCGCGTACGGGCACGGGCTGAATTCAAATCGCACCGATCGCGGACCGTTTCGATTGCAAATGGATTGGATTGGAACCGCCGACCCGACCGCCTATCTCACCATACCGTTTTGCATCGATTACCTGGATCGCCTGCTGCCCTGGCCGCAGCTCATGCAGCGCAATCACCAGCTCGCCGTCGAGGGCCGGCGGGTGCTGTGCGCCGCGCTCGGCACCGCGCCCCCCGCGCCCGAGTCCATGCTCGGGTCGCTCGCCGCCGCGCTGCTGCCGGAAGGTCAAGGCGAGCCCGCGCCGCGCGACCGCGCCTTCTGGCACCCGCTCTCTCGCGCGCTGCTGGAGAGGCACGGCATCGAGGTACCGGTGTTCTTCTTTCCCGCGCCGCCGAAGCAGCTCGTGCGCATCTCCGCGCAGATCTACAACTCGCTGGAGGAGTACCAGCGGCTCGCGGGCGCGTTGCGGGCGGAACTGCGGCTGTAAGGCGATCGCATTCACGTCGCCAGCGCGGCGGACCTCGTCGCCCTGCGCCTTCTGCAGCCAGGCGTGGCGCTGGCCAACCGCT
Organism: Deltaproteobacteria bacterium; assembly: GCA_043781235.1. Taxonomy (GTDB): domain Bacteria; phylum Myxococcota; class Myxococcia; order Myxococcales; family 40CM-4-68-19; genus JANYKT01. The sequence continues at coordinate 4,848 of JAYWBT010000168.1, forward strand.
CGGCGGCCCGCTCTACGGGCGTGCGCATCGGACGTGCATCGGGGCGCGCGATAGCGCATCTTCAACCAATCCATGTTGAACAGCGATGCCATCCGCGAAGCCCTCCGTGAGCTCCATCGCGCTTTGATTGATGCCGCTCGCGCCGACTACGAACGCGATCACGGCGCCATCGAGAGCCCCGGGCAGCTCCTCCGCCTGTTGACCGATCATCCTTTTTTCGAGTGGCTGCGGCCGCTGTCGCGTCTGATCGTCGATCTCGACCAGCGCCAGGACGTTCCCCGGCCAGCAGTAGAGGCGCTGCTGCGGCCGACCAGCGCCTTCGGCCAGCGGTACACCGCGGCCCTGCAGGCAGACCCGCACGTCGCCGGCTCGCACGCGCGACTGCGCGGCGCGCTCCAGCGGCTGGAGCTGAATTAGCCGTCGGGTCACGCTCGGCAACCTTCGGACGGGCGCACGCAAGAGCGTGCGCTACGTGCCTTCGAGCGCTCTCAGCGCTTCGGGCGTGTCGGCGTCGAGGAAAGGACGCTCGTCGTCCCACTCGATGATCTTCGCCGGCAGCGCGCGCGGCCCGACCGCGCCCTGCTCGAGAAGCCGCGTCACCCGCGGCAGCGCCGGCCATACGGAATAGGCGCCGCAGAGCGGCTGCAGCTGCCCGTGGCAGCGCGGGAAGGCGACGCCCTGATTGACGGCCGCCTCGAGCAGCGCCTCGACGAGGGGTCCGTCGGCGGCGAACGGCATGTCGGCGGCGCAGGCAAAGACCAGGTCGAAACGCGACGCGCGCAGTCCCGCTTCGATGCCGGCGAGCGGCGTCTGCAACTCGGACTGATCGCGCGCGAGCTCGGCGCCGAATACGGCATAGCGCTCGGGCTCCTTGGCGACGATGACGATCTGCGCGAACTCCAACTCGCGCAGTCCACGCAGCACGTGGGCTATCAATGGCTCACCGCGAAAGGGCGCGAGCGCTTTGTCGCTGCCGAAGCGCTTCGACTGGCCGCCCGCGAGGATGATGGCGCACGCCTCGCGCATGCTCATCCGACGCGCGCCGCGAAGATTCGTTGCAGCGCCGGAGTGGAGCGCACCAGCTCGAGCGCCAGCTTGGCGTGCCCGCGCGCGTAGCCGTTGCCGATGGTCAGCCGCACATCCTTGCCCACGCCCTCGGCGCCGAGCGCCGCGGCGGTGAACGAGGTGGCCATCGAGAAGAAGAGCACCTCGCCGCCCTCGCGGACCGAGAGGATGCTGCCCATCTCGGTGCCCGGGACGCTCGCGCAGTTGATGACCAAATCGAAGGCGCCGCGCGTGGCCGCGTAAACCTCGAGCGGCTGGGTGGCATCGACGGTGATGGCGGCGTCGGCGAGCCCGTCGGCGACCAGTCGCGCGGGGCCTTCCGGCCGGTAGTCGAGCGCGGTGACGTGCGCGCCGTTGAGCTTCGCCTGCGCGCACGCGAGCGAGCCGCTCTTGCCCGCGCCCAGCACCAGCACGCGCTGATCTTTACGAGCGAGCCGTGCCACCCACGCCGGCGCACCGCAGACGTCGAGCACCGCGAGCGCCATCGCCTCCGGAAGGTCGTCCGGCATCGGCGCCCAGAGGCCGCTGGCGAAGAGGATGGCGCGACCACGCACGTCGAGCCGCTCGGCGTGCGCGTGGACCGCGGTGATCTCCTCGAGCACGAGCGGAGTCAGCGTCAGCGACACCAGCGTGGCGATGCGATCGCCGCGCCGCAGCTGGGAGGCGGCCGGGTGCTGCGCAGAAACTTGAGCCACGCGGCCGATCAGGATCCCGCCCGAGCCGGTGACGGGGTTCTGCATCTTGCCGCGCGCGGCCACGATCTCGAGCACGCGCGCCGCGATCTTCGCGTCGGAGCCGTCCGCCTCGGCCGCGAGCTGCCGAAAGGAAGCCGCGTCGATGTTGAGCCGCTCGACGTCGATGGCGAGCTCGTCGGGGCCGAGCGGCAGCCCCGGATCGATCACCTCGGCCTGCTGCGGGAGCACTCCGCGCGGCCTGACCACGCGGCGCAGGCCATAGGGGTCCAGCTCAAGTGGCACGCGGCGCTCCTTGCGCCGGAAGCGGCAGCCCTGCGGGCGGCGCGGCGGCCTTTTTCAAAAACGACGAGAGCATATCAATGGGCACCGGGAAGATGATGGTGGACGCCTTCTCCGCGCTGACCTCCACCAGCGTTTGCAGATAGCGCAGCTGCAGCGCGGCGGGGTGCGCGTCGATCACGTCAGCCGCCATGCCCAGCTTCTCGGCGGCCTGGTACTCGCCCTCGGCCGCGATCACCTTGGCGCGCCGCTCGCGCTCCGCCTCCGCCTGCCGCGCCATCGCGCGCTGCATCTCGGGCGGCAGGTCGAGCTGCTTCACCTCGACGGCAGAAACCTTGATGCCCCACGGCTCGGTGTGCAAATCGAGCACGGTCTGCAGCTCCTTGTTGATCTTCTCGCGCTGCGCGAGCAGGTCGTCGAGCTCGAGCTTGCCCAGCGTGGAGCGCAGCGTGGTCTGGGCGAGCTGCGAGGTCGCGAAGAGGTAATTCTCCACCTGGATGACCGCCTTCTCGGCGTCGATGACGCGGAAATAGATGACGGCGGAGACTTTCAAAGACACGTTGTCGCGGGTGATCACGTCCTGTGCCGGCACGTCGCGCGTCACCGTGCGCAGGTCGATCTTCACCATCCGATCGAGGCCGGGGACGATCCAGTTGAGGCCGGCGCGCTTGGTCTCGGCGAAGCGGCCCAGGCGGAAGATGACGCCCGCCTCGTACTCCTGGATCACCTTGAGTCCAGTGAGAATCCAGAACCCGATCGGTACCACGAAGATCAACCAGAACGGCATGTGTCCTCCTGCTACGAAACCCGCGTGACCTGAAGGTGCAGCCCATCGACCGCCACGACGCGCGCGCGGGCGCCGCTCTCGATCGCGTCGGGACTCGACGCCTGCCACAGCTCGCCGTGGACCAGCACGCTGCCGGGCTGGCCCGCTGCGAGCGCGTCGCGCACCTCGCCGACCTCGCCGAGGAGCCCGGGCGCGCCGGTGCGCAGCGGCAGGCGCGCGCTGCTCGAGAGCTTCCACGCGAGCGACCCGGCGATGAGCGTCAGCGCCGCGCCCACCGGCAGCGCGAGCCGCCAGCCGAGGCCGAAGTCAGGGTCGGCGTAGAAGCGCGGGCTGACGTGGCCGATGAGGAAGAGCGAGCCTAGAATCACGCAGACCGCGCCGGCCGCGACAAAGCCGCCGTGGCCGCCAGCGTACAGCTCCGCGACGAAGAAGACGACGCCGAGCCCGATGAGCAGCAGCGCGCCGAGGTTGACCGGCAGCATCTGCAGGCCCATCCCGGCGACGACGAGGCAGATGACGCCGACGATGCCGGGCACCAGCGTGCCCGGGTGAAAGAGCTCGAGCAGGACGCCGATGACGCCGAGCATGCCGATGAGGAAGCTCACCTCGGGATCCGCGAGCGCGTGCAGCACGCGGTGCTTGACCGACCAGCCGGCGGGCCGGATCTCCGCGCTCGCGGTGTGCAGCACGCGCGCGTCGCCGCCGCCAAGCTCCACCTTGCGGCCGTCGAGCTTATGCAGGAGGTCCGGCAGATCCTCGGCGAGAAAGTCCACCACCTTCAGCTCGACTGCTTTCGTCGCGGTGATGCTCTCGCTGTCGCGCACCGCCTTCTCGGCCCAGTCCACGTTGCGGAAGCGGCGCTCGGCGATGCCACGGATGAACGCCGCGGTGTCGTTCTCCACCTTCTTCGACATCGAGTCCGGCTCGCCTTTCTTCGCGGGAGTGTCGTCCCCGAAGAGCGACACCGGATGCGCGGCCCCGATGTTGGACGAGGGCGCCATCGCCGCCACGTGCGCCGCAAGGGTGAGGAAGACACCGGCCGAGCCCGCGCGCGCACCCGGAGGCCCGACCCAGAAAACGATCGGCACGTGCGCCGACAACTCGGCCTGGACCACCTCGCGCGTGCTGGCGAGCAGGCCGCCGGGAGTGTCGATGCGGACCACCAGTGCCTCGGCGCCGCGATCCTGCGCGTCGCGGATCGCCTCGAGCAGGTGCGCGCCCGAGCCGGGATCGACCGACCCGGTCAGCTCGGCGTAGAGGACCCAGGGGCCGCCGGCGGCAGCGCGCGCCGTTGCCGTCGGGCCGGCGGCCAGCATGGCGCAGAGCAGCGCCGCGATCACTTGCGCAGCCCCATTTTCGTCATCACCTCCTGCAGGTCGCCCCAGACCTTGCCCTTCTCGCCGGGGCTGCGCAGCAGGTACGCGGGGTGGAAGGTGGGCATCAGCGGAATGCTTTCGTACTCGCGCCAGGTGCCGCGCAGCCGCGAGATGGGCGTCGGGTCGCGCAGCAGCGCCTGCGCCGCGAACTTGCCAAGCGTGACGATCACCTCGGGCTGCAGCGCCGCGAGCTGTTCTTTGAGGAACGGCTCGCACGAGCCCAACTCGTCGGGCTCGGGGTTGCGGTTGTTCGGCGGGCGGCACTTGACCGTGTTGCAGATGTAGACGGTGTCGCGCGATAGGCCCATCGCTTCGATCATCCTGGTCAGCAGCTGGCCGGCCTTGCCGACGAACGGCTCGCCCGAGAGATCTTCGTCCTCGCCCGGCGCCTCGCCGACGAAGACCAGCCGCGCCTGCGCGCTGCCGGTCCCGAAGACGATCTTGGTGCGTCCCTTGTGCAGCTTGCAGCGCGTGCATTCGCCCAGCTCGGCGCGCACGAAGTCGAGCGTCGGCAGGCCCAGCTTCGCCGCGGCCGCCCGGGGCGCCGCCGCGACGCTCTCCCGCACGGACGCCGTGCGAATTGGCGCTTTGCTCACCAGCTCTTCTTTCCTGGAATCTCGTGCGCGCATCGGCTCCCCGCTCCCGGAATCGCCCGCGGCCTTCAGGATCGAGAGCCCCGCGTCTGTCGCCCACGAGACATAGGCGCGCGCCTCCGCGACCGCCTGCGCGAGCTCTTCCGTGTCATTCACGCGCGCCGGTATACAACACCGCCCCGCCCGGCGCAGCCGGTGGCCGATGCGCCGCCGCGCCTGTCCGGGAGTCGCGAACCTCAACTCAAGGCAGGAGCTTCCATGCGCGTCGTTCTTCTCTGCTGCTTCACCCTCGCCGCCTGCGGCGGCGGCAGCACGGTCCAGACCAACACCCACGGCTCCGCCACCTATGCCAAGCCCGCCAGCGAAGGCGGCAAGCAGGTGGCGCCGCAGCAGAAGTCGGACGACCTCAAGGTCACCGTCACGCTGACCGGCGCGGGCACCTTCGACAAGGGCGTTGGCGCGGTCTGCGCGCTGACCAGCGGCGATTACAGCGAAACCGTCACCACCACAGGCACGGTCTCGGACGGGGGCAACTACGTCAGCAACTACGGCACCGCGCAGACCAGCGGCAGCTTTACCAATCCGGTTTGCGGCGCAGTGAGCAACGTCAAGACCTCGAGCGTGACCAGCCTGACGGTCGTCGCGAGCCTGCCGACCTCCGACACCAACTGCTCGGACTACTGCACAGCCAACGCCCAGATGCAGTGCAAGAACTCGAGCGACGTGAACTGCGTCGCGAACGCCACCGCGACGTGCAAGAGCGACTGCAAGGCGAAGTCGTCGATCTCGGGACACGGCGCGATCACGTCCAGCGCGCTCGCCAGCGTAAACAGCAAGGTCTCGGGCTCGGGCACGGTGGACGCCCAGGTCGACCTCGTCTTCAACTCGGTGCACTGACGAGCGCCAGCGCCGGCGGAACCTCTTCAGATCTCGCGCCCACGGCCGCAGCCGCGGCGACAGGGCCGTGAAACCGGCGCGGCCCACCGCGAGGGCTTAGCATCTGCCCATGACCATCCAGTGGAAGAGCGCACTCGGGGTTTTCGTGGTCGCCGGAGCAGCCAGCGCGGCGGACCGTTCGGTGCCGTTGAAGGTGGAGGGCTGGCACAGCAAGGGCGACGCTTACAAAGCAGAGGCGGCTGTGCGCGCGGTGAAAGGAGTGAGCTCGGCGACGGGAGACTTCGCCGGCAAGCAGCTGACCGTTGTCTTCGACGACGCGGTGACGAACGAGGCGCAGGTGAGGAAGGCGATCGAGTCCGCCGGCTTCAAGGTTCCCTGATGAGAGCTTGATTGATTTCTAATCGAGATAAAACAGCGTAGGGCCGCTG
>JAYWBT010000169.1:0-3641 GCA_043781235.1 Deltaproteobacteria bacterium
TCTTCGACAAGCGCGGTGTGGACCGCGGCACGCGGGGCCTCTTGCGCATGGCGCGCACGCTGCGCGAGAGGAGCTTCGACCTCGCGGTGGTGCCGCACCGCTCGCCGCGCAGCGCGCTGGTCGCGTGGCTTGCCGGCATTCCCGAGCGAGTGGGATTCGGCTCTTTTCTGTTCACGCGCCGCGTGCGGCGGCCGCGCGGCGCCGGCTTTCTCGAGCAGGAAGCGGCGCTCGCCCGCGCGCTCGGCGGGGAGCCCGCGCCGATGCGGCTGGTCGCGCGCCCGGAGTCGGTGGCAGCGGCGCGGGCGCTGCTCGGCGAGGCCCGGGTCGCGGCGCTCTGCGTGGGCTCGGAGTGGGCGACGAAGATCTGGCCGGCGGCGCGCTTCGCCGCGCTAGCCGACCTGCTGGCCGCGCGCGGCTTCCTGCCGGTGCTGCTCGGCGGCCCGCGCGAGAGGGCGCTGGCGCGCGCGATCTCTTCGGCGATGCGCGCGCGCGGGGTGGACACCGCTGGCAACTCCGTCGCCGACGCGCTCGGCATCCTCTCGATCGCGAGCGTCTGCGTTGGTGGCGACACCGGCCTCGTCCACGCCGCGCGCGCGCTCGGCACGCCCGCGGTCGCGGTCTTCGGTCCGACTCCTTCGGCGGTGCACTCCTTCGGCTCGCGCGAGCGCCTGGTCACCCTGGCGCTGGATTGCTCGCCGTGCAGCTCTCACGGCACGCGCGAATGCCCGCTCGGTCACCATCGCTGCCTGCGCGATCTCGAGGAGGAGCGCGTGCTCCGGGCTTGCGAGGAGGTCCTGTGAGCCTTCGCGATCCGCGCCTCGACGACGAGCCAAGCCCGCTGGTGCGCGCGGCGGCGGCGCTGGCGCGTCTCTTCCTGCCGCTGCCCGCGCACCCGCCGGAGCGCGTCGAGAGCGTGCTGATCGTCCGCACCGACGACCGCGTCGGCAATGCGCTGCTGACGGTGCCGCTCGCGCGCGCCGTGCAGCGCCTGCTGCCGGCGGCGCGCGTCGAGTTGCTGCTCGCAGCCCGCCGCGCCCATGTCGCCGAGGGGCTGCCCGAGCTTTGCGTGATCCGCTTCGAGAAGACCGACGCCTTTCGCCACCCGCTCCGCTTCGCGAAATTCCTGCTGGCGCTGCGGCGCCGCGCGGACGTCGCCATCGACGCCGCCCACTGGCATGCATTCTCGCTGACCTCCGCGCTGCTCACGCGCTGGGTCGCGCGACGATGGGCCATCGGCTCGGCGCGCGGCCCGGCGATCTACTCGGAGTGCGTGCCGCTTCCACCGCCCGGCACCCTCGAGGTGGACGCCAAGGTTGCCCTCGCCGCACCGCTCGCACCGGGGGCGCCCGCCGCGCGCTCGTCCGTCGGCGCGCCCCCTCTCGAGACCTCGCTCGGCGGAGCGCCGTTCGCCTCGGACCTGCCGGCGTATGTCGCGCTCAACCCGGGCGCGCGCAAGGCCGACCACCGCTGGCCCGCCGCCCGGTTCGCTGCGCTCGCCTCTGCGCTGGGTGCGCGCCGCGGCCTGCGCTCGCTGGTGCTCTGGGGCCCCGGCGAGGAGGAGGTGGCGCGCGAGGTGGTCGCCGCGTCGGCCGGCGCCGCGCAACTCGCGCCCGCGACCAGCCTCGACGAGCTTGCCTCCGCCCTGCGCGGCGCGCGCCTGGTGATCACCAACGACACCGGCCCGATGCACCTCGCGGTGGCGTGCGGCGCGCCGGTGCTGGCCGTTTTTCTCGATCAGGCGGGCCTGCGCTGGGCGCATCCCGGCCCGCGCTTCGCCGGCCTGGTGGCGCCGGACGACCTCGCCGCGCTCGCCGCCGCCGAGCGCCTTCTTGACAGCGCGGCAGGCGCAGCGGAACCTTCCCGCTCCTTGCAGGAGGTCCCTTGATTCGCTCGATGACCGGCTTCGGGGCAGGCCGCGGACAGGCGGGTTCCGAAACGGTGCTGGTCGAGCTTCGCTCGGTGAACAACAAGTTCTGCGAGGTCAAGCCGCGGCTGCCGCGCGAGCTTTCCGCACTGGAGGTTGAGCTCGTCCGCACCGTCAAAGGCCGCGTCGCCCGCGGCGCGGTGGAGGTGACGGTGCGCCGCGAGATGTTGGGTGGCTTGCGGGGTCTCCTGCCGCGCGTCGATCTGGCGCTGGCCGGCGCCTACGCGCAGGTGCTGCGCGAGCTCAAGGGCGAGCTGGGTCTCGCGGGTGAGCCGTCGGTGCACGACGTGGCCGCGATGGAGGGCGTGGTCAGCCTGGCAGAGGCGCCGCCCGACCTGCCGTCGATGGGGAAGGCGCTGCAGGCTGGCTTGAGCGAAGCGCTCGGGGCGCTCGAGGAGATGCGCCGGCGCGAGGGCGAGGCGCTCGCGCGCGACGTGCTCTCGCGGCTCGACTTCATCGAGCGGGGCGCGGCCGCCATCGCCCAGCTCGCGCCCGCGTCGATCGAGCTCTACCGCGACCGGCTGGCGACGCGCATCGCCGAGCTGCTGCGCGGCGCCCCGCAGGCGGCGGATCCGCAGCGCCTCGCGCAGGAGGTCGCCTTCTTCGCCGACCGCACCGACATCGCCGAGGAGCTGACCCGGCTCGCCTCGCACCTCGCGCAGCTGCGCGGGCTGGTCGGAGGCGATGCGCCCGCGGGCCGCAAGCTGGAGTTCCTGGTGCAGGAAGTGAATCGCGAGATCAACACCATCGGGTCCAAGGCGCAGCACGCCGGCATCGCCGCGCAGGTGGTGGACCTCAAGGCCGAGCTCGAGCGCGTGCGCGAGCAGATCCAGAACATCGAGTGAGCGTGCCCGGAATCCTGCTCATCCTTAGCGCGCCTTCGGGCACGGGCAAGACCACGCTCGCGCGGCGGCTCTGCGCGTCCAACCCCGGCAGCATCTTCTCGGTGAGCTACACCACGCGCGCGCCGCGTGGAGCCGAGCGCGACGGCGTCGATTACCACTTCGTCTCGCCCGCACGCTTCGGCGAGATGACCGCGGCCAGCGCCTTCGTCGAGTCGGCGCAGGTGCACGGCCACCAGTACGGCACGCCGCGCGAGGTGATCGACCGCGCGCGCCAGAGCGACCAGCTAGTCGTCTTCGACATCGACGTGCAGGGCGGAGAGGCGATCAAGCAGCAGCATCCCGACACGGTGCGCGCGCTGATCCTGCCTCCCTCGCTGGCCGAGCTGGAGCGGCGGCTGAGGGCCCGCTCGACCGACGACGACGCGACCATCCGGCGCCGCCTGCACGTCGCGCGCATCGAGATCCGCCTCGCGCGGGCCGCCGGCTACGAGTATTGGGTGGTGAACGAGGAAATCGATCGCGCGTACGCCGATCTCGAGGCCATCGTTCGAGCGGAGAAGTGCAGGGCCGGACGCCGCGCGCTCGCCGCGGATTTGGGCTGAGATCGAAACGAAGTTGACACCCTTTTCGGGCTGCGTTACACACCGCGGCCCCTGACGTTGGAGGGCGGTGAACGAGAGCGGGAGGAGCGGCTCTTGACACGGGAAACGAAGAGCGGTAGGAAGCGCGCCCCGCTGCAGAGAAGGTGGAGGTTTGGCGGGGAAGAAGTTGGCGGCAGGCAGCCCGGTCTTTGAAAACTGGATAGCAGGTCCACGAAGAGATTGCGGACACCGCAATGCTTTTGAGTTGAAGTGATTTGAGTGAAGTGGAAG
>JAYWBT010000170.1:0-10920 GCA_043781235.1 Deltaproteobacteria bacterium
CGTCCACGCCGACCGGCCGCTGGTAGACATCGACGGTGGAGATGAGCACGAAGCGCTCGCAGGCAACCTCGCGCAGCGGACCGATCAGACGCTCCAGCGCCGCCCTGTCGGCGACCGGGTCCTGGTTCGCTTTCCATTTTTCCGCATAGGCGCCGGCGCACACCACGAGCTCGAATTGCTTGCCGCGGATCGACTCGATGTTCCGCGACGCATAGAGCTCGTCGAAGACCGTCTGCCGTTGCAGCGCGCCGCCGACGAAGCCCGTGCTTCCGATCAGAGCCCTCACGGATCGAACCTCCCCGAGACCGCGGCGAAGAGCGCGCCGAGAACCGTCAAGCTGCCGCGCACCGGGCTGATCTTCGACGGCACCGGTCCCGCGGCGGGATAGGTGCGGGTAACCGGAACCTCGGCCACGCGGAAGCCCAGCCGCGCGGCCCGGATGGCCAGATAGTAATGCAGCTCATATCCCATGAAGACCTCCCGCAGCGGCGCCACGCGCGGATCCCGCAGCAGCCGGGCAGAGCAGGCGCGAAAGCCGTTGGTGGTATCGGTATATCGATGCCGCGCTGCCAGCGAGACGAGCGGAGCGTGCAGGAGCTTCACGCCGAGGTGGCGGTGCAGCGGCGTGTTCACCCCCTGCCCTCCCGGCGCATAGCGCGAGCCCTGCACGAAGTCGTAGCCCTGCTCGAGCAGCGCGAGAAAGTGGGGAATGGCCGAGACGTCGTCCTTGTCATTGCCGTCCACCAGCACGACGCCTTCGTATCCCTGCTCGAGCGCGTATTGAAAGCCCATCCGCAGCTGCGCGCCCAGGCGGCCCGGGCCGGTCTTGACCAGGAGCGCGCGCACGTGCGCCGGCAGGTCGTCGAGAGAGCCGTCCGTCGAGCCACCGTCGGCGATGACGAGGTCGGCCACGGTGGCAATCGGAACCATCTTCAAAAGCTGCCGGCGGATGCGGTCGCCCTCGTTGATCACCGGCACCATCACGCAGAACCGCGTCCGCCGCGGCGCCAGCTCCCGCACCGTGAACGTCATTGCGAGTCCGTGACCACGTTGCGGCGGTCCTGCCCGGCGATCAGCACCGAGCTGTTCGCCTCCTCCGCGATGTAATAGAGCGGCCGCTGGCGGGTCTCGTTCAGAATGCGCCCCACGTACTCGGTGACCACCGCGAGGATGAGGAAGAGCAGGAAGAACATCCCTGCGTTCTGCAGCGACAGCGTCGTCCATCCTTCGGCAACCGGGTTCTTGAAGACGTTCACCAGGAAGACATAGCCGATATAGGCCACGTTCAGCGCGCTCGCGGCGAGCGCGAGCCAGCTCACGAAGCGCAGCGGCCGCGAGGAGTTGCTCACCACCACGGCGATGGCGGTCTCCGCCGCCTCGAGCAGGCTCTCGCGCGGCGGCTTCCCCGAACGCGAGATCGGCTGATAGGCAAAGGTCCGCGTCGCATAGCCGATATAAGGCGTCAAGGCGCGCAGGTAACGATAGTTGTCCTTGATCTCGACGATGGCGTTGACCGCCTGCCGGCTGAGCACGCGGAAGTGCGTCGCGCCCGGCTGGAGCGGCAGCTCGAGCAGCCGCCGGCAGGCCCAATGGAAGGCGCGCGCCCCGAGGCGGTGCAACAAAGGCCGCGAGCGCCGCGCCGCCAGGCCATAGACCGCGGCGTTGTCGCGCTGCGCAAGCGCGATCATCCCGGGAATGAGCGACGGTGGATCCATCTCGGCCGACAGGGTGACGACGTAATCGCCGATGGCGCTCTCGAGCCCCGCGGTCAGCGCCACGTCGAGCCCGAACTTGCGCGAGAGTCGCAACAGCCGAACGCACTCGTAGCGCGAGAGCAGCTCCTTGACCTGCGCCACCGTCCCGTCGGTCGAGCCGTCGTCCACCAGCACGATCTCGTAATTCTGGTAATTTTCATGGAGGACGCGCGACAGCTCCGCGACGAGCGGCTCGACCAGGAGCGCTTCGTCGCGAAGCCGGCACACCACCGAGACGAAGATGGCGGACGCGGTCACAGGCGCTCCAGCTCGGCGGGAAGGTCGTAGACGTTGTCGAGCTTGCCGCCCATCACCGAGTAGAGCCCCGGCAGGCGCGCGCTGGGCTTGAAGAGGATGGGCCGCGCGTCGTTGTGCTCGCTCGACGGCAGCACCGTCTTGACCTCCCATAAAGAGCGGAGCCAGCGCAGGTCTCGCAGTGCCGGCAGGTATCGTGAAGCGTCCATTCTCATATGCTCGAATCGCGAGGGCCGGTCAAAAGCGGGCGCCGCGACGGTGCCGTCCCGCTCCTCCCACGCGCAGTGCGGGGTATAGCGCACGTGACTCAAGGAATGGGCCTCCGGTAACGACGGGAAAGGCATCAGCGAGAAGAAGGGGCCGCACATCACGGTCACGCCGGCGTGCCGCAGCTCCCGCGGCGCCTCGACGATGCAGAGCTCGGCCAGCTCGTGGCGCAGCGCGACGGGCTCGGCGCCCGAGCTGGACAGCAATCGATTCAGGCCCGAATAGGTGCAATTGAAGACGCGGCGCGCGCGCAGCCGCTCTCCCGAAACAGCGAGCTCGACGCCGTCGGCGACCACGCGCGCCACTTCGCAGGACAAAGTCACTTCGACGCCCGCGGCCCGTAGCCGCGAGCGGAGCGCCTCGCGCAGCTTGAGCGCGTCGAAGGCGACCTCCTCGACCTCGTACACCTCCTCGATCATGCTCTGGTTGAACCAGCGCCGCACCGCTAGCGGGGCCCGGCTCAGCGGCGCCTCGATTCGCTTGCAGAAGGTCTCGAACTGCCGCGCGGTGACGTGCGACTGCCGCGCCGCCACCGCGTAGTAATGCCGAAAGCTGCCGTCCACGCAGGCAGCGAACTCGGCGACGAAGCGCGGATAGTTCACGCGCGAGCGCAGCCCGGTGAGGATGCTGCGCGGATAGTGATAGCCGTTGTGGACGCGGGCCTGGTTGTGCAACGACGCGCGGGTCAGCAGATCAGGGTCGCGCTCGAGCAGCCGGACGCGGGCGCCGCCGCGCGCCAGCAGAAGCGCGAGGCTGCAGCCGAAGAAGCCGCCGCCCACCACGATGGCGTCGTGCATGGCCTCGGCAATCGCGCAATGCGCCCTTGCTGTCCAGCCAAAACCGCTTACAGTCCCCGCCCCATGCCCGCCACCCTCCTCGTCGTCGATGACGAGCAAGCCAACCTCGACTCGCTCGAGCGCGTCTTTTCGCGCGAGGGGTATCGCGTGCTGCTCGCCGCCAAAGGCGAAACGGCGCTGGAGCTCTTGCGCAACGAGCCGGTGGACGTGGTGCTGACCGATCTGATGATGCCGGGGATGAGCGGGCAGGAGCTCCTCAGAGCGGTCAAGGCAGTGGCGCCCGAGGCCGAGACGGTGCTGATGACCGCCTATGGCACCGTCGAGGCGGCGGTCTCGGCGATGAAGGACGGCGCCTATGACTTCCTCACCAAGCCGCTCAAGCGCCACGCGGTGCTCAAGTCCATCGCGCAGGCTCTGGAGAAGCGTCGCCTGGTGCAGGAGAACCGGCAGCTGCGCGCGCGGCTCGCGGGCGGCGCGACCAGCATCGTCGGCCAGAGCCCCGCGCTGCGCAGCACGCTGGATGTCATCCGGCAGGCGGCGCCGTCGAGCGCGACCGTGCTGCTGCTCGGCGAGAGCGGGACCGGCAAGGAGCTCTTCGCGCGCGCGCTGCACGACCACTCGGGCCGGGCGCAGGCGCCGTTCGTCCCGATCAACTGCGCGGCAATTCCCGAGACCATCCTCGAGAGCGAGCTGTTCGGCTACGAGCGCGGCGCCTTCACCGGCGCGGTCCAGCGCAAGGAGGGCCGCTTCGAGCGGGCCGACGGCGGCACCCTCTTCCTCGACGAGGTGGGCGAGCTGACGCTGCCCATGCAGGTCAAGCTCCTGCGCGTTTTGCAAGAGGGCGAGATCGAGCGGCTGGGCGGCACCGCGCCGGTCAAGGTGGACTGCCGCGTGGTGGCCGCGACCAACCAGGATCTCGCCACCCGCGTGCGCGAGGGAAAGTTCCGCGAGGATCTCTTCTATCGGCTGAACGTCATTCAGGTGGTGCTGCCGCCACTGCGCAACCGCGAGGGCGATGTCCCGCTGCTCGCCGATCATTTCGTCGCGCGCTTCGCCGCCAAGAACGGCAAGCCGATGCGCGGGCTGACCGCGGGCGCGCAGCAGGCGCTCGCGTCCTACTCGTGGCCGGGCAACGTGCGCGAGCTGGAGAACGCCATCGAGCGCGCGGTGGTGCTCTCGAAAGGCGTGGAGATCGAGCTGGCCGATCTGCCGGAGCAGGTGCGCGCGGGCGGCGCGCCACGGAGCGCGGGAGCGCCGATTGCGGTCGAGGGACGCACGCTCACCGTCCCGCTCGGCACCACGCTGGATGAGATTGAGCTGCGCGTCATCCTCGAGACCCTGCGGCACGCCAACGAGGACAAGAACCTCGCCGCGCAGCTGCTCAAGATCTCGGTCCGGACCATTTACCGGAAGCTGAACCGCGAGAAGGAGTAGGACAATTTGTCAGCGGCGCCCGGGCGGCCGCTGTCACGTTGTCCCCCGCTCGCTGCCTCGGCGTCCTGCGCTGCCGCTGAAGGCCCCGCCCAGCGTGGCATGCCCCTTGCTCGTCGGGGCCTCATGGAGCTGGTGCTGCAGCGGTACTCGTGGGCGCTGATGGCGGTGGCCGTCCTGATCGCGGCCTTTCTCGCCGCGCGCACAGTGAACACGCTCGCCGCGCAGGCCATCGCCCCCAAGCCCGCGCTCGTCCAGCAGGCCGGCGCCGCGGCGCCTCTGGCGAGCGCAGCGCCGCAGCACGTGGAGCTCGATCAGGACAAGCTCGCCAAGCTGCTCGACGTGCCGGTGCCCAAGCCGGTGGTGGCCGGCCCCGACACCGGCCCCGCCGCCGAGCCGCAGCGCCCGAGCTGGAGCTCGACGCCGGTCCGCTCCGCGCTGCACGGCACGCTGGTGGGCACGGCCATCGCCGACCCGCCGCGATATTCCCTTTGCCAGATCACCAACCCCGACGTGAACGAGACGCAGGTCTACGCCATCGGGGACAAGTACCAGGGCGCGCGCGTCTACCAGGTCGAGAAGGAGCGCGCGCTGATCGACAACGAAGGCCGGAACGAATACATCGACAACAGCGCCGCCGCGGCGCCGAACCTGGGCGTGATGCCGATGCCGGCGCCGGTGGCCGGCCAGGGCGGCGGCGAGGGCGTCAAGCAACTCTCCGAGAATCAGTACGTGATCGCCAAGAGCGAGATCAACAACGCGCTCACCAACCTGTCGGACCTGGCCACCAAGGCGCGCATCGTGCCGTCGTTCAAGAACGGCGTCGCCAACGGCTTCAAGCTCTTCTCCATCGTCCCCGATTCGCTCTACTCGAAGATCGGCGTCCAGAATGGCGACGTCATCCGCAAGATCAACGGGTATGAAATGAACAGCCCCGACAAAGCGCTCGAGATCTATCAGAAGCTCCGCGACGCGAACCGCATCGAGATTGAGCTCGAGCGGCGTGGCGACACCGTCCGTAAGTCCTACTCGATCGAGTGAATCACCAGGAGCCCATGCGCGCATCCGCTCTCTGCCTCATTGCAGCGCTGCTCACCGCCTCCACGGCCCTCGCGCAGGACGAGGCCGAGGCGCCGGCCGTAGCGCCGATCAAGCCGACGGTCCGCGGCGGTCTGATCAACCCGCGCCCACGGGCGCTGCCACCAGGCGAAGGCCCTACCGACGAACCGGTGCGGCGCGGAGGCGGCCGGCCTCCTCCGATGCAGAAGCCTTTGCCGATGCCGGTCACGCCGGTCGCGCCGCCCTATAAGAATTCGATCGTCCCGAACTCGGCGGCGACGAAGTCGGTCAAGGCGCCGGCCGTGCCGTTCGGCGGCGACGCCCCAAAGGCAAATAGCGGCGAGCCGCCGGAGAGCACGCCGGTCGATCACAAGGACATCCACAGCAAGGCGAAGACCGTGGTGATGTCGTTCGACAAGCGCGACCTCGCCGAGGTGATCCAGTTCGTCTCGCAGTTCACCCAGCGCAACTTCATCCTCCCCGAGCGCGTCTCGGGGAAGATCACCATCCTCTCGAACTCGCCCATCCCCGTCGACGAGGTGTGGAACGTCTTCGTCGCGGCGCTCGACGCGAACAACTGGTCGGTCTACCCGGTCGGCCGCTATTGGAAGCTCTCGGAGAAGAAGCAGTCGGCGCGCGCCAACATCCCCACCTACCTCGAGCCCGGCCAGGATGTTCCCGCCACCGAGCAGATGGTGACCAAGCTCTTCAAGCTCAAGTACGTCGAAGCCGACCAGATGCGGAATACGCTCAATCAATTCACCTCGCGCGATTCCGATTTCCAGATCTTTCCCCCCGACACCTTGATCATCAGCGACCTCGGGCTCAACATGCGGCGCCTGGAGCGGCTGGTCGATACGCTCGATCAGCCCGGCGGCGCCGAAGAGATTCATATCGTCGCGGTGCAATATGCCGGCGCGCAGGAGCTGGCACAGAAGCTCACCGAGATCTTCCAGGCGCAGCAGCAGAAGGGCGGCGGCGGGCAGCGGCAACTAGGCGTAGCCGAGCCGATGCTGCCCGGACAGCCGGTGCAGCCACAGGGCGCGCAGCCGCAGCCGCAGGGCGGCGGCCCGGTCTCGGTCAGCAAGATCATCCCCGAGGAGCGCACCAACAAGCTCATCGTCATCGCCGGCGGCAAGTCGTTCGAGCGCGTGCGCGAGCTGATCAAGCAGCTCGACGTGCCGTCGGGCGAAGGCGGCGTGCACGTCTATTATCTCGAGAACGCCAAGGCGGAGGACGTCGCCGCCACCATGCAGAACCTCGCGCAGGGGACCAGCGCCAAGCACAAGGGCGGGCCGGGCGCGCCCGGTCCCGCGCCAGGCAGCGGAGGCACGAGCGGCCCCGTCGGCGCCGATCTCTTCAGCGGCGAGGTGAAGATCACCGCCGACAAGAACACCAACTCGCTGGTGGTTATCGCCAGCCAGGCCGACTACCGCAACCTGGTCAAGGTGGTGCAGCAGCTCGATCTCCGGCGCCGGCAGGTCTTCGTCGAGGCGGTGATCATGGAGGTCAATCTCCAGAGCGAGTTCGATCTCGGCGCGTCGGTGCACGGCGGCACCGTCATCGACAACGTCAGCTTCCGCGGCAACAAGGGCCCCGCGCCGCTGGTGATCGGCAGCGAGCTTGGCGGCCTCAGCTCGCTGGGCGGGGTCGGCAGCCTCGCGGGCCTGAGCGGCTTCCTCGCCGGCCTGCAGGGCCCGCCGATCACCATCCCTGGCGTCAACCTCTCGCTGCCCTCGTTCGCATTCGTGCTCAACGCCATGCAGAGCTCGAGCGACGTGAACGTGATCAGCACGCCGCATATCATCATGACCGACAACACCGAGGGCGAGATCACCGTCGGCCAGAACGTGCCCTTCAAGGCTGGCTTCTCGCCACAGCTCGGCGGTCTCGGGGCGCTGGCCGGCGGTGCCACGGGCGCAGCCGGAGCCGCGGCTGGCCTCGGCCTCGGCGGGCTCGGTTCGCTCTTTGCTCCCATCCAGCGGCAAAACGTGGAGCTACGGCTCCGCATCAAGCCGCAGATCAACGAGGGCGAGTTCGTGCGGCTCGAGGTGGACGAGCAGACCGAGGAGATCGCCAGCAACGATCCGCAGCTCGGCCCCACCACCTCCAAGCGCACCGCGAAGACCACCGTGATCGCCAAGGATCAGGAGACCGTGGTGCTGGGCGGCCTGATCCAGGAGCGCACGCTCAAGAGCGTCAACAAGATCCCGATCCTCGGATCGCTGCCGGTGCTGGGCTGGCTCTTCCGCAGCGAGCAGACCAAGAAGACCCGCACCAATCTCCTGCTCTTCCTCACGCCCTATATCATTCGCGACCAGAGCGATTACCGGCGCATCTTCGAGCGCAAGATGGCCGAGCGCGCCGAGTTCGTCCGACGTTTCTACGGCGACGAGACCAACTATCAGGCGGTGATCAATTACGACAAAAAGCTCGGTCCCTCGTCGCTCCTGCACAAGGGCATCGAGGACGAGCTGAACAAGGTCGAGAACGGCGGCTCGGGCGGCAAGGGCGAGCGCGTGATCGGCCCCCAGCAGAAGTACCAGCCGAGCCAGATGGATGAAAGGAGACCCGAGCCGTCGCCGTCGCCGGCCCCCCTGCCGCTCAATCCCAAAATGGAGCCCGCGCCGGGAGTGGCGCAGCCGCCGGGGCAGCCTGGGTCGCCGGGGCAGCCTGGGTCGCCGGCTCCGGAAGAAAAACCTGACGGGAAGCGTTGATTACCGATGGATCCGAATTCGACACAGCTCACCGAACTGCCGGCCGCCCGCAAGGCCCCCGTCCGCATGCTGGCGGGGCGGCCGCTGGGCGAGATCCTGATCGCCCAGAACGTCATCACCGCGGACAAGCTCGCCGAGGCGCTCGCGGCGCAGGGCGACCGCGGCGCCGCGCGGCTCGGCGAGGTGCTGATTTCCCTCAAGGCTTGCTCTGAAGAACAGGTGCTGAAGGCGCTCGCCGCGCAGCTGGAGCTGCCCTACCAGCTGCGCGTCGGCAGCGACGAGATCTCGCCCGAATTGATCAAGCTGGTGCCGATCAACTTCGCCAAGCAGGCGCGGCTGATGCCGCTGCGGCGCGAGGGCGAAGGCGCGGACGCCACGGTGGTGGTGGCGCTGGCCGACCCGCTCGACACCGGCGCCATCGACAACGTCCGCCTGCTGCTGAACGCGTCGATCAGTCCGGTCCTGGTCCCCACGCAATCGATCATGGATTGCATCAACTCCGTCTACGACCGCGCCAAGAACGAGGCGGAGCAGCTGGTGGACGACCTCGAGGCGGGCGATCTCGACACCGTCGCGCACGAGCTGGAGGAGCCGCAGGATCTGCTCGACAGCTCGGACGAGGCGCCGATCATCCGGCTGGTCAACTCATTGCTGTTCCGCGCGGCGAAAGAGCGCGCCAGCGATATCCACATCGAGCCGCAGGAGCGCGACATCTGCGTGCGTTTCCGGGTGGACGGCGTGCTGCAGGAGGTGATTCGGCCTCCCAAGCGCTTCCAGAACTCGATCGTCTCGCGCGTGAAGATCATGGGCGGGCTCAACATCGCCGAGAAGCGACTGCCCCAGGACGGCCGCATGCGCGTCAAGCTCGCGGGCCGCGATATCGATATCCGCCTGTCCACCACGCCCACGGTCTATGGCGAGCGCAGCGTGCTGCGTCTGCTCGACAAGAGCACGGTGCTGCTCGATCTCGCCGAGATCGGCATGGAGAAGGACCAGCTCGCGCGGATGGAGTCCATCATCCACAAGTCCCACGGGATCTGCCTCGTCACCGGCCCCACCGGCTCGGGGAAGACCACCACGCTCTACGCGGCGCTGAGCAAGATCAACCGGCCCGACCTCAACATCATGACCATCGAGGACCCGGTCGAATATCAATTGGAGGGCATTTCGCAGACGCCGGTCAATCCCAAGATCGAGCTTACCTTCGCCAATGGCCTCCGCAGCTTCCTCCGCCAGGATCCCGACGTGATCATGGTCGGCGAGATCCGCGATCTGGAGACGGCGGAGATCGCGATTCAAGCGTCTTTGACCGGCCACCTCGTCTTCTCCACCGTCCACACCAACGACGCGGCCGGCGCCGTCACCCGACTGGTGGACATGGGCGTCGAGCCGTTCCTGGTGGCGTCGTCGCTGATGGGCGTGCTCGCCCAGCGCCTGGTCCGCACGCTCTGCAAGGAGTGCCGCGAGGATTACCTTCCGACTCCAGAAGAGCTGAAGGAGATCGGCATCACGCCGAAAATGCTCCAGGAGGCGGGCGGCAAGCTCTATCGCCCCACCGGCTGCAACGAATGCAACAACACCGGCTACCGTGGGCGATTGGGCATCTATGAAATGATGATGCTCGACGACGATATCCGGCAATTGATTCTCAAGAACGTGGACAGCGGCACCATCAAGAAGCAGGCGGTCGCCAAGGGGATGACAACGCTGATGGACGACGGCGCGCGCAAGGTCCTGCGCGGCGTCACCAGCATCGCCGAGGTGCTGTCGGTGACGCAGGAAGATATGGCGTAGTAATGCCGGTCTTTGAATACAGCGGGCTGACCGAAGCGGGGAAGAACGTCCGCGGGCTGCGCGACGCCGAGAGCTCCAAAACGCTGCGCCTGCTCCTGCGGAAGGACGGCGTCTTCCTCACCGAGGCGCGCTCGGCCGACGCCGCCGCCCTGGCCACCGGTCCCTCCAAGTCGGGGCTCGCGCGCGAGGTGGACGTGGGCGCGGCGCTGGGCTTCGGCGGCGTCTCTTCGCAGGATCTCGCCATCTGCACGCGCCAGCTGGCGACGCTGCTCGGCGCCGGCATCACGCTGGTGGAGTCCCTGACGGCGCTGGTCGACCAGGTCGAGCAGACCCGGCTGAAGAAGATCCTCGGCGTGGTGAAGCAGAAGGTGAATGAAGGCTCGTCGCTCGCGGACGCGCTCGGCGAGCACCCCCAGGTTTTCACCAGCCTCTACGTCAACATGATCCGCGCCGGCGAGAGCTCGGGCGCGCTGGACGTGGTGCTGGTCCGCCTCGCCGACTTCACCGAGGCGCAGGCCCAGCTGAAGAACAAGCTGATCGGCGCCATGCTCTATCCGGCGATCATGATCGTGGTCGGCATTGCCATCGTCGCGATCCTCTTCGTGGTGGTGATCCCGAAGGTGACGAAGATCTTCGACGACATGAACGTCACGCTGCCGTGGACGACGCGGTCGCTGATCTTCGTCTCCAGCTTCGCGCAGAACTATTGGTATCTGATCCTGATTGGCGTGCCCCTGCTGGTCTACGGCGCGGTCAAATGGATTCACACGCCCAAGGGACGCACCTGGTGGGACCGCACCCAGCTGAAAGCTCCCGTGTTCGGCGAGCTCATCCGCATGCTCGCCA
>JAYWBT010000171.1:0-28969 GCA_043781235.1 Deltaproteobacteria bacterium
CGGCGGCAACACCTCGTGCGTCGAGGTGCGGTTCGGCGACGAGACCGTGATCTTCGACCTCGGAACCGGCCTGCGCGCCCTCGGCGTGGAGCTATCGAGCCACGGCCCGGTGCGCGCCAGCCTCTTCCTCTCGCACTACCACTGGGACCACATCGCGGGCCTTCCCTTCTTCGCGCCCGCGTACGACCCCCGCTCGCGGCTGACCATCCACGGCGCCACCCGCCAGGGCCGCGACGTGCGGCAGATCCTCTCGGGCCAGATGGTCGACCCTTACTTCCCCGTGGACCTGGGCGCGCTGAATGCGCACCTGCGCTTCGTCCCGCTGCAGAACGGCGGCGTGGCCCACATCGGCGAGGGGTTGGTCAAGGCGGCCGAGCTGAATCATCCTGGCGGCGCGCTCGGCTTCCGGCTCGAGCACGGCGGCAAGGCGATGGTCTACGCCACCGACTTCGAGCACGGCACCGCCGCCGACGAGCGCCTGGTGGAGTTGGCGCGCGGCGCGGACCTGCTGGTCTTCGACGCGCAGTACACGCCGGCGGAGTATGCGGACGGGCCGCTGTCGAAGAAGGGGTGGGGCCACTCGACGTACGAGATCGGCGCGCAGATCGCGCGGCGCGCCGGCGTGAAGAGGCTCGCGCTCTACCACCACGCGCCGGACCGCGACGACCGCGGCGTCGAGAAGCTCGCGCGGCTCGCGCGGAAGATCTTGCCAAGCGCGTTCGCGGCGCGCGAAGGACTCTCGGTGGAGCTGTAGCAGTGGCCGTTCAGCGCACCGCGACCACAGGGCAGTCGGGCGCGGCGATGCAATCGAAGCGCTCGAGATCGATAAAGCGGCCGCCGCGTACGGTGAACCTCGCGAGCTGCGCGGTCACATCGCCGTGCCCGTCGAAGAGGCAGGGCCCCGACGCGCCATCGTAGTCGACGGGAACGCGCGCGGCGATCAGCTTGACCGCCGCGACGATTCCATCGCCGCCGGCGCTGACGCGCGTGCCGCCAGCCGCATGTGTCGCGCGCATCGAGTCGCGAATGGCCGCACCGCTCACGTCCCCCCGGCCCGCCTTCTGCTGCGCGATCAGCGTGGCGAGCATCAGCGTCATCGCCGCGTCGTAGGCGGTCGAGTCACGAAACGCCGGATCCTGTCCGCTCCGGGCATGAAGATCCGCGGCGAACGCGCTGCCCGACACGCCTTCGGCGACGGTCACCTGCGAGGTCCCCTCCTCCCCCTCGAGAGCGTCCTTGAGCGCCTCGATCACGCGCGCCGAGCGGAAGTTGTGCGTGTGCAGCAGCGCGGTCGCAGGCTTTGCGGCAAGCCAGGCGCGGGTGAAGCCGATGGCGATCTTCGGGAAGGTGATCTCGATCACCGCGTCGGGATGATGCGCGACGAGCTGCCGGACGTCCGCGCCGTAGTCGTGGGTCGCCGGTGCGTTGGGCTCGACGAACACCTGCTCCACCTGCGCGTCCGGGCGCTCACGCGTCACCAGCCCGCGGATCGCGTCGGAGAAGTTGCGGCCGTAATTGTCGCTGGTCGCGAACACCGCGAAGCGAACCTTGTGGTCGCCGTTCACGTCGCCCCGCTTGCCTCGCGAGAGCAGAACGCGCACCAGAGTGCGCGCCTGGTACGCGTCGGACATGCTGGTGCGAAAGTTCCAGCCCCGCTCGTTGCGCAGCGCAGCCTGCCGGGCCGGGTCCACGTCGGTCGCCTCCGGTGAATTGATCTGCCCCGAGGTGCAGCCCATGCAGACGATGGGGACCGAGAGCCCGTGGCCGTCGTAGGCGAGCACGTGGATCGCGATGTCGTCCTGGCTCGAGTCGGTAATCAGCGCCCGCGCGTGCTGCTTCTCCACCAGCTCCAGCGCCGAGGCGCGCGCCGAGGCTGCGTCGTTGCCTGAATTCCCTTCGGCGATCTGGAAGCGGGCGGGCAGCCCCGCCTGGCGCAAGGCTTCATTCATGGTTCCCACTGCGAGCGCCACCGAGACCCACCAGCTGGGCGTCGCGATCGAGCCGGACTTGTCCAGGTCCACGCCGATGACCGTCGGGGCGGTGGGCTGCTCCACCACTGGCTTCTCGCCCGAGGAGGTGCACGCGCACAGCAGGCAGAGGACGGCGGCAATGATCTTCATCGCGTGAGACCCTCCGCCCGTCAAGCGCCTGCGTCAATAGCCCTCTGTCGCGTCGGCAGCAAGGCGGGCCGCGCGGCGCAGGCCCGCAAAGGGCAGCAGCGGCAGCGCTTCGTCGAGCGGAAACCAGCGGAAGGCGTCGTGCTCGTCGGAGAGACGCGGCGCTGCGTCCGCGGCAACGCGCAGCGCAAACGCCGTCTCGCGCGCGAAGCGCGGCGCCGCCATCATCTCGCTCGCGCCGGGAATTTGCAGCGCGAACGCGTGCGTGTACTCGAGGTCGCGCAGCTCGCCGAGCGCAGGCGCGAAGCCCGTCTCCTCGAAGATCTCGCGCGCCGCGGTCTGCAGCGGGCTCTCGCCGAGCTCGCAGCGGCCGGTGAGGATCTGCCAGAACCCGCCGCGCGCAGGCGTGCGCCGCAGGAGCAGGAGACGCCCGCGCCCGTCCGTGATCGCCACCGAGACCGTGCGCAGCTCGCACGGAACCTCGGAGACCTGCGACTCCCAGACTTCTCCGGCGCGCTCGACGAAGCGGTCCTCCACGCCCTCGGGAGCGCGGCCGAGCAGGGCTTTCAAGGAGACAACGCCCGCATCTGCAATCCCGCAAGGGACGATGGCGTCGAAGTCGCGCAGGTCGGTGGTGACGTTGAAGGCGAAGCCGTGCGAGGTGATCCAGCGCGAGATGTGCACGCCGATGGCGCCCAGCTTGACCGCGGGGCTTTGCTCGCGACCGGACGCCGGGTCTCGCTCGCGACCGGCTGCAGGCTCAGGCGGGGACACCCAGATCCCGGTGCGGCCCGGCACGCGCCCGGCGTGGACGCCAAAGTCGGCCGAGACCCGCATCATCAGCTCCTCGACCGAGGCGACGTACTTGCGCACGTCCTTGCGGTCCGGCTTGAGATCGAGGATCGGGTAGCCGACCAGCTGTCCCGGCCCGTGGTAGGTCACGTCGCCGCCGCGGTTGGTCTCGAACAGCGAGAACCCGCGCTCCTCCAACTGCGCCGCGCTCCAGAGGAGGTTGGTCCGGTGCGCGCCGCGGCCCAGCGTGATCACGCGCGGGTGCTCGAGCAGCAGCAGCGTATCGGGGACGAGCCCCGCGGCGCGCGCGTCGAAGACCGCCTTCTGCGCCGCGAGCCCGTCCTCGTATTCGACCAGCCCGAGCCTGCGGACGTGCAACTCGCGCACGCTAGCGGCCCGCGATGGTCTTCGCGTCGGGGCGCGGGACGGTTGGCGCCGCGAGCATCTCGTCGCGCTGCTCGCGCAGGCTCCACGGCAGCGTCGAATAGACATCCTCGAAGAGGCTCTCGCGAGGCGGGTCCGGCTTCTGCTCGGCCTCGGCGATGGCGGCGTTGACTTCTTCGAGGAGCTTTGCACGCAGCGAATCCTCGTCGGTCGCGGACCAGCTGCCCATCGCACCCAGACGCCCGCGCAGGATCTCGATCGGGTCGCGCTTGCGCCAGGCCTCGACCTCGCGCTCGTCGCGGTAGCGCGTGGGGTCGTCGCTCGAGCTGTGCGCGCCGATGCGGTACGTCTCGCACTCGACCAGCGACGGCCCGCCGCCCGAGCGCGCGCGATCGACGGCCGCGCGCACCGTTTCGTAGACCGCGACCGCGTCGTTGCCGTCCACCTTCACGCCCGGGAAGCCATACGCTTGCGCCTTGATCGCGATCGACTCCGACGCGGTCTGCTTCGCGGTCGGCACGCTGATCGCCCAGTGGTTGTTCTGGCAGATGAAGACCACCGGCGCCTTGAACACGCCCGCGAAGTTCATCGCCACGTGAAAGTCGCCCTCGCTGGTGGCGCCGTCGCCGAGATACGCGGCGATCACCGTGCGGTCGCCCTTGATCTTCGCCGCCATCGCCGCGCCCACCGCCTGCGGCAGCTGGGTGCCGATGCAGGACCCCCACGAGACCTGGTTCACGCTGCGTGAAGCCATGTGCGAGGGCATCTGCCGGCCCCGGGTCTCGTCCCCTACGTTGCCGAACACCTGGCAGAGATACGGGACCATCGGGAAGCCGCGCAGCAGCATGGCGCCGCTCTCGCGCAGCGCGGGGAAGATCCAGTCGCTGGGCTCGAGCACGATGGCGCTCGCGAGCGTGGCTGCTTCCTGTCCCGTGCAGGCGCCATAGAAGCCGACCCGGCCCTGCCGCTGCAAGGTCATCATGCGCTCGTCGAGGACGCGCAGGCGCACCATCTCGCGGTAGAGGCGCAGCAGCGTGTCGCGATGAATGGTGGGAGCGTGCATAGGCGCAGTTGTAGAGGAGGGGCCTGCGCGAGGCAACCCGTCCGGGGCGCGATTGCCCGGCGCGCGGTAAGCTCCCGCCGCCTTCGGAAGGAGCTTGATGAACCCGCTGCTCTTTTGCGTCCTGCTCGCCGTCGCGGCGCCCGGCACCGCCCGGGCGCCGGATGCGTCGTCCGCTGCCTCGCCCGACAGCGCGCGGCGCGCGGACGCGTCGTCAAGCGGCGCCGCGGCGGGCACCCCAGCTTCAGCCGCGGTTGCTGCGCGGAGCGGCGCGGCGCCGGTGGCGCTGGTGGCTGCGCGCAAAAGCCTCGCGCGCGGGAAGCTCGATTCGGTGCTGCTCTTCTTGCAGCAGGCTGGCGGCGCGCCCGCCGACGAGGCGCGGGTGCTCGTCGCCGCTGCCGAGAAGGCGCACGCGCGCAAGGACGAGCCGCTCGCGCTGCAACTCGCGCAGGTGGCGCAGCAGCGAGACCCGTCGCAGCCTCGGGCGGCGCGGCTCCTGGGCGAGTGGTCGCTCGCGGCGCGCGAGTTCGGGCCAGCGCAGCGCTACGCAAAGTTGTGGCTCGACGCCGCGCCGGCAGACCCGGCCGCGCAGAAGTTTTCGCTGCGGGTGAAGCTGCTCGCGGAGAGCTGGCACCCGATCGTGATCGAGAAGCCGCACCGTCGCGCGTCCGCCCGCGGCCCGCGGGACAGCATCGCCGTCACGCTCTATGGAACCTCCTGGTGCCCGTATTGCCGCAAGGCGCGCGAGTACCTGCGGCGGCGAGGCGTCGCCTTCGTGGACCGCGACATCGAGCAAGACCCCGCGGCGCAGCGGGAGATGACGATCAAGGAGCGCGCGGCCGGCCTCGAGCACCAGGGCGTGCCGGTGCTCGACGTCCACGGAACACTGGTCGAGGGCTTCAGCGCCGAGTCCTTCGACGAGGCGCTGGCGAGATGAAGACCTTCGACGAGTTCTGGCCCTTCTACCTGCGCGAGCACGCGAGCGCGACCACCCGCCGGCTTCACTTCGTCGGCACCTCGCTCGCGGCGCTGCTCGCGCTCTATGCGCTCGCGACGCGCCAGCCGCGCTTTCTGCTGGTCGCGGTCGTATGCGGCTACGCCTTCGCCTGGGTCGGCCACTTCTTTATTGAGCACAACCGGCCCGCGACGTTCCAGCACCCGCTCTGGAGCTTCCGCGGCGACTTCCGCATGCTCGCGCTGGCGCTCAGCGGCCGGCTCCCGGCCGAGCTGGATCGGCTCGGCATCCCGCGTTGAGGCGTCGGCGAGGGCCGTTGTCCGCTTTGATCAACCTACCGGCGAGGTGAGCCTCACCTCGAGCCGTGAAGCAGCCTTCCACCGGCCTCGCTCGCGCCGGCTCGTCGGCTCAGTCGATCAGAAGCATCTCCGGCGCCTCGAGCGCGCGGATGACCTCGTAGAGGAACGCCGCACCGACGTGGCCATCGATGACGCGGTGGTCGAATGAGCACGACAGGTTCATCCGCTCGGCGATCTCCACGCTGACGCTGCCGCCTTCGTGGCGCACGGGCTTCGCCCACTCCTTGATCTTGTGGACGCCGAGGATGCCGACCTCCGGGTGGTTCACCACCGGCGTCGCCATCAAGCCGCCGTCGCGGCCGAGCGAGGTGACGGTGAACGTCCCGCCCTTCAGGTCCGCCAAAGAAAGCTTGTTCTCGCGCGCCGCCTTCGAGAGCCGCTCGAGCTCGGCGCCGATCTGCCGGATCGACCGGTGCGCGACGTCCTTGATCACGAACACCGTCAGCCCCGCATCGGTCGCGACGCCGAAGCCGATGTTGAACTCCCTGCGAACGATGAGCGCCTGCTTCTGCTCGTCCATCACAGAATTGAGCTCGGGGTATTTGCGGAAGCCGTGGAGGAGCGCCTTGGTGATGAACGGCAGGTAGCTCAGCTTCGCCTCGCCGCGCCTGATCAGCTCGGCGTTCATGCGCTCGCGCAGCTGCGTCAGCCTGCCGGTGTCGCACTCCTCGACGAAGGTGAATGGCACCACCGAGCTGTGGCTCTGCACCATGCTCTTCGCGATGCTCTTGCGCAGGCCGCGCAGCGGACGCACCTCGTCGGCCTCGCCCTGCGCAGGCTGCGATGCCGGCGCCGCGGGCTTCGCTCCTTGCTGCGGGCGCTCCTGGTGCGCGAGCAGGTCGGCCTTCATCACGCGGCCCTGCGGGCCCGAACCCTGCAACTGGGCGAGATCGACGCCGAGCTCGCGCGCCATCTTGCGCGTGACCGGCGTAGCCAGCACGCGGCGGCCGTCGCCGTTGAAGTCGCCCTTCGCGGCGACTGCGCCCGCGGACGAAGCGCCCGGCGAGTCCGCAGCGTGCCCGGAGTCCGCAGCGCCCGGCGCGTGCGCCGTCTGCAGCGGCGCCGGCTGTCCCGCACTTTGCGCGGACAGCGTCGGCGCGGCCTGCGCGCTCGCCGCCGTCGGCTGCCCGTGCGAGGCGGTGTCCGGCCCCGACCCGCCGACCTCGAGCACCACCAGCGTGCCGTGCACCTTGGCGATCTCGCCTTCGCTGCCGACCGTCCGGACCACCTTGCCCCGCCGCGGCGACGGAATGGTCACCGTCGCCTTGTCGGTCATGACCTCGACGAGCGGCTGGTCCTCGATGATGTCGTCGCCGGCCTTGACCAGCCACTTGACGATCTCGCCCTCGACGACGCCCTCGCCGATGTCCGGCAGCTTGAACTCGAACTGCGCCATCGTTGTTTCCTTTCGCCTTCGGTGCTGCGGCGACCGGCGCCGCCGGCGTTCGCTACGGTTGATAGCCCGCCAGCTCGCGCAGCCCCTGCTTGATGCGCGGCGCGAGCGGCAGGTAATCGTTCTCCAGCGTATACGGAAACGGCACGTCCCAACCGGTGATGCGCCGGATGGGCGCCTCCAGCGAGGTGAAGCAGCGCTCCTGCACCAGCGTTGCGATCTCGGCGGCGAAGCCGCACGTCCGCGGCGCCTCCTGCACGATGGCGAGCCGCCCCGTTTTCTGCACGCTGCGTACGATCGCATCCAGGTCGAGCGGCCAGAGAGTGCGCAGATCGAGAAGCTCGGCGTCGAGATCGGACGCGTCGGTCACGGCGGCGAGCGCCTCGTGAAACATGGCGCCCCAGGCGACGACGGTGAGGCCGTGGCCTTCGCGCGCGACCCGCGCCTCGCCGAGAGGGATGGTGTAATCGCCCTCGGGAACCTCGCCCTTCGCCGCGCGATAGACGCGCTTGGGCTCCATGAACAGCACCGGATCGTCGCCCCGCAGCGCGCTCAAGAGCAGGCCCTTGGCGTCGTACGGATTCGAGGGGCAGACCACTTGCAGCCCCGGCGTATGGATGAAGAGCGCCTCGGGCGACTGCGAGTGGTAGTGGCCGCCCTTGATGCCGCCGCCCACCGGGGTGCGGATGACGACCGGCGCGGTGTACTGGCCGCCGCTTCGATAACGAAGCTTTGCCAGCTCGTTCACGATTTGATCGAAGGCGGGAAAGATGAAGTCGCTGAACTGGATCTCCGGCACCGGCCGCAGGCCGTACATGGCCATGCCGATGGCGGCGCCGATGATGCCGGCCTCGGCGAGCGGCGTGTCGATGACGCGGTTCTCGCCGAACTCCTCGTAGAGGCCCGCGGTGGCGCGGAAGACGCCACCGAACTTGCCCACGTCCTCGCCGAGCACCACCACGCGTGGGTCGCGGCGCATCTGGATGCGCAGGGCGTCGTTCACGGCCTGGATGATGTTGATGGTAGGCATTCGATAATTTTCGGTAATCGTTCGTTAACCGGTGGCCGCCGGCGTGGCATCGACCCAGTTGCGGACGAAGAATTCGCCCGCCTTGTACGACGAGCGCACCAGCGGGCCCGCGGCGACGAACCTGAAGCCGAGCGCGAGGCCGTCTCGCTCCAGCTGCTGGAACACCTCGGGGTGGACGAACTCCTCGACCGCGAGGTGCTTGTCGGTCGGCCGCAGGTACTGGCCGAGCGTGAGCATGTCGCAGCCGACCGCGCGCAAGTCGCGCATCGCCTCGAGCACCTCGTCCCGCGTCTCGCCAAGGCCGAGCATGATCGAGCTCTTGGTCCGCATTCCGCCGCGCTGGTAGTACCCGAGCACGTCGAGCGACTGCTGGTAGCTCGCGCGCCGGTCGCGCACGCGCGGCGTCAGGCGCCGCACCGTCTCGAGGTTGTGCGCGGCGACGGCGGGGCCAGCGTCGATGATCAGATCGAGCGCGAGCTCCCGCCCCTGAAAGTCCGGCGTCAGCACCTCGACGAGCGTGCGCGGGGCCGCGCGACGCAGCTCGGAGATGGCGGTGGCGAAGTGGGCTGCGCCGCCGTCCTCCAGCTCGTCGCGATTGACGGAAGTCACCACCAGATAGTCGAGCCCCAACCGCGCGACCGCCTCGGCCAAATGGCGCGGCTCGAGCGGGTCGAGCGGGCCCGGTGCCCCCGAGCTCACGTCGCAGAAGCGGCACCCGCGGGTGCAGACCTCGCCCATCAGCATCACGGTCGCGGTGCCCGAGCCCCAGCACTCGCCGACGTTGGGACAGCTCGCCTCTTCGCAGACGGTGACGAGGTCGAGCTCTCGAAGCGTCTGGCGGACCTGCTCATACCGCCCGCCGCCCGGCATCTTGACCTTCAGCCAGTCGGGCTTGGGGGCGCGCTTGCGGACTGGGCCGCAGCCCGCCGCGACTGGATGTCCGCCGAGCTGGACGAGGCCCTGGCCCATGAGGCGGCGGTACATAACCGAAAGCGGGCCGAAGCGCGAGGGCGGGTTCAGATGTGGATGGCCTTGCCTCGCACGGCATGGGACGCCTCGGTGAGGGCCTCGCTCAACGTCGGGTGCGGCCGCATGACGTGCATCATCTCTTCGCTGGTCGCCTCGAGCCGCAGCAGCGCGCCCGCTTCCGCGATCAGCTCGGTCGCCCTGGGCCCCACGATGTGCACGCCCAGCACCTCGTCGTACTTCTCCTCGGCGACGATCTTCACCATGCCCTCGGTGGTGCCGAGAATCATGCCCTTTGAATTGGCAGAGAAGGGGAAGACGCCGATCTTGACCTGGTAGCCCTTCTCGCGCGCCGCTTTCTCGGTGAGGCCGACCGACGCGACCTCGGGGTCCGAGTACGTCGCGCCCGGCACCAGATTCAAATCGATCGGGTGCGGCTTGAGGCCCGCCAGCCGCTCGACCACGAAGATCCCCTCGGCCGACGCGAGATGCGCGAGCTGCGGGTGCGGCCGGCCGGGCACCGCGACGATGTCGCCGATGGCAGACAGCCAGTCTTCCCCGGTGAGCATGGTCTTCGGATCGACCAGGACGTACCCGCGCTCGACCTTGACCTTGGGGAACTTCTCCAGGTCGAGGTTCTCGGTCACCGGGCGGCGGCCGACGGCGCAGAGGAACATCTCGGCCTCGAGGTTCTCGGTGCCTTTCTGCGTCGTCACCGTCGCCTTGACCAGGCCGCCTGCGACCTCGACCTTCTCGAGCTTTGCGTTGACGAGGCCCTTGATCCCGCGCCTCCTCATTGCCTTCTCGAACTCGGTCGAGATGTCCTCGTCCTCGAGCGGCACCAGGTGCGGCAGCATCTCGACGATGGTCACCTCGCTGCCGAAGCGGCGATAGACGGAGGCGAACTCGACGCCGACCGCGCCCGCGCCCAGCACGATCAGGCGCTTCGGCACCACCTCGTTCTGCAAGAGCTCGTCGCTGGTGACGATCCGCTTTCCATCGATGGGTATCGATGGAAGCAGACGCGGCGCGCTGCCGGTGGCGAGGATGACGTGCTTCGCCTCGACGATCTGCGCGGCCGACGATCCGCCGCTGACGGAGATCTTCCCCGGGCCCGCGAGCTTCGCGTGCCCATGCAGCCGCTCGACCTTGTTCTTGCGGAAGAGGAACTCGACGCCTTTGGCGTTCTTGGCGACCACCTTGTTCTTGCGCTTGTTCACGCCCGTCATGTCGATGCGGACGTTCTCGGCCACCACGCCGTGCTCGGCGCCATCGCGCGCCTCCTCGAGCACATCGGCCGAGTGAAGCAGGCACTTGGTGGGGATGCAGCCGCGCAACAGGCAGGTGCCGCCCAGCCGCTCGTCCTTCTCGATGACGACGACCTTGAGGCCGAGCTGCCCGGCGCGGATGGCGGCGACATAGCCCCCGGGCCCTGCGCCGATGATCGCGACGTCGTACTGGGCCACGAGAGCCTCCCGTCGAAAGGGGGGGTCAAGTAGCCCCGGGGTCCGCCCCTGTCAAGAACGCCTGGGCGGAAGGCCCGCGGCCTCGCCGATGACGATCAGTGCTTGCCGAAGAGCGCTTTGAGCCGCGCGCCGAGGCCGTTGCCGAGCAGGGTGCGGTAGACGCGCAGGCCGGTCGTCCAGGCCTTCTTGCCGTACGGGTAGTACCAGAAGGCCGGGAAGTTGAAGCGCTCGAGGTTCACGTGCCGCACCTCGCACAGGTCTTTGAGACCGTGCTCGCCGTGCACGCGGCCCAGGCCCGACTGCTTGACGCCGCCCCACGGCGTCTCCGGCGCGGCGTGCGTGTAGAGCGTGTCGTTGTGCATCACCGTGCCGGCGATGAGCTGGTTCGCGATGCGCTCGGCGTGCGCGCGGCTGCCTGAAAACACGTACGCGGAGAGGCCGTAAACAGAATCATTCGCGAGCCGCACCGCCTCGTCGTCTGATTTGAAGGTCATGATCGGGAGCATCGGCCCGAAGGTCTCGTCGCGGACGATGGCCATGTCGTGGGTCACGTTGGTGAGCACGGTCGGCTGCACGAAGCGCGCGCCGGACGGCGTGACGGTGATGTTGCCGCCGGCGAGGATCACCGCCCCCTTCGCGCGCGCGTCGTCGAGGTGGCGCTGGATGATGTCCACCTGCATCTGCGTGGTCATGGCGCCAACGTCGATGTCGTGCGCGTTCGGCTCGCCCTGCCGCAGCGACCGCGCCAGCGCCACCAGCTTGTCGGTCAGCGCCTGCGCGATGCTCTCGTGCACGTAGACGCGCTCGACCGAGGCGCAGGTCTGGCCGGAGTTGGCGAACGCGCCCCAGGCGATCTTCTTCGCCGCGGAGTCGAGGTCGGCGTCGGGCAGCACGATGGCGGGGTCCTTGCCGCCAAGCTCCAGCACGCAGGGCATCATCTGCTCGGCGGCGGCGACGTTCACCTTGCGGCCGGTCGAAACCGAGCCGGTGAAGACGATCATGTTGATGCCCGACGCGATCAGGGCCGCGCCCACCTCGCCGCGGCCCTGCACCACCGAGAAGAGCCCGCGCGGCAGCCCCGCCTCCTCGAGCAGCGCGCGCGTCTTCTCCATCACGAGCGGCGTGTACTCCGAGGGCTTGACCACCACGCCATTACCGGCCATCAGCGCGGCGACCGCGTCGCCGGTCGGTATGGAAAATGGATAGTTCCAGGGCGAGATGATCCCGATCACGCCGCGCGGGTAGTAGCGCAGATAGCTTTTCTTGTGCGGGAACATGTGCAGCGAGATCTTCTCGTCGCGCAGCAGCTTGCGCCCGTTGCCGGCCCAGAAGTTCACCGCGTCCGCGACCGGCAGCACCTCCATGAAGAGCGACTCGTTGCGCGTCTTGCCGTTCTCGCGCGTGATGTGATCGCAGAACTCGTCGGCGCGCTCGAGCAGCAATTCCTTGAAGCGCAGCAGCACCGCCTTGCGATCGGCGAAGCTCCTGCGCGCCCACTCGCCCTGCGCGGCGCGCGACGCGGCCACCGCCTCACGCACCTGCGCCGGCGTGCTCACGCGCACCTCGCCCAGGAGCTTCCCGCTGCCCGGCTCGTGCACCGCGAGCGTGCCCTGCGGGCTCACCGAGCCCTGCGGCAGACGCAGCGGAGGGTTGGCGAGCGGCGTCGGGATCTGCGACTGGGGAATCGAAGCCTGCGGAACGAATTCGGCCATCGGGCGCTCGCTTCGCTGGAGGAGGGCCCGCCCTACCCAGAGAAGCAGCGCGATGTCAATTGCGCACGGCGGGCGGTGCAGACGCGTTGACTTGGTCGCCCCGGGCTGCGGTAGAACAGGCGCGCGGGGAGCGAAGGGAGCGATGCTGGAATTCCAAAAGACGATGCGGCTCACCACGGTCTCGCAGCCAGCAGCCGAGACCGGCGACGACCGCGAGACGGCCAGCGAGGCGCCGCCCGTGGTGCTGGTGGTGGACGACGACCGCTCGGTGCGTGAGGTCCTCTGTGCGGTCCTGCGCGAGGAAGGCTATGCCGTGCGCCAGGCCGATTCGGCCGACGCCGCGCTCGAATCCCTGAGCAAGGAAGCCGATCTGCCGCTCATCCTCTCGGACATGAAGATGCCCGACCACGACGGGATGTGGCTGCTCGACCGCATCTTCGAGCGCCACCCCACCGCCGCGGTGGTGATGCTGACCGGCTACGGCGACACCGAATCGGCCGTCGAGTGCCTCAAGCGCGGCGCGGCCGACTATCTGCTCAAGCCGCCGCGCGTGACCGAGCTGGTGCGCGCCGTCGAGCGCGCCCACAGCCGCCGCAAGCTCGGGCTGGCTCGCGCGCGCTACCACGAAGGCCTCGCGCGCCGGGTTGGCGAGAAGACCGCCGAGCTCACCGCGGCGCTGCTCGGCATCGAGACCGCCTACTCCAGCACGCTGGACGCGCTGGTCCAGGCGCTCGACGCGCGCGAGCACGAGACCAGCCACCACTCGCAGCGCGTGGTGAGGTACACGCTGGGCATCGTTGAGCGGACGCCGGGCGTGGCCGACCAGTACGAGCTGGGGCAGATCGCGCGCGGCGCGCTGCTGCACGACATCGGCAAGATCGGCGTGCCGGACAGCATCCTGCTCAAGGCGGGCCCGCTCACGCCGGCCGAGTGGGTGGAGATGCGGCGTCACCCCGAGACGGGCTGGCAGATCCTGCAGTCGATCGAGTTCTTGCGCCTGCCGGCCGAGATCGTGCTCTCGCACCAGGAGCGCTGGGACGGCACCGGCTACCCGCGCAAGCTCGCGCGCGAACAGATCCCGCTGGGCGCGCGCATCTTCGCCATCGCCGACACGCTCGACGCCATCACCAGCGACCGGCCCTACCGCAAGGCCGCCTCTTTCCCCGCGGCTCGCGCCGAGATTGCGCGCTGCGCGGGCACGCAGTTCGATCCCGCCTGCGTCGAGGCTTTTTTGAAAATCTCCGACCACGAGCTGCTCGAGCTGCGGAAGATCGGATGAGCGCATGCAGCTGCAGCTGACCGAGCGGGCCGCTGCGGCCGTCCGCGCGCGCGCACGCGACGCCGCCGTCGAAGGCTTCTTGCTGCGCGTCGTGGTGGTCGCGGGCGGGTGCAACGGACTCAGCTACGATCTCTACTTCGTCGAGTCGCCCGGCCCCGAGGACACGGTGGTCGAGACCTCGGGCCTGCGCGTTCTGGTGGACCGCGGCAGCGTGCCGCTGCTGGACGGCACGCGGATCGACTTCGACAAAGGTCCCTCTTTCAAATTCGAGAACCCTCGCGCGCGCAAAGGCTGCTCCTGCGGCGCGAGCTTCGAGGTGTAGACCGGATGCCGAAGGTTCTTCGCAGCGGGGCCGCTGTGCTCACCGTCGCGGTGCTGGTCTGCCTGGTCGGGTTCGTCCACTCGCGCGTGTCGGGCGCACCGGCCGAAGGGGCGATGCCGTGGATGATCGGGCTCTTGATCTGCTTCGGCGTGATGGCGCTCGCGGCCATCTACATGGCGGCGGTCGGCGCGTACCACACCGTGCTCGCGCTGTTCGGCTGGGACGGTGGCCCGGGCATGCTGCGCAAGAACCCGAACTACCTGCCAGGGAGCGACGAGCCGCTCGCGGACGACACGGCACTGCAGGTCCCGGCCGCCCCCGACGATTTGGTGCGGCCGCTCAAGCACTGAAGGCTTGGCGCGCGATCGGAGGAATTACCTGACGACGCGTTACCCGGATGCGCTGCCCGCAGGGGCGCCCTGCACTCCGGAAGCGATCGCGAGCCCACCACCGGCTTGTGGCGCACGGCGGCTGCGCAGATGAGACGGCTTCTCTGAGCGACGCGCCGGCCTGCGCGCGGTCGCCGGCGGCTGATTACTCGTCGCGCGAGAGCGCGGCCAAGAGGGGCTCGCGGCGCTGCGCGAAGAGGTGCGTGCAGAACGTGAGCAGGCCGCCGTAGGCGATGGACATGGCGACCAGCTCGCCGAGATACGCGACGCTCAGGGGCAGCCCGCGCAGCTGCGCGATCCAGTAGGGCGCCCAAGCCGCAGAGGCGAGCAGCAGCATCGCGACCAGCCGCGCAGCCATCGGCCCCGCGCCGCGCACCCGCCGCAGCGTCCCGCGCACCGGCGACGGATAGAGCACGCTCGAGACGTTCCCGAAGGTCGCGAGCAGCGGGAAGGTCGCGGCGTGCGCGCAGAAGCCGACCGCGATTTCGGAGAGCGGCACGCGCGCTGACGAGAGCGCAACCAGCGCGAGCAGCGCGAAGATGGCGAGCGAGAAGGCGTAGGCGACCGCGTTCTTCGCCAGCAGCACGGTGCGGCCGCGCACCGGCCAAAGGAAATAAGCGCGTGCGCCAGAGAGATCGCGGCCGAAGGCATTGGTGGCGATCTCCAGCACGCCCAGGTGCGCGTAGGCCGCGGCGACCAGCATCGGGACGCGGCCCACCTCCCGCCAGGCGAACGAGCGCAGCATGAGATATCCGACCGGCACCAGCACGAGTTGCAGCCAGCCGACGCGCAGCGCGGTCTTGGCCTCCTTCTCGAACAGCGCCGCGCAGTCGCCGCTGACCAGCGGCAGCGCCCAGCCGTCCTGCACCCGGGCGCGCTCGGGAGCAGACTGCGTCGCGGCCGGCCGCGTCACCTCTCGCACCGAGAGGCGATGCGCTCCGAGGGCGCCCGCGAGGCCCAGCAGGAAGAGCAAAAGCGCAGGCGTGAGCGCGTGCAGCGGGCTCCCCTCGGACAGCGCGCGCGCCAGCACCGCGGCCCAGCCGGGCGGCGTGAGAGCGATGAGCCGCCAGTGGTGACCGCCGAAGAGCTCGGCGAGCCCGGGCCGCCCGGGCCGCGCCAGCGAGAGCTGGAAGGCGGCGAAGCCGGTGAAGAGCAGCACGATGGAGAAGCCTCGCCGCAGCGCCGGCCGCGAGTCGAGCAACGAGCTCGCCGCGGCACCGAGGTGGAGCAGGCCCACCACGCTGAAGACGGCGAACGCCTCGGCGACCAGCAGCGCCCAGAGCGCCGGCGCGCCGGGCAGCGTGGAGACGCCGAGCGCGATCGCGACCAGCACCGGATAGAGCAGCAGCCACACCGGCTCGAAGAGCTGCGCCGTGAAATTGAGCGCGCTCACCACCCGCGCCGGCACCGCGTAGATGAGGAAGCG
This sequence comes from Deltaproteobacteria bacterium, assembly GCA_043781235.1. Lineage (GTDB taxonomy): Bacteria > Myxococcota > Myxococcia > Myxococcales > 40CM-4-68-19 > JANYKT01. Next base: position 15,651 of record JAYWBT010000171.1, read on the forward strand.
CCGCGGATCGAGGAAGCTCGCCATCTGGCCGGCGCTGATGAGCGACATCCAGACGCGCGCCACCAGCGCCAGGGTCAGCCAGGTGGCGAAGAGCGCGAGCGAGCCGCCGCGCTCGGCGATCTGCCGCGGGTGGACCCGCAGCCCCTCTGCCGCGTCGAGCACCAGCGCGCAGAGCGCGAAGCTGAAGAAGCCAGCGCAGCCGAGCGCGACGAGGGTAAAAATGGTGCGGCCCCACTGCCGCTCCTGCACGAGCCTTCTGCGCCAGAGCGTCCAGCGTAGCCAGAGCAGGGCGCGGACCATCTATGCCTCCGCCCGGCGGGCTCCGGCTCGTCGCCGGCGAAGCCGGATCCTCATGGCAGGAACGAGAGCGCGCGCGCCTCGCCGCGGCCTTCGCCGACCAGCGTGACGAACGCGTCGGTGAGCGTCCGCGCCTGCGGAACCGCCGCGACCACGCTCGCGAGTGAGCCCTGCGCCACCAGCCGCCCCTTGTGGATGACGCCGACCTGATCGCAGAGCCGCTCGACCACCTCGAGCACGTGCGAGGTGATGAAGACGGTGAGCTTCTGCCGGCGCACCAGGTCTGCGAGCAGCGCGGTGAGCTTCGCCTTGGCCACCGCGTCCACGCCCTCGAACGGCTCGTCGAGGAAGAGCAGTTCGGGGCCGTGGATCAGCGCCGCTGCGAGCGCAAGCTTCTTGCGCATGCCGAAGGAGTAATCGGAGACCAGCTTGCGCGCGTCGCCCAGAAGCTCCATCGCCGAGAGCAGCTCGTCGGCGCGGCGACCCGCCTCGTGACGGTCGAGGCCGAAGATCCGGCCGACGAAGACCAGGTGCTCGCGGCCGGTGAGGCGGTCGAAGAGCAACAGCCCGTCGGGCACCACGCCGATGCGTCGCTTGAGCTCGTCGCCGGAGCGGGAGCCGGGGCTGGCGTCGCGACCGAGCACGCGCAGGGCGCCGCTGGTCGGCGCGAGCAGGCCGGTGAGCATCGAGATGGTGGTGCTCTTGCCGGCGCCGTTCTCGCCGAGGAAACCGTAGAAGCTGCCGCGCGGCACGCGCAGGTCGAGGCCGTCCACCGCGAGCTGCGCGCCGAACCGCCGCGTGAGCGCGTGCGTCTCGATGGCCGATTCGGTCATCCCGTCCGGCCGAGCCAGCGACGCAGCCAGCTCTTCGCTCATTCGTTGCGGGCGAGCGGCGCGCGCGGGGCCCCCACGGCGGTGCTCTTGCCGAGCGAGATCTTTTGGGACTCGACCACGCTGCCGCTGCGCGGGACCGCGTGGCGTTCCCCGAACGCCAGCGCCTCGGCGACGAGCTGCGCGTCGGCCCGCTCGGTGACCTTGGTCTGGGTCTTTTCGTCGAGGTGCGTGTGCACCTTCATCGAGCAGAACTTCGGCCCGCACATCGAGCAGAACTCGGCGGTCTTGAACGCGTCGTGGGGCAGCGTCTCGTCGTGCTTCTTCTGTGCGGCTTCCGGATCGAGCGACAAGGCGAACTGCTGCTTCCAGTCGAACGCGTAGCGCGCGCGAGAGATCGCGTCGTCCCGGTCGCGCGCGCCGGTCCGCTTGCGCGCCACGTCGGCGGCGTGCGCGGCGATCTTGTAGGCGATGATCCCCTGGTGCACGTCCTCGGCATTGGGAAGGCTCAAATGCTCGGCGGGCGTGACGTAGCAAAGCATCGAGGCGCCGTGCCAGCCTGCGAGCGCCGCGCCGATGGCTGAGGTGATGTGGTCGTAGCCCGGCGCGATGTCCGTGGTCAGCGGTCCGAGCACGTAGAACGGCGCCTCGAAGCAGGCCTCCTGCTCCACGCGCATGTTCATCTCGATCTCGTCCATCGGAATGTGGCCTGGCCCTTCGATCATCACCTGCACGTCGTGCTCCCAGGCCTTCTTGGTCAAATGACCCAGGACCTTGAGCTCGGCGAACTGCGCCGCGTCTGAAGCATCGGCCAGGCAGCCGGGGCGGAGGCTGTCGCCGAGCGAGAAGGAGACGTCGTACTTCTTGAAGATCTCGCAGAGCTGGTCGAAGTGGGTGAACCACGGGTTCTCGAGGCCGGTGGCGATCATCCACTGCGCCATCAGCGCCCCACCCCGGGAGACGATGCCGGTGATGCGGTGCTGCGCCAGCGGCAGGAAGTCGCGCAGGATGCCGGCGTGGATGGTCATGTAATCCACGCCCTGCTGCGCTTGCTCCTCGACGATGTCGAGCAGGTCCTGCGCGGTCAGGCTCTCGACGCGCTTGACCCGCTCGATGGCCTCGTACATCGGCACGGTGCCTAGCGGCACGACCGAGTTGCGCAGCAGCACGTCGCGGATGTGCGGGATGTCGCCGCCGGTGGAGAGGTCCATCACCGTGTCGGCGCCGTGCTGCAGGCAGGCGCGCAGCTTGACCAGCTCGCCTTCGACGTCCGACAGCACCGCGCTGTTGCCGATGTTCGCGTTGATCTTGCAGCGGCTGGCGATGCCGATGGCCATCGGCTCCAGCTCGGGGTGCATGACGTTGGCCGGGATGATCATCCGGCCGCGCGCCAGCTCGTCGCGCACCAGCTGCACCGGCAGCCGCTCGCGCTTCGCCACGTGCTCCATCTCCTCGGTGATGAGGCCCTGCCGCGCATAGTGCATCTGCGTGACGTTCGGCTGTCCACGGCGACGCTCGATCCAGGTGGCACGCATGCTGTTCTCCTTGAGGGAGCGGGAACCTAGCGGCGCGGGGGCGGTTGGTCAACGCAACCGAAGAGCGCTGGGAGCATGTCGCCGTATGCGGCCGAGGCGACCGTGCCGCCGCCGGAGTTTCGCGGAGACGCGGCGGTGGCCTAGGCGGGCAGCATGGCGGCGCCGCGGGACAACGCGTGGTAGAGGCTCGCCATGCTCAATCGATCATTCGCAGCCGCTGCCTTGCTTGCCGCTTCCTGCGCCAGCGCGCCGCTCCCGGTGGCAAAGGTTTCCTGGGCCGAGGGCCACAGCGTCGCCGTGCAGGGGCCCGACGAGGTCACCAACACCTTCAACTTCAAGGACCCGCTCTCGGTGAAGCGCCTGTACCGCGAGGCGGTGGACGCAGACCTGCGCGCGGCCGGCTTCAAGGTCTACGACGGCGACGCCAGCCTGGTGGCCACGCCCGACCTGCGCCTGGTGCTCGGCAAGCTCGACGTAGCGCGGGCGGACGCGCGCGTGGAGAAGGATCAGGCGCTGCTCGAGAGCGCTTCGGCGACCAGCGCCCTGCCCTGCCACAGCGGCCTGGAGACGAAGGTGCGCGAGAACATGGAGTGCTACGCGCGCGCCGTCGTCTCGAAGCTGCTCGACTCCGACAAGGTGGCCGCGGCGCTGCGCCGCTGAACCAGCGTGGCCGCCAGCTCGCCCGTGGCGACCGCGACTAGAATAGGAGCGTGTCGGCGGCGGGCTAGTTCTGGCCGGCGCCCGCAGGACCGGAGCTGCTCTTCAGCTCGGTCACCAGGCGCTTGGTCCCATAGATGTGGTCGAGCGCCTCGAGCAGCGCCGCCGACTCCACCGCGATGGCCCGGTTGAGCGACTCGTCGAAGCCGTAGTCGCCGCCCAGCGAGTGGATGTTGCCGTCGAAGATGAGCCCCACCACCTCGAGGTCCTTGTTGAACAGGGGAGACCCGGAGTTGCCGCCGATGATGTCGTTGGTGGTCGCGACGTCGAACGGCGTGGACTCGTTGATCTGCTTTTTCTCCTCTGCATGCAGCCAGCTGTCGGGGAGCTTGAACGGCTCGCGTCCGGTGGCGCGCTCGAAGGCGCCGCCCAGGCGGGTCACCGGCGCGACCTGCTTGCCCTGCTCCTCGAAGCCCTTCACCGCGCCGTAGCTCAAGCGGAGCGTGAACGTCGCGTCGGGATAATTCGAGGTGCCCTCGAGCTGGAAGCGCGCCTTGGAGATCAGCGCCTGGTTCTTCTTGGTCACGCCGTCGACCTCGTCCTCGTAGATCTTGCGGACCGCGCGCGCGTCGGGATCGACCAGCCGCGCGAGGACGATGGCCGGATCCTGCGACGCATCGACCGCCGCCTTGCCGCCCTCGAAGAGCTGCTTGCGCACCGCCGGATCCTTGAGCCGGGTGCCGTCCACGAGCTCGCGCGCGACCTCCTCCGGCGACCGCTTGCCGAGCACCTTCTTCACCACCGGATCGTCCGCGCCCAGCAGCTCGCGCAGCTTGATGAGCCCGAAGCGCATGCCCTCGAACTCGAGATCGGCGTGCACCGGCGCGGTCGAGAAGAGTCGCTGCTTGAGCTGCGGCAGCGCCGAGTCGGTGTACTCGCGGAGTCGCTGGTCGTTGGGCTTCGGCAGCTCGTCGGCCGACCTCACCAACGCCCGCGCGTTGCGGAAGATGCTGTTGGACCCGACGCCAAACCCGCGCGTCCGGCCCTCGAGCGTGACCAGCCGGGTGCGGATCTCACGCTCGCGCTCGACCGCTTTGGCGATGGCGTCCCACGCGCCACCCACTTCCTTCTGCAGCGCCCCGCTTTGCTTCACCTTGGCGCGCAGCGCGGCCTCGCGAGCGATCTTGTCCTCCATCAGCTTCGCGTCGCCGAGCGCTTCGATGTGTCCCTTGTAGACCTTGAGGCTGTTCTCGACGCCGAAGAGATCGGTCTCGGCAGTGCGGTGCTGTTCGTCGCCGCGGCGCATGTACTCGGTCAGGAAGCCGCGGACCTCCGAGGTGTACATTCCCAGGTCCGGCTGGACCACGTCGCGCTGGAAGGTCAGCTCGGCCAGGGTGAGGTCGCGATCGGTGCCGCCCGGGTGGCCGGAGACGAAAGTGAGGTCGCCTTCCTTCGCGCCCGCTGCCGACCACTTGAAGTGGTTGGGCGTCTTCGCCGGCTTGCCGTCCTCGTAGGCGCGGATGAACGAGACGTCGAGGTCGTAGCGCGGAAAGTTGAAGTTGTCGGGGTCGCCGCCAAAGAAGGCGATGGCCAGCTCGGGCGCGAAGACCAGCCGCACGTCCTGGAAGCGCTTGTACCGGTACAGCGCGTAGATGCCGCCGTGGTAGAGTTCGACCACGTCGCAGCGGACCTTGTCGTCGTTGGCCGCGCACGCCTTCTCGATCGACGCCATCGCCGCCTTGCGCTTCGCATTGTACTCGGCGCCGGAGAGGCCCTTGGTCGCCCCGGCCACCGTCTTCGTCACCTCGCTGATCTGCGTCAGCTGGTTGAGCTCGATCTCGGGGCACTTCACTTCGGCGTCGCCGGTCGGCGCCCAGAAGCCCTGGGCGACGAAATCCTTGTCCTTGGTCGAGAGCTGCTCGATGCAGCCGTGCGCGCAGTGATGGTTGGTCATCACCAGGCCGTCGCCCGAGACAAAGCTGCCCGAGCAGCCTCCCGCGAGGCGCACCGACGAGAGCCGCGCCGACTCCAGCCACTTCGCGTCGGGCGTGAAGCCGTACTTTTTGCCCACCTTGGCGGCGGGGAAGTTGTCGTAGGTCCACATGCCTTCGTCGGCGCGGGCCGGCAATGCGGCGAGGGCGGCAGAGACGGCGAGCAGCGCGATTCGCTTCATGGATTCTCTCCGGTGGTGGCGGAGCCAGCCTGGGCTGGCGAGGGGGCGGAGCCGCAGGCAGAAGCCCTCGGCGATCCGGCGCGGGTTCTGCTCCCGGTCCGCGCGCGCGTCAAGTACAGTCCGCCGCTCGTGCCCCTGCGCGCCGCACAGCTCTTCGTCCGCACCCCGTCGCTCGACGCGCTCGCCGAGGCGCTCGGGCCCGCGCTCCAGCGGCCGCCGGAGGGCGCGACTTTCAAGCTCGTCGCCGTCCTCGCCGGGTCGGAAGGCTGGGCCACGCTGGTGCTCGAGCGCATCGACTACCAGCTGGCGAAGCGGCTCAGCGAGCAGCTCCCCGGCGAAGTTCTGGCGCTCGACCTCGACGGCGCGCGGCTCTTCCTGCAAGTGCGCCGCTTCACGCGCGGCGAAGCGGGGCGGCTCAGCACCGAGCCGCTCGGGCGCGACGTCGAGGTGGTGGCCTGGGACCTGCTCGCGTCGCTCGGCGTGCCGGAGGCGTTGCGGCTCTTGCCGCTCTCGTCGGTCGAGACGGTCGAGGCCGATCACGAGGAGGCGCTGCCCGCGCTGCTGGTGGAGATGCGGCACGAGAAGATCGAGGTGTGGGCGGTGGGCGCGATTCCGCCAACCCGCGCTGCCGACGCGCCGGTCGAGCCCGATCTGCTGGTCGAGAGCGCGGCAGGCGAGGCGCGCGCGCTGGAGGTGCGCAGGCTCCCCGCGGTGCCCGCGACCGCCCAGCTGGCCGAGGCGCTGGTCGCCATCGAGGAGGCGCAGGCGCAGCGCATCGCACGCAAGCTCGCCGCCTCGACCGACGACGAGCGCATTCCCAGGCCCGCCTTCGCCTACGAGATGCAGCAGGCGGCGAAGCTCGAGCCGCTCCTGCAGGCGGCGCGCGCGCAGCGGCCGTGGATGCGGCGGCTGCTCGCCTCGTCGCCGCTGAGCCACGCGGGCTTCACCGCGCGCTGCCGCGCCGCCATCGAGAGTGCCTGCGGGGCCCCGGTCGCCCGCGCCCACGCCCTGCGGCTGGAACTCGCCTCGGGCCTGCGGGTGCCGCTCGCGGCGCCGTATGCGAAGTACCTCGAGTCGCTGGACGAGAGCAGCGCCATTCGCGCCGTCGTCGATGCGCTCCGCGCCCGCCTCGCTTTGAGGCCGCCCCCGCTCGGCTGCCGCGAGGCGGCCCTCCCCGGGTTGCTGCCCGTCGTGGCGGGGCCGTCGCTCGCTGCGGACCGCGCCTTTGCCGAAGTGGCCGGGAACCTCCGCGCTGCGCTGGTGCACGACGACGGCGGCCGTATCCTGCCCATCCGGATCGAGGATCTGGCCGCGCTCGAGCTCGGGCCGGAGGACGCCTTCCAGCACGCGGTGGACAACCTCGACGCGCGGACCCTCGCCGCGCCCGGAGGCCTGACCTGGTTCGACCTCGAGCACGGCCGCGTGGTGGTCAGCGACTTCGACGACGCGGCCGGCGCCTCGCGTCTGCTCACCCCGAAGGGCCGCGAGATGATCCTGCACATCCTCGACACCGACGCTTGCCTCGCGGCCGCGCCCACGCGCGATACGCTGCTTGCCTGCGAGCGCGATGACCCCGACGCGCTCGCGTGGCTGCGCGAGGAGGCGCAGCGGCGCTTCGAGGAGGGGCCCTTTCCGGCGCTGCCGGATCTCCTCCGGTTGACCGAAGAGGGGCTCGATCCAGTGGCCGCAGAAGACCTCGCGGCGTCAAGGACAGAATGAAGACCTTCTTGTTCGCGCTCGTCCTCCTCCTCGCGGCTCCGCGCGCCTTCGCGCAAAACCATGCCGAAGGCCCCGGCGACATCGCCGCCCGCGTCCACTACGAGCGCGCGGTGCGTGCCGAGGCCGGGCAGAACTGGGACGAGGCCGTGCGCGAGGCGCAGGCCACGCTCGAGGCCGCGCCCGACGGCGCCTTCGCCGACGCCAGCCGCGCACTGCTTGAACGCGTGCGCCACCACGGCGTCCCGACCCAGGAGCCGTCGAGCGGCGTAGGCCCGCGCGTCGAGCTGGTGATCTACTCGACGCTGCTGGGCCTCGCCTGGAGCGCGCTCGCGGCGGCGGCGGTCCACGCGAACTCGAAGGGAACCTTGGGGCTGCTGATGATCGGCACCGGCGCCGGGCTCGGCATCTCGCTCGCGGCCAGCTCCGGAAAGCGGGTCAGACAGTCGGTGCCGGGCTTCCTCACGCTCGGCGCCACCTATGGCGCGTACAGCGCGCTGCTCATGTCCGGCCTCGGCAACTCCGACCCGACGCCCGGGGCGGTGCTGGCCGGGAGCATCGGCGGCGCTGCGCTCGGCCTGGTCGCCTCGCCTTATTTCACCGGCGGCGACGCGGCGGCAGCCGGCGAAGGCGTCATCTACGGCGGCCTGATCCCGCTGATGATCGAAGGCACCCTCGCGCACAACCTGGACAAGGACCTCGCGCTCGGCACGCTGCTGATCGGTTCCACCGCAGGACTGATCGCCGGTCCGCTCCTGAACCGCTCTTTGAATTACTCGCGTGGCCGCTGGAACCTGATCGGCCTCGGCGGCGGCGTCGGCGGGCTCTTCGGTGCCGGCATCGGCGTGCTCGCCGGCCTCAACGCGAACGGCAGCGACGGGCGCGGCGCGCTTGCCCTCACCACGGTCGGCGTGGTGGCCGGCCTCGGCCTCACCGCCTGGCTGACCTCGAGCTTCGGCGCGGACGAGCCGCGCGGCACAGCCCTCCTGCACCTCGAGAACGGCAAGCTGTCTCTGGGCACCGCACTCGCGTCGGTCGGGCCCACGGTGCGCGACGGCCGCGCCGGCGCGATGCTCCGCGCGCTGGAGGGGACGTTCTAGGCTAGCGCCGCCCGTCACGTACGCGCGGGCCGCTTGAGCGGTGATCAACCTGTGCCATCCGCGCATCTGGCATTGATCCAAGCCGCCCGCGCGATACCGGGTTATTTCCAAAAACAACTGATTTTTCCCTCGAGCCGTCGGCCGAAAGATCCCGAAAATCCTGCGCGCGGCTATCTGTCGCACGGTCTGGAACGCCAATGACGGGCGATAGCAAAATGACCTCGCGCCCGCCCGCGCAATCTCTGCGGAACCCTTCTGCTTATAGTCCGGTCAAATGCAGTAGCGGGCGTGAGCCCCGCGAGGAGTCAACCATGCCCGAAACCATCCGCATCTTTACAGGCAAGCAGGAGCTGGAGTTCCCCGTGACCATTGGCAGCGAGGGGGAGAGGGGAATCGACATCTCCAACCTTCGCACCAAAACGGGTCTGGTGAGTCTCGACCCCGCCTACTTGAACACGGCCTCGGTCGAGAGCGCGATTACCTTCCTTGACGGCGAGAAGGGCATCCTCCGCTACCGCGGCATTCCCATCGAGGAGCTGGGCGCGAAGAGCAGCTTCGTCGAGGTCGCGTACCTGCTCATCTACGGGCACCTGCCGACGGCCGATGAGAAGCAGCACTGGGAGACGCTGCTCACGAACCACTCGATGATCCACGAGGACATGAAGCGCTTCTTCGACGGATACCCGATGACGGCGCACCCGATGGCCATCCTCTCCTCGATGGTCACCTCGCTCTCGTCATTCTATCCCAGCGCGCTCGACGCCAAGGCCGACGAGTACCACGACATCACCATCGCGCGGCTCATCTCCAAGCTCGCGACCATCGCCGCGTTCTCTTACAAGAAGAGCATCGGGCACCCGTTCGTGTACCCGCGCAACAACCTCGGCTACACCGCAAACTTCCTCCACATGATGTTCTCGGTCCCGGCCGAGGAGTACCATCCGGATCCGGTCGCGGTGAAGGCGCTCAACCTGCTCCTCATCCTCCACGCCGATCACGAGCAGAACTGCTCGACCAGCACGGTGCGCATCGTCGGCTCGGCGCATACCAACCTTTTCGCCAGCATCAGCGCGGGCATTTGTGCGCTCTGGGGGCCGCTGCACGGCGGCGCGAACCAGGAAGTAATGGAGATGCTGACCGACATCCGCGAGAAGAAGCTGAACGTGAAGGAGTTCATTGGCCAGGTGAAGGACAAGAAGGCCGGCATCCGGCTGATGGGCTTCGGACACCGGGTCTACAAGAACTTCGACCCGCGGGCGATCATCATCAAGAAGGCCTGCGACGACGTGCTGAAACAGCTCGGCGCGCGGGACTGGATGCTCGACCTCGCCATGGAGTTGGAGGAGGCAGCGCTCTCCGACCCGTACTTCGTCGAGCGCAAGCTGTACCCGAACGTGGACTTCTACTCGGGCATCATCTACCGCGCGCTGGGCATCCCGACCGCGATGTTCACAGTGATGTTCGCGCTGGGCCGGCTCCCGGGCTGGATCGCCCACTGGAAGGAAATGATGGAAGACCCGGGGACCAAGATCGGCCGGCCGCGGCAGATCTATGTCGGGCGCAAGGAAAACCACTACGTGCCGGTGGAGCTTCGCAAGTAGGGTTTCGATGCCTGGCGCAGCTCGTTTGCGAGGTGGCGTACGCGGATAGCGGCCGAGGAAATCGGAGCGGCCGGATCCGACGCGGCGGTGAAGCCGTTGTAGGTGACCGGCGGCTTGCGGTCGAACGCGTTCAGCATGCCGGCGGACAAGAGCGTCTTGCCCGCCGTGGGTTGCCTGCGACGCTTCCGGGCTGCTCCAGACGGAGCCAGCGGCCGCCGAAGAGCGACTCCACGTGCAGCTCCCCCGTCGGCACGTTGGGCGAGCCGGCGCGCTGGCGGGGGCATGAGTTACGGCGCCACTCTGCCCGCGAGCAGCACGCCGAAGCGCTCAGCCCGACCACCAGCTCCGGGTCGTGCAGCCAGCGCACCGGAAAGGGCCGCTGCCCGCAGGTACGCGTCCAGCTGCGCGTCGCGGCCGCACAACTCGGCGCAGGCACCGCGGACTGTCAATTTCGGCAGTTGGTTAGGGAGAATCTGCTCGGATGCTATGATCAAGAGTAATGGACGCTGGCAATTTATCTGCGGAGCGTGAGCGCGACAGCCCGGCTGCGGTCAGCCACCGCCTGCTCGATGCCTTTGAGATGGCTGATATCGGCATCGCAATGATGAAGGAAAATTTGCGCCGCAGTTTTCCGCAAGCCAACGAGGCAGACCTGGAGCGCCGCCTCGCCGATTGGCTCCGGAAGCGCCCTGGCGCGGAACTCGGCGATGGCGAAGGCAAGCCGGTTCCGTGGCCGCGTTGAGCAATCTGCTGGAGGTGGCACGGACCGCGGCCGCCGACCTCGCCGCGCATGGCGTCCGGTTTGCCGTGGTCGGCGGCTTCGCTGTCTCCAGCCGCGCCGAGCCGCGACCAGCGCGGCGTCGAGCTGCGTCTCATCGGTCCGGCTGGGCCGGTGTTCGTGCACGGAGACCCAACCCGCCTCGCCCAGGTGATCGGCAACCTGCTCCACAACGCCGCGAAGTTCACGCCTGCCGGGGGCGTGACCACCCTCATCGTGAGCACCGTCCTCGGCCGGGCCGAGATCCGGTTGCGCGACAGCGGGATTGGGATCGGGTCCACGCAGCTGGATCGGTTGTTCGAGCCCTTCGCGCAAGTGGATGACGGTCCGTCCAGGCAGGCCGGCGGGCTCGGACTCGGGCTGTCGCTCTTGAAGGGGCTGGTTCATTTGCACGGAGGGACCGTGACCGGGAGCAACGAAGGACTCGGGCACGGTTCGGAATTCGTGGTGACGCTGCCGTTGGGCTCCGCTCCCATCGCAAAAGGCAGAAGCGGCGATCCCGACGCCGCGGCCGCGCTCGATCGTCATCATCGAGGACAACGTCGACGCCGCGTCAACGCTCACCGACCTGCTCTCGTTCTTCGGCCACAAGGTAGAGTTTGCGCTCAAGGGGCTCTCCGGGGTGGACCTGGTCCGCAGGGTGAGACCGGAGTTCGTCCTCTGCGACCTCGGGTTGCCGGATCTGAGCGGCTACGAGGTCGCCAAGGTCCTCCGAGCCGACGAAACGCTTCGAGCGACGCGGCTCGTCGCCCTCAGCGGTTACGCCCAGGCCGAGGACCGGGCCCGCGCTCGAGAGGCTGGGTTCGACGACCACCTGGCCAAGCCGCCGGACCTCGACGAACTGGAGTCGTTGCTCGCCGAGGAGCCGTGAGCGCGGGCTGGAGCTACGGCGCCGCGATGCCCGCGAGCAACGCGCCGAAGCGCTCCAGCTCCACCACCAGCTCCGGGTCGTGCAGCCAGCGCACCGGAAAGTGCCGCTGCGAGCGCAGGTACGCATCCAGCTGCGCGTCGCGGCCGTAGAGCTCGGCGGCGGCGCGCACCGCCTCGCGCAGCTCGGTGCGCGCCACCTGCGGCTGGTCCAGGTTGTCGGTCGCCGCCTCGAGGTGGCGCCCCGCCCGGGCGAGCTGCGCGCGGTCTTGCAGGCGCAGGTTCTCGCGGCGGCTCACCACCGACATCGAGTCGAGAAAGCGAGCCAGGTTCTCCGCGGCGAGCTTGATCTCGCGCGTGCGCGGCGGCGTCTCCTTGACCAGGCGGTAGAGCTGCGCGCGCGTCTCGAGGAAGATGCGCTTGTCGCTGGTGCGCAGCGCCGGCAACGCGCGGGTGCGGCTGAAGGCGTGCAGGTCCTTGAGCGAATCCTGCAGCGCCGCGCGGATGCGCTCGTCGCTGGACGCGCCGATGCGCTTGGTGTGCCCGCGGAAGAGGAAGGCGAGATTGGTGGTCGCCTGCCGGACCAACAGCGACTGCTCCAGCTCGGCAGCATAGCCGGGCACCACGTCCACCCGGTCGACCTCGGCGACGAAGCTGCACACCTGGTAGATGAGCTCGCCTAGCCCGGCGCGGACGCGGCCGCGAAACTCCAGCAGGTCGGAGATGAGGTTCCACGGATCGGAGACGATGGTCGGGTTGCGCAGCCGCTCGCCCAGATGCGCCACGTCGCGCCGCATGCCGGAGGCGACCGCCGAGGCGAGCTTGGCGATCTCGACGTCATCGCCCTCGACGAGGTCCACTTCCTCTGCCTGTTCCGACGACGCCGGAGCGAAGACGTCGTCGAGGTTGTCGGGCACTTCCTTCTCGGGCGGGGGCGGGAAGGCCTCGGCCGCAGTGGCGATGAGCTGGTTCACGCTCGTCACCGTGCCGCCCATCACCGGCGCCAGCTCCTCCCACAGCGCGAGCGTGTGGCCCCCGGTCTCCTCGCCGGACTCGTGGCGCACCAGATCGAGATCCGACAGCGACATCACCGCCTGCGCCGCCGCCATCAACAGGCGCGAGACGTTCTCGCGCAGCGCCGGATCGAAGCACAGCGCCAGCTCGCGGAGCTTCTCCTCGACGGCCTGCGCAGCCATATCTTCGGCAGGGAGCAACGGGGTAGGACGGGGCGGCATCGAAAGCAGTCCCTAGCACAGGGCTCCCTGCGGCACGAGCAACAGACACCCGAGGAGAATCGACATGGAACACCGGCAATACGGCAGAAGCGGGCTGCGGCTGTCGAGCCTGAGCCTGGGCGCGATGACCTTCGGCGAATCGCAGGGCTTCATGAAGGGCGTCCACTCGGACGACGGCGAGGCGCGCCGGGTGCTCGACGTCTCGCTCGATGGGGGCATCGACACCATCGACACCGCCAACGGCTACAGCGAGGGCCGCAGCGAGGCGCTGCTGGGCCACTGGCTGGAGGGCAAGCGCCACCAGGTCACGCTCGCCACCAAGTGCCGCTTTCCCACCCTGGGCGGCACGGCGCCGATGCACCCCAACCAGTTCGGCCTCTCGCGCAAGTCGATCCTCTGGAACTGCGAGGAGTCGCTGAAGCGGCTGCGGACCGACTATATCGATCTCTATCAGGTGCATATGCAGGACCGCAGCGTGCCCATCGACGAGACGCTGCGCGCGCTCGACGATCTCGTGCAGCAGGGCAAGG
>JAYWBT010000172.1:0-10905 GCA_043781235.1 Deltaproteobacteria bacterium
GATCACCCGCATCAAGAGCAGCGGGAGGGCGAAGGTGATCAGCCCGAAGTAGATGCCCCGCAGGCGCAAGAGCGGGAACACCACGGCGGTGGAGATCAGCGCGCCGCCGAGCGTGGCGAGCGGGAGGGTGAAGAGCGGGCTGAGCCCGAGCCAGGAGTTGAGCGCCCCGGCCAGGTAGCCGCCCAGACCGAAGAAGAGAGCCTGACCAAGCGAGAGCAGACCGGCGGCAGCGAGGAAGTCCCAGCTCAGCGCCAGGAGCGCGATCACCAGGGTGTTGAGCATCACCGTCTGCCAGTAGGGGCTGACCTGCGACTCCAGCAGGGGGAAGCCGAGCAGCAGCACGCCGCCCAGCGCCCGCGGGGCGATCAGGTAGGTGAGGTCCCGCAGCGAGGCGAGGGCGAAGATGTCGTCCGACCGCACCTTGATGCCGCGGTCGATCCGCTCGCGCCGGAAGGCGGCCGGCCCGCTGGAGGGAGGGGTCGGGTCAGACACGGTCCTCGAGCTCCTTCGACTTGCCGAGCAGCCCGGAGGGTTTGACCCCGAGGATGATCACGATCGCCGCGAGGTAGACCACCTCGCTCCAGCGCGGGCCCAGATAGTTGCCGGTGACGACCATTCCGTAGCCCACCAGCAGGCTGCCGAGGATCATCCCCGGCGTGCTCTCCAGGCCGCCCAGCACGGTGACCGCCAGCGCTACCAGCAGCGCGTCGTAGCCGGAGTTGATGGAGATGATCCCCAGCGGCAGGATCGCGATCGCCGCCACCGCCGCCAACGCGCCGCCCAGGGCGAAGCTGAGCATCGCCGCCTGGTCGGACTCGATGCCGACGCTGAGCGCGGTGTACTCGTCCTGCGACATTCCCCGCAGCGCCAGGCCGATCCGGCTGTGGTGGGTGAAGAGCCAGAGCAAGAGCGTCAGCCCGACCCCGATGCCGACGATGGCCACCCGGTGCCAGTCGAGGACCACGCCGATGATCTCCACCCGCCCTGCCACCAGCGGCGGGAGGGAGAAGTCGTAGGTGGTGAACCCCCTCCAGCGGAAGAACTCGAGGATGGCGACGCCGAGGGCGAAGGTGCTGATCACCTCGGCGAGCACGATCCCGCGCACCGGGCGCACCACCACCCAGTAGATGGCCGCGCCGAGCAGGCCGGCGAACAGCACCGCCAGCGGCGCGGCCAGGGCGAAGGGGAGGCCGAGGCGGTGGATGAGCAGCCAGGTGACGAACCCGGACATCAGATACAGCCCGCCGTGGGCGAAGTTGGCCACGCCGGAGAGGCCGAAGGTGAGGCTGAAGCCGAGCGCGGTCAGCATCAGCGTCGCGCTATTGACCAGCCCGTAGACCAGCGTGGCGGCGAAGAGGGTCTTCTGCACGGCTATTTTTTGGGGGCGGCCGCTCCGGCCGGCGCCGCTGCCTCTGCGGTCGGGGGGGATCCCGCCGGCGCAGCGGCAGTTGCGGCCCCGGCCTGCTCGATCGGGCCCTCGGCCGCGCTCTCCGGGTAGACCACCACCCGCTTGCCGCCCCGCCACTGGAACGCGAGCGAGACGGCGCCGGTCCTGGCGTCCTCACCGAAGACCACCTGGTGCCCCTTGTTGAAGTGGATCTTTCCGATCGCCCCATCGGCGTCCGTCTTCTCCAGCGCCGCTGCGATAGCGTCGGCGTCGAGCGAGCCGGCCCGCTTGATGGCGTCGGCGAGCACGTAGACCGCGTCGTACGACGGCCCCGGCCCGTGGCCGCTCATCCTGGTCCGCGCCTCTTCGCCGTAGGCCTTGGCGTAGGCATCGCTGAACTGCTGCGAGCGCGCCCCCTTGAGGGCGATGGCGCCGGGCTCGAAGACGAAGTTGATCAACCCCTCGATCTCGCCGTTGAAGGTGGTCCAGGCGCTGCCGGGCGCCGCCGGGCTGATGAACCCGGCGAAGAGCGCGCCCACCTCCATCGAGCGGGCCTGCTTGATGAGCACCCCCGACTCCGGCATGTCGAAGATCGGCACGATCACCTGCGCGCCCCCAGCCTTCGCCTTGGTCAGCGAGGAGGAGAAGTCGCGGGCGCCAGTGGGATAGGCGTCGCTGCCCACCAGCGTCCAGCCGCCGGCGGCGGTCAGCCTGGCGACGCCACCGGCGGTGCCCTTCGCCCAGGCCACGTCCTGGTGGACGATGTAGAGCTTGTCGTAACCGAACCGCTTCTTGATGAAGCCGATCGCCTTGGCCATGTTGGCCACCAGGTAAGGGGCGGAGAGTCCGAGGCGGAAATCGTGCCTGTACTTCTCCGGCTCGGCGGCGACCTTCTTCTCGAAGTCAGGGGACATGCCGATGGTGCAGAGGTAGGGGATCTTGTAGCGGGCGATCATGTCCATCGCCGAGAGCAGCACCTCGGAGCGGAAGGCGCCGACCACGATGGCGGTCGGCTTCTTCTCGGAGATCAGCTTTTCCATCGCCGCCAGCGCGTCGTTGACCGGGACCCCCGCCTCGCTCTCGCGGGTGTCGATGGAGACCACCTCCAGCTGCCGCTTGCCGCCGGCGACCTCGATTCCCCCGGTGGCGTTGATCTCGTTCACCGCCAGCTGGACCGCGCGCAGCGAGTCGGCCCCCTCGATCGACCCCAGGGCGGTGGGCACGCCGAGCACGACGTTGCCGCTGGCGCTCCCCTTGCAGGCAGCGAGCGTGACGGCGCAAAGCAGGGACACCGCGACGGGAATGATCCGGTTGCCTCGCATGTGGTTGCCTCCGTGGCGGCGGCAATCTAGCGCTCCCGGCGCTAGCAAGCCAATTGCGCTTACAGGTTGAAGGGCGAGGTCACGGCGCCGCCCTCCGGGTGCCGCAGCGCGACTCATAGTCCGCGAGACTCTTCTTGATATCAGCGCTCTTGTCGTCCAGGGCGGCTGCGCGGCGCTGCAAGACCAGCGCGGCCGGGCACTTTCCCAGCGCATTGGCGATATTGGCGAGCGTATCGAGTATCGCCGGATCCCAGGGCGCGAGATCGGCGGCGCGGTTGGCGAACGGCAGCGCTTCTTTGGCGCGCGCGCTGCTCGCGAGCAGCCACGCGAGGTTATTCTGCGCCTTCGCATTGTCGGGGTTGAGCTGGACAGCCTTGCGCAGCGCAGCCTCCTTCCCTGGACGATCGGCGGGGGCCTGCAGGGTGTTGCTCAGCAACAGCCAGCCGCGCCAGTCGCCGGGGCGGGCGGTCGCGGCCGATCTCAGCACGGCGCTGGTCGGGGGCGTGCCTCTCTCGTTTTCGAGAAACAGGACGGCCAATGGATTTCCCGGATCTTCCCTGAAGGCCGCCTCCATCTCGGCCCGACGGGCGTCGGCCAGGGCTTTGAGATCCGTCGGCCACTTGTGGCGCAGATCGATCAGCGCGAGCCGCAGGTCAGCGGCGGAGACGGGCTTCTCCGTGAAGGTCGCGTCTCCTTCACCGGTGACGCGATAGAATGAATATCGCCCCGACTTGCAGTATTGCAGCAGCGCGGCGTCGAGCTTCTGCGTCGCGCCCGGTGTGCCGGGTTCGAACTCCGGGAACGCCGCGCGCCAGGCGAGGTCCGGGTCGCCTCCGTCACCCAGGCTCTGCTGGAATTTGCTGAACTGCCTCGATTTCTCGTTCCACAGGTAATGGTAGAGGGCCCAGCTCCAGAAGTGATACCGCCCGGTCCGCGTTCCATCCTCGACGCCGTTCCATTTCAGCAGGTCCGCGACCGGCACCTGGGTCGCCACGTAGAGATGGGCGTCCGTGGCGTTGTTCCGGAACCCGACCGCGCCCAGAGCGCCGCCGGTCGCGTGGATCAGGTGGCTCCCGAGCTCGGGCTTGTTCTCGCCGCCGTATTGCGCTGCGACCGTCTCGTAGAACTGCGCAAGGCCATCGCTGAACCAGTGGGGCTGGCGCGGGTAGATGTACCAGGAGAGGTAATGGACCACCTCGTGCGCGATGGTCTCGGGATTGGCAGCAAAAGCCTCGACAGGGAAGACGACCATGGGGTCTCCGAAGCGGGAGTATTGAAAGAAGCCGGCGACATCGGACGAGCCGGCCAGGTCACGAAACGCTGAGCCGTCTGAGAAGGCCAACACGCGCAGGCGGCCCGGGATCTCGACCTCTTCGCCGACCATGGCTTTCAGCTCGAGCAGGTGCAGCGTCTCCAGCCGCTTGAGCAGCGGCTCGGTGTGGGCCGGGGACAGATCGGTCCAGACAATGAAATGCTTCGTCTGGTATTCGCGCCACTCCGCGGCGCGCGCCGGAGAGGCGAAGAGCAGCATCATCAAGGAGAGTGCGAGTCGCATGGGGCGCGGACTCTATCCGATCAGATCGACCCCGCTCACTGCTGATCGAGGTTCCGCGCACTTGAGCGGGTCGTTGCGGTGCGTAGCCCAGACTCAGGAAAGGCCTCCAGAGGGCGCACCTCCGCTCGACCCGCCGCGCGGCGTCGTCCGGGGCTTTCCCAAGCGTTGCATCCGTGGCAGAAGGGCGCCCGCAGATGCGCGCGCGCGGGCGCGCAGCTAGAATCCGCCGCACCGCATCGGAGACGCCATGAAGCCCATCCCGACCGACCTCGTCTTCCTCGCCGCCAAGCGCACGCCCTTCGGGACGTATGGCGGAGCCCTCAAGGACCAGAGCGCGACCGATCTCGCCGTGCACGCGGCGAAGGCGGCGCTCAAGCAGGCGGGCGTAAAGCCGGAAGACGTGGACAACGTCGTCTTCGGCAACGTCATGCAGACCAGCGCCGACGCCATCTATCTCGCGCGCCATGTCGGGCTGAAGGTGGGGCTGCCGCAGTCGGTGCCGGCGCTGACGGTCAATCGGCTCTGTGGCTCGGGCTTCCAGGCCATCATCGACGCGGCGCTGGAGATGCTCGCGGGATACTCGGAGTGCGCGCTGGTCGGCGGTAGCGAGAACATGTCGCAGGCGCCGCACGTCGCGCGCGGGCTGCGCTTCGGCGTCCCGCTCGGCAAGGCGCCCAAGCTCGAGGACGCGCTCTGGGAAGGGCTCACCGACAGCTACAACGGCCTGCCGATGGCGATGACCGCGGAAAACCTGGCGGTCAAGTACGGGATCAGCCAGAGAGAGGTGGACGAGTACAGCGTCTCGTCGCAGAAGCGCTTCGCTGCGGCGCAGGAGGGTGGCCGCTTCGCCGAAGAGATCGCGCCCATCGAGCTGCCCGGCAAGAAGGGCGCGACGGTGCACTTCGCGCGCGACGAGCACAACCGGCCGGACACCACGGTCGAGTCGCTCGCGAAGCTCACCAAGGTCTTCAAGAAGGACGGCGTCATCCACGCGGGCGCGGCGTCGGGCATCTGCGACGGCGCGGGCGCGCTGGTGCTGGCCACGCGCGCGTTCGCCGACAAGCATGGTCTCAAGCCCATCGGCCGGCTGACCGGCTGGGGGATCTCGGGTTGCGATCCGTCGATCATGGGAATCGGCCCGGCCCCCGCCATCCGCCGCGCGCTCGACCGGCACCAGGCGGCGCTGAAGGACTTCGATCTCGTCGAAGTGAATGAGGCCTTTGCGCCGCAGTACCTCGCGGTCGAGAAAGAGCTGGGGCTGGACCGCGAGCGCAGCAACGTCGATGGCGGCGCCATCGCGGTGGGCCACCCGCTCGCTGCCTCGGGCGCGCGCATCACCGCGCACCTGCTCTACGAGCTCAGGCGCCGCGGCGTGAAGCGCGGCATCGGATCGGCTTGCATCGGCGGCGGGCAAGGCATCGCGCTGCTGGTCGAGTCGGCGTAGAGTCAACTCCCTATCGACGGAACTCGCGCTGATCGTGCGCGAGCTGCGCCAGGAGATCCGCTCGTGACCGTCCCCGCTTTCACCGGCATGAAGGTCTTCAGCACCACGCTGGCGCGCGACCGCGAGGCCATGGGCGACAACATCACGCGCTGGCTCAAGGACAACGCGCAGCTGGAGATGGTGGACAAGATCGTCACCCAGAGCTCCGACAAGGAGTTCCACTGCCTGACGATCACGCTCTTCTACCGCGAGCGCCCGCGGGCTTAGCTGCTTAAGCTTCCTACGATGAGCCCGCGTGGCGGTCAGCAGATGGGCGGCTTCGGGATCCCCCCGCTGACCCGCGGCGTGAAGTGGCTGGGCATCGTCACGCTCGCGGCCAGCATCCTGCCGTTCGTGCTGGGCAAGGAGTGGGGCGGCGAGCTCGCGCGGCTCCTCGTCTTCACGCCGATCGATGTCTTTCACGGCAAGGTGTGGCAGCCGTTCACGTACAGCTTCTTCAACGACGACCCGATCAATCTCTTGTTCGCCCTGCTCGGGCTCTGGATGATCGGCTCGGCGCTCGAGCTGCGCTGGGGCACGCGCCGCTTCGTCACCTTCTACTTCGCGACCTCCGCGCTGGCCGCGCTAGCGACGGCGCTGGTGGGTCTGGTCTCACCACGGGTCAGCGGCGCGCAGTACTTCGGTAACTGGGCGGCGGTCGGGGCGCTGGTGGCCGCCTTCGCGGTGCAGATGCCCGACGCGCAGATCCTCCTTTACGTCGTGCCGGTGCGCGCGCGGTGGATGTTGCCCCTCTCGGCCGGCATCACCGTGCTCTACATGTTGATGCGCGGCTGGGTGCCGTACCTGCCGCAGCTCTTCGGGCTGGGCGCAGGCATCCTCTTCGCCGGCGGGCTCGCCTCGGGCGGAAATCTGACGATGCGCGCGCGGATGTGGTGGCTGGACCGGCGCCTGCGCCGCAGCAAGCTGCGCGTGGTGCGGCGCGACGACGACGATCCCTTCGTCGGCCGCGGCAAGAGCGGCAGCGACAAGTACCTTCACTAGAAACCGCGGCGCCGATCGCGCCTGGAGGGGTCGCGCTCAGCCGTCCTTGAGGTCGGTGATCGCGTCGCGCGCGACGTAGATGCGGCGCGTGTTGGTGCGCGCGGAGTCGGTGGGCACGAGGAAGAAGCCGTGCTTGCCTTCGCCGCCGTCACGGTTGCCGTCGATCGAGCGGCCGTCGGCGAAGATGACGCGAACCTTGCCTCCGCTGGCGGGCCGCGGCCTCTCGCCCGGCGGCAGCATGAAGAAGATGGCTTTCACCTCGGAGTGGTAGATGGCCTCGGGGTTCGCGCCACCCTGCGGCAGCAGCGAGAACTGGGACTTCGACAGGTCGATGTCGCGGACCGAGCCGCGCAGCGTGCGGCCACCGCGGGTGTGGACCGCGACGCGGTGCTCACCCTGCACCGAGAGGGCGCTGGCGGCGACCGGCTCGATCTGCGCCAGCGGCGCTCGCGGCGGCTCCTCGACCGGAACCGGCAGGTCTGGGTCCTCATCGACGAAAACAGTCTCCTCGTCCGAGAGCGACTCGCCCGCTGCCAGCGGCGCGAACAGCGCTGCATTGGGCTCGGGCGGCGGGGGCTCGTGCTCTTCTGAGAGCATCTGCTCCATCGTGCTCGGAGCGCTTCCGTTCTGGCCGGAGCCATGCGCGGCGGGGGCCGGGGCCGCCGCCGCGGGACCGCTCCAGTCGGCGACCGGCGCGGCGGGAGCGCCCTGTGTCCAGGTGGACTCTGCGGCGGCCGGCGGCCGCGCGTCCCAGCCCCCGTGGTCGCTCGCTGCTGCGTTGGCGGGCGCGCTCCAGTCGGGGCTCGAGGAGACCGCGCTCCAGTCGGCAGGTGTGGCCGCGGGTGCGGCTGCCCCCCAGCCGATGCTCGAGCCGGAGGGCTCCGGCGCTGCGGCCAGGGCGTCCCAGGCGGGCGGCGCCTCGGCAGCGGGCGCGCTGGACCAGATGGGCTGCGCATCGGCGGGGGTGGCGCCGGCCCACGCCGCGTCGGACGGGCTGGCGGCGGCTTCTGAAGAGGTCGCCGGCTGCCAAACCTCCTGAACAGCTGCGTGCTGGCCGGCTTCGGCCAGGGCTGCGTCGCTCGAGGGAGTGGCGCCATTTTGCGGATCTGCGTGCGCGGCGATGGCCTGGGGCCACGCACCGGCCTCGTCGCGCGGCTCGGTCGCCGCCTCGCTGTCCGGGGGCGCGGCAGCGGCGACGGGCTCGAGGGGCTCCGCTTCGAGGATCTCCCCGTCGTGCGCGTCGAGCGCTTCGGCGGCGGGCAGCTCGACCACGCCCTCCTCGGCGGGCAGCTCGATCACGCCCTCCCCGGCGGGCAGCTCCGCCAGCGCAGCGACCTCCGCGTGCTGCGACGATGCCGCCGCAAAAGCGCTCTCCAGCGTGCTCCCGTGCGCGCGCTCTTCGGGGGCCGCCGGCGGCGGAACCGAGTGGAGGGGATCGTCGGCAGCCACCGACCAGGCGTCCGGAGCCTCGACCGTGCCCTCCTCCTCGTCAGGCGGGGCGGCCGCCGGGAGAGCAACCTCAGGCTCCTGCGCCGTCCCCTCTGCCGTCAGCAGCCGCGGCGCTGGAATGCCCAGCGCGCGCACCGGCCCGGGCATCCCTTCCGACCAGTCGCCTGCGAGCGGATCGGCCGGCGCAGCAGGGGAAACAAGGGCCTCCTGAGGAAAGGGCGTGCTCGGCTGGGGCTCGGCGGTGGGTTCGGACATCGGGTCGCGCTCCATTTCGAGGCGGAGAAGATACCAGAACGCTGGTCGCGAGGCAGGCTACCGGGCCGGTGTCATTGCCTGCACCTCTTCCAACGTTATAAAGGCCATCCCCCCGATGGCTTCCCTGGTCCAAATTGGCAAGAAAAAGCCGCCGCTGAGGCCCGGGCTGGAGGCGTATCTCCCGACCAGCCTCGACGAGGCGCGCGCGCGCGGCTGGGACGAGCTCGACATCGTGCTCGTCAACGGCGACGCGTACGTCGATCACCCCACCTTCGGCGTCCCGCTGATCGGGCGGCTGCTGGCGGCGCGCGGCTTCCGGGTCGGGGTCATCTCGCAGCCGCGCTGGGACGAGGCGAGCGGGCTCGCCGACTTCATGGCCTGCGGCAAGCCGCGGCTCTTTTTCGGCGTCTCGAGCGGCAACATGGACTCGATGGTCAATCACTACACCGCCGGCAAGCGGCGCCGATCGAGCGATGCCTTTACGCCCGACGCCGCCCCCGGCATGCGGCCCGACTACGCCACTGCCGTCTATGCGCGGCGATTGCGCAACGCATATCCCGATGCTCCCATCGTGATTGGCGGCGTCGAGGCCTCGCTCCGCCGGCTCGCGCATTATGATTACTGGAGCGATCGCGTCCGGCATAGCATCCTCATCGATTGCCCGGCCGATATCCTCGTCTATGGAATGGGCGAGCAGCCCATCATCGAGATCGCCCGCCGCTTGATCTCGGGCGAGGACCTCTCCGGTCTGACCGACGTGCGCGGCACCGTGCGGCGCTACCGCGACGACGCCGACCAGACCTGGCGCTGGCTTTTGGGCGAGCGCGACCGCCAGGAGGTCTGGCTGCCTTCGTATGAGGAGATCACCGCCGACAAGAAGGCCTATGCGGAGTTCTCTCGGCTCTATCACCTCGAGCACAACCCCGACAACGCGCGCATCCTGATTCAGAAGCACGGCGGGCAGATCGTCTATATCAATCCGCCGGCCGAGCCGCCCTCGACCGAGCTGATCGACTTCGAATACGAGCTGCCGTTCACGCGCCTGCCGCACCCGATGTATGGCGAGGCGAAGATCCCCGCCTGGGAGCAGATCCGCTTCAGTGTCACCATCATGCGTGGCTGCGCGGCCGGGTGCTCGTTCTGCTGCATCACCGAGCACCAGGGTCGCGACGTGGTCAGCCGCTCCGAGGCGTCGGTGCTGCGCGAGATCGAGGGATTGAAAGACCTGCCCGGCTGGACCGGCGTGGTCAGCGATATCGGCGGCGCCACCGCCAATATGTGGCATATGGTCTGCACCGACGACGCCTGGCACAAGGAGTGCCGGCGCGCCTCGTGCGTCTATCCCTCCGTCTGCGAGAAGTTCGGCACCGACCACGGCCCGCTGATTCAATTGATGCAGAAGGCGCGCGCGTTGCCCGGGGTCAAGCGCGCCTTCGTCGCCTCGGGCGTGCGCTACGACCTCGCCTTCGCCGATCCGGTCCACGGCGACGAGTACATCCGCGAGCTGGTCGCCAACCACGTCGGCGGGCATTTGAAGATCGCGCCCGAGCACATCAGCGCCAACGTGGTGCGGGTGATGAAGAAGCCGCAGAAAGACCAGTTCGTCCGCTTCAAGGAGCTGTTCGAGAAGTATTCCGACGAGGCCGGCAAGGAGCAGTATCTGGTGCCTTACTTCATCTCCGGCCACCCGGGCTGCGAGGTGAAGGACATGGTCGAGCTCTCCGACTTCCTCGAGGAGAACGGGTGGCGGCCGCAGCAGGTGCAGGACTTCACGCCGACGCCGATGACGCTGGCCACCGATATGTATTACTCGGGCTATCACCCCAATACCGGCAAGCCGATCCATATCCCGCAGGGCGCCGACGAAAAGATGATGCAGCGCGCGCTGCTGCAGCCGCATTTGCCTGAATATCGCGCGCTCGCCGCTACCGGCCGCCGCCTCGCCGGCGCCGGCCCCCGCCCGCAGCGCAAGCGCGTCCAGCGACCCACCGCGAAGCGGGTATTACCCAGCGACGCCTTCGAGGACTGAATCATCGAGACCGGGAAGAGGGGCATCGACCGGTTTCGAGGGGGTCGCCACGTCGCTCCGGTCGAGCGACGGGTGCTGGTCCTGGCAGCGCTGCCTCTCGTCGCGCTCGGCGCCTGCGCCCCGCTCCCGTCGCTGCCCGCGGAGGGACGCCCGGACGACGTCGGGGTTCTGGTCGCCTCCGAGCGAGAGTGGTCCGCGGCCGTCCTGCGGCACGATGCGCAAGCGGTGGCGCGCCTGTTGTCGGACGACTACGTCGGCATCGACGGCCGGGGCATGATTTCCAGCAAGGTCGACGAGATCCAGGACGCGGCGCCTTCCGGCAGCCATCCGGGTTCCGACTTCATCATCGAGAGCGAGGAGATTCTGGACCCGCGGGTCCGCGTCTACGGGGAGACCGCGATCGTCAACGCGCGCTCGGTCGAA
>JAYWBT010000173.1:0-10831 GCA_043781235.1 Deltaproteobacteria bacterium
GTCGGGCGTGAAGCTGGGCGAGGCGGCCGCGCCATCGTTGAGCGCCGCGGCGCTGCCGGCGGGGCGCGCGATGAGCGACCAGGCATAGGCGTACGGCAGGATCGGTGCGGTGCAGGCACCGCCCGAGTTCTTGTCGTCCACCGTCGCAGCGAGCGCGACGGGCACGCCGGTGAAACCGCTCGCGGGGACGAACGCGAGAGTCGGCGACAAAGTGCAATTGGCAACGGTGACATTGCCAATTGCCGGAGGGCTTGTGTTGCCGGCCGAGTCGGCGACGACGAGGCTCACCAGAAAGGCACCGCCCACATCGGGAACGAAGCTCGGCCCGGCGGAGCCCGGGTTGTTCAGCTTCGCGGTGCTGCCCGCGGGCAAGCCCGCCAGCGTCCATTGGTAATGAAACGGCGCGGTGGCCGCGCAGCCGGCGTTGGGATCGGTGACGCTCGCTGCGAGGAGCAGCGGCTGGCCGGTAGGTCCGCTCGTGTCCGGCACGATGACCGTGAGCGGTGCACTGCAATTCGCGACATCCACGTTGGCAATCGCGGCGGGGCTCCGGTTGCCTGCCGAATCCTTGACCACGAGCTGCACGGTGTACCGGCCGGTAATCAGCGGAGTGAAGCTCGGCGCTCCGTCCGCGGCATGGTTGAGCTGCGCGGTCGCGCCGGAGGGCTGCCCCAGGATGGACCAGGCGTAGGTGATGAGCGGCGTCACCAGCGGGCATCCAGGCACCAGGTTCGAATCGACCGGCGCGGCGTGCAGCTGTACCGGCTGGCCGGTGACCGCGCCGGAGGGAGCCGCAATCGGCGCGGTGAGCGGCGCGCTGCACTGCGCGACGGTGATCGTGCGGTTGGCGGTGGCGGCGAGGCCGAGCGCGTC
This sequence comes from Deltaproteobacteria bacterium, assembly GCA_043781235.1. GTDB lineage: Bacteria > Myxococcota > Myxococcia > Myxococcales > 40CM-4-68-19 > JANYKT01. The sequence continues at coordinate 874 of JAYWBT010000173.1, forward strand.
GGTGACCGTGAGCTGGAAGTTGTAGTCGCCGAAGAGGTCGGGCACGAAGCTCGGTGCCGCCTGCGCCGAGGCTTTCGTCGCGATGGCACCGGAGAGCCCGGCGGTCGAGCCGGCCGGCGCGCTCCGCAGCGTCCAGCTGAAGCTGTACGGCGCCGTCGGCCTGCAGGCGTTGGCGCTGTCGTCCACCGCGGCCGAGAGGCGCACGGGCAGACCAGTGCCAGCGCCGTTGACCGTGACGATGGAGACGATCGGAGCGACGCTGCCACAGGCCGATGCCTGCACGGTAATGAGCGCGGGGCTGCTCACCTTGCCAGTGGAAGCGGTGACGGTGACGGAGAAGACGTAGGTGCCGGGCGCGTCGGCGACGAGGCTCGGGTTCATCAGCCCGGCGCCGTTGAGCCGCGCCTTGCTGGCGAGCGGCGCGGCGACGATCTGCCACGCGTATGCGTAGGTCGCGGGCGCGCTGCCGCAGGGCGTGGGCGGGCCGTCGGGATCCTGCACCAGCGAGAGCAGCTGCACGGTATCGCCGGTCGCGATGGAGCTCGCGCTCGCGGTCGCGGTGACGGAGGGGACGGCGCCGCCGCAAACGCTGGCGCGGACGGTGGTGGTCTGGCGGACGCTCGCGCGGCCGAGCTGGTCGCGCACGACCAGCGCGAGCACGTAGTCGCCGGCAACGTCGGGAACGAACGACGGCGTCTGCGCTGTGCGGCTGCTGAGCTGCGCCTTCGATCCGGCGGGCGCGGCGGCGATCGCCCAGCTGTACGAGAGCGAGCGCGGCAGGCCGCAGGGCGGCTGCGCATCGGCGTCGCTCACCAGGGCCTGGAGCCTCACGGCCGCTCCGAGATCGGGCGAGGCGAGCGAGGCCGCGATGGAGTCCAACGACGGCGGGTTGTCGCCGCAGCCCATCGCCGTAACCGCGACGTGCGCGAGCGTGCTCTGGAGGCCGAGCGCGTCGGTGGCCTGCAGCGCGAGATCGTAGCTGCCGCGCAGGTCGGGGACGAACGAGGTGTCGAGCTGCGCGGGCGCGACGATCTGCGCCGTGCTCCCAGGAGGCGCGGCAGCGACGGTCCAGCTCCAGGCGACGATGGGGTCGCTGCCGGCCGCCGCGGCGCAAGGAGCTGCCGCACTGCCGCTCAGCGCGACGGGCTGCGCGACGTCCACGGACGAAGGCGTCGCGACCGCGGCGGAGACAATCGGCACACAGTCGGCCGCGGCCTGGATGGTGGACTGCACCGGCGCGCTCGCGCTCGCGAAGTCGCGCACGACCAGCTGCACGACGTAGGCGCCCGCGACGTCGGGCAGGAATCGCGGCCGCGGACCCGTCGCGCCTTCGAGCGGGGCTGTGCTTCCGGCGGGCACCGCCGCGAGGCTCCACTGGAAGGTGATGGCCAGCGACTTCGGGTCGGGCAGATCTGCGGCGGGCGCGCTCCGGCTCCCGTCGAGCTGCACCGGCAGGCCGACGTGCGCGCTCGCGGGCGCGTCGATGGCCGCGGTCGGCGCCGCCGGCTTCTTCGCGCAGCCGAGAGCCACCACCAACGCCAAGGTGACGATGCGCCTGCCTGCGAAGGGGAATGAAAAGGAAGAGCCGGCCGGCGACATTGTTCGCAAGCGTAAAGTCATTCCCCCGCTTGGAGCAAGGAAGTTCCCCCGAAGGCCGATGTGCGCCGAGGTGCGCCGCTACTCGTAGTGGCGCGTCCCCGGCCACACGGTGGCGATGGGCACCTTGGGCGACTGGCACAGCCAGATCGGAAGCGCGTCCTCGTACGGCATCACCTGCGGATCGTGCGGCAGGCGCGCGACCTCGCGCACCTCGGCGAAGACCCGCCGATGACTCTCGGGCTCGCCGCCGACGATGATCCAGGGCCCATCGTCCCGCCCTGGCCCCCAGAGGAAGTAATTGTTGTGGCCGCTGGTCACCTTTGGCAGCGGACCCCCGAGCAGCTCGATGGCCGCGGCCTCGCCATAGTTCTGCGCATAGATGGTAGCGCGCGCCCTCTCCGCGGGCGGGAGCGTGCGAAGCACGTCCGCCACCGCCTGCGCCAGCCGCTCCCAGCCGTGCTGATCGGCGAAGACCTGCGGCAGCGCGCCGTACTCCTTCTTCTCCAGGTGGCGCGGCGCCAGTGCCAGCCGCGCCTGGTATTCGATCAATGGGCCCTCGGCGAGCAATGGAATGGCGAGCGGTGCGAACGCGAGCCCTTCGGCGACGACCAGCGCTGGCAGCAACAGCCGCACGCGCGACCGCCACGCGCTCTCGAGCGCCACCGCGCCGCCCGCAAAGAGGATGGGATAGATGGGCGCCGCGTAATACGCCTTCGCCTGCAGGAAGAAATAAAGCGCAACCAGAAAGACGCTGGCGAGCCCGATGGCGCGGCGCCGGCGCAAGAGCCAGACCACGCCCGGAATCCATACCAGAGCGTGCAGCGGGCCCACGTCGGTGAACTGCTCGAGGAAGAACTGCGCGGGGTGGAAAGCCGCGTTCTTGTGCAGCCGTCCATTGCGCAAGAGCTCGAGCATGGGGAAGCCGTTCTTCCATTGCCACCAGAGGTGCGGCCCGACGATCAGCAGCGCGACGAGCGCGGCCGCCGGCACCCAGCGCGTGCGCAGCAGCCGCGGCGCGCCCACCGCGACGCCGGCGAGCAGGCAACCGACGAAGAACGCCATCGAGTGCTTGTTGAGCATCCCGACGCCCGCGAGCGCGCCCGCGGCGAGCCACAGCCGCGCATCGCTGCCGTCGAGCAGGCGCAGCACCACCGCGGCGCAGGCGAGGCAGAGCAGCGGCTCGAGCGCGTTCATGGTCATCAGATGCCCGAGGCCGAGCAGGAGCGGCGAGGTCGCGACGCAGAGGCCCGCGAGCGCCGCTGCGAACGCGCCGCCCCCGAGCCGCCGCGCGAACAGCGCCGCGCTCAGGGACAGCGCGGCGTGGAGCAGGAACGCCGGGAGACGGAACAGCAAGACCGACCCGTGCGCCGCGTGGAACGAGAGCGCCGCGAGCGCGGGAAAGAGCGGCGGCTGATCGACGAACCCCCAGGCGAGGTGCTGCCCGCAAACAACGAAGTAGACCTCGTCGCGGAAGAAGCCGTAGCGGGAGGCCGCCGCGAGGTGGAGCGCGAGCGCGAGCAGAGGGCCTGCGAGCAATGCCATGGATGCTTTGTACGACGTTTGCATCGGGCGCTTATTTCAGGGCCGCGTCCGCGCTTGTGCGTGGACGCCGATGAGGCTAGAGCGGCAGCATGCGCACGCAGATCATCGGGACCGGATTCGTCACGGGCGAGCACCTGGTCAAGAACGACGATCTGGCGAAGCTGATGGACACCTCGGACGCCTGGATCCGCGAGCGTTCGGGGATCGAGCAGCGCTATTACGTCGAGGCCGGCACGGCGACGAGCGACCTCGGCCTCGGCGCCGCGCAGAAGGCCATCGCGGACGCGGGGATCGACAAAGGCGAGATCGATTACATCGTCTTCGCCACCATGACGCCCGACCATTACTTCCCCGGCTGCGGCGGGATCCTCCAGCACAAGCTCGGGCTCAAGACCATTCCGGCGCTCGATATCCGCCAGCAATGCACCGGCTTCATCTATGGATTGCAAGTCAGCGACGCGCTGGTGCGCTCCGGGATGGCGCGCACCGTGCTGCTGGTCGGCGCCGAGGTCCACTCGGGCTTCATGCCCTGGACGCAGTGGGACCACCTCTTCGGCCGGGAAGGCCCCGCGCCCACGGCGGAGGAGAAAGAGTGGAACTCGAAGTTCCGCGACCGCACCGTGCTGTTCGGCGACGCGGCTGGGGCGGTGGTGCTGCGGGCCGGCGAAGGCGAGCGCGGGCTGCTTGGCTTCAAGCTGCACTCGGACGGCGGCGACTTCAAGAGCCTCTATGTCCCCTCGGGAGGATTCGCCTCGCGCCCTTATATGACCGATACCGATTTCAAGGCCGGCCGGCATATCCCCGAGATGGACGGCCGCGCCGTCTTCAAGATGGCGGTGAAGCGGATGCCGGAAGCCGTCCGCGAGCTCTGCCACGAGACCGGGTTCGAAGTGCAGCAGATCGATCTGCTGATTGCGCACCAGGCGAATCTGCGTATCTGCGAGGCGGTGCAGCGGTCGCTCCAGCTGCCGGACGAGAAGGTCTTCAACAACATCCAGCGTTACGGCAACACCACCGCGGCCACCATTCCCATCGCGCTCGACGAGGCGCGCAAGGCAGGGCGGGTCAACGAGGGGGCGCTGGTTTGCTTCGTCGGGCTGGGCGCCGGCTTCCATTGGGGCGCCGCGCTGCTGCGCGCGTAAATGACAGCGATTGAATTCAGTTGAACTCGCCGGCGCGGAACGCGGCGGTGGGCAGCAGCTGGGCGATGGGCTCCTGTTCCTGCGGCGGGAACGCGTCCACCTGCTGGAAGCGCAGGTTGCGGACGAGGTAAGGGCCGTCCAGCCCGCGGTCGCGCACCACGGCGCCGCCGAAGAAGATCGAGAGCGGGCGATCCCCGGCGGGCAGCCGCTCGAAGCGATCGCGCGCGAAGGCGATGGGGCTGGCGAAGCCTTTGCCGCCCCAGAGCTCGGCGTACATCCAGTAAGTGCCGGGGCGGTCGATGCTGGCGGGGACCTCGAGGACCAGGTTGCCGCCGCGGCGCTCGACGCGGGCGCCCGCCGGGTCGAGGTGGCCGCCGCTCGAATGAACGAGAAAGCTGCCCGTCGCGGTGCGGGTAAACGCCTCGCCGAGGGTTTGGCCCCGCGCCTGCACGACGTAATCAAAGATAACCGGGGCCGCGGCTGGCGCGTCGGGCGCGGGGGCTTTGAATCGGAGCACGAATCCTTCGTCGGCCGGCGCGAGCGGCGTCTCGGCGCCTGGCGCTTCGCCGCGACGAAGGACGGCCGCGACGATGGCGGCCGGCGCAACCGGCGCGCCCCGCTCGTCGGTGAGCGTGGCGTGGATCGCGACCTCGGCGCCGGCCTGGATGCGGATGGTCGGCACCCAGACGGCGAGCGTCGGCGCGCCGCCGGTCGAGCGGATGCGGGTGGTGACCTCGCCTCCGGCCGGCGTGGCGTTGGGCGACAGACGTCCGGAGCGGCCGTCGTAGCGCTCGATAGCAGAACCGGGGCCGGGGTCGTCCGCGCCCGGCGAAGGCGGAGGCGCGGGCGTGGCGGCGCGCGGGAGCGGCTTTGCTTCCGGCAGCGACGCAGACGCGAGCGCGGTGGACGCCGGGCCGGGCGCGGCCACCGCGGCCGGGCCGGACCATGCTGCCGAGGTTGACGGTGGGGCTGACGCGAGCCCGGACAAGCCAAAAGGCAGGAGCGCGGGTGACCTCACCTCCGGGGACGCGCCAACCGGTGCGCGCTTCGAGGCCGGCTCGTTTCCGGCTGCCAACCAGAAAAGCAACCCGATCACCAGCGCGGCCCCGGCCGCCGCGCGCTTCACTGCAGCGACAGCCCGTAGGCCCCGATATAGGAACCGGGCCAATAGCTCGTCGAGACGCCGCGGATATTGTCGGTCAGCGGCCGCGAGAGGTCATCGAGCCGCGAGTGCTCGTGGTTGTGATCCATTCGCACCCAGTCCCGCCGCGCGCCCTGCACCCACTGCCCGTTCGACCAGCTCTTCGTGCCCCAGCTTGCGTTGGCCGCGCTGCCCGACTCGCGGTATTGCCCGGCTCCCGCGCTCTCGAAGACGACGCCGTCCCCCGGCACGGTCGAGACCCACGGCTCGTACCAGTGGCCCACGTAGCCGAGGCAATCCCAGGCGCCGCTGATCAGGCCGTCCACCACGCCGCCGCTGCCGGAGTCCCAGCGCCGCGTGGCCATGGTGTAGAGCGTCTTCGAGCGGCCCGCGTCGCCCATCCAGCTCCCGCTGGCGGAGCCGTACTCGAGCTGCAAGGTCTCCAGCCAGTAAGTGGAGCCGTCGCGCGCGCCCAGCCAGCCCGCGAGCGTGCCGACGAAGTTCCCACAGAGGGTGTCGCTGTTGCCGTAGACCGCGTCGGCGACCGGCGAGCCGAGGTGCGCGCCCGAGACGCTGATGAGGTAGCGCGTCTTGCGCGCGATGGTCGCGTAATCGCCGTTGTAGTTGTAATAGGCCGAGCCGCCGACGCCGTTGTTGACGATCCAGCGGGTCACCACGCCGCCCATCGAATGACCAATCAGGATCAGCTGGCCGTCGGGAATCGAATACCGGGCAATGAATTGATTGAGCTGCTGCGCGACCGCGCCGGAGGCCGCGCTGTCCCAGAAGCCCGCAGTGCCGTCATATCCAGTGACCAGGACGGTGCAGCCGCGATTGAGTCCCGAATAGAGGACGAAATCGCCGTAGGTGTCGCTCGAGCCATTGCGCCAGTAGTTGCGCCGATCGGCGTCGGTGGCCCCCGAGCCGGGCGTCAGGTTGGAAAGCCCGGTCGCGTTGTTCAGCTTGCCGTGGATATAGGCGACATAGCAGGTCGCCTGGGCCGAGAGGGGAAACGAGAGGACCGCCGCGAGGATGAGTGCGCGCATGCAACCTCCAGGCGCGGCACTCCAGCAAGCGAATGCAGGCAGATCAATTGGGTGCGATACCTCCGCCGCAAAAGTGAACATTGCGCCGCTGCGATGATGCGGAGCCGCCAATCAATCGTCAGAAGCGGCCGACCAACCCGAGTCCCGGCGCGCTGCGGGAGCCGACGTCGACGAAGGTCATCCCCAGGCCGAGCGCCGCCGGCTGCGACCTCGCCTCGGCCTCAGTAAAGCCGTGGACCGGCGGGCTGGCGCTGTCGTTTGCCGTCGCGATGGCATAGATGCCGTGTACCAGCAAGGCGCTCATCCAGGCAGTGTAGACGGCCGCCCCGGCGCGGCTGCTGGTGTTGCTTCCAAGCCAGGCGACGCCGAGGGCCACCTGCGGCGCCGCCAGCAGCGCCTCGCCGACGCCGGCACCCGCGCTCGACTTGTCCACTGAAAGGTCGTGGGCAGTGAAGGCGAGATCGCCGATGGCCAGTCCGCCGCCGACCACCAGCACCAGCGCCACGAGGCCGGAGTAGTTGTTGTTGCTGCCGCCGTGGCCGCTGCCACAGGCTTGTGCGGCGCGGGGAGCGGCGGAGAGGAGCAAGAGGGCGAGGGCGGCGGAGAGGAAGGGGCGCATGCCGCCCAGGTAGAGCAAGGCGCGGGCCAGCGCGCCGCAGAGTGAGCCGCGCGCGGACGTAACATCGGAAGCGTAACAGCGTTACAGTCCGCGCCATGACCGCAACCGAGCTCGCGCGCAAATGGCTGGCCTGCTTCGAGAGCAAAGATGCCGACGCGCTGGTCGCCCTCTACGCCGAGGGCGCGCGCCACACCTCACCCAAGCTGCGCGCGCTCCGGCCGGAGTCGGGCGGGTCGATCTCGGGGCGCGCCGAGCTGCGCAAGTGGTGGGCCGGGGCGTTCGCGCGCCTGCCGGACTTGCGTTACGTCGAGCGCAGCATTACCGCGAGCGACGGCCGCGTGGTGCTCGAATATCTTCGCTTCGCGATGGCCGACCCGGACATGCCCATCGCGGAGGTGCTCGAGATCGGACCCGACGGCCTCATTACCGCAAGCCGCGTCTATCACGGCTGATCGGCATCCAATCTCCATGGCGCTCCAGAAGAAGACCACCACGCTGCGGCGCCTGCTGCAACTCGCGCGGCCCGAGCGGCGCTCGATCGCGCTGGGCACGCTCTGCCTCGCGGTCGGCAGCGGCATGGGTTTGCTCTACCCGCAGGGCCTGCGCGTCATCATCGACGGCGTGCTCGGCGGCAAGAAGCTGGAGCTGATCGATCGCGCGGCGCTCGCCATGGTCGCCATCGCGTTCGTGCAGGGAGTGGCCATCGCGTTGCGCGCCCTGCTCTTCAGCATCGCGGGCGAGCGCGTCGTGGCGCGCCTGCGCGAGCAGCTCTTCGCCAGCATCCTCTCGCAGGAGATCGGCTTCTTCGACGAGAGCCGGACCGGCGAGCTGACCAACCGGCTCGCCTCCGACACCACCGTGCTGCAGAGCGCGGTGAGCGTGAATATCTCGATGGGCCTGCGCAGCGTGGCGCAGGTGATCGGCGGCATCGGGTTTCTGCTCTGGACCTCGCCGGTGCTGACCGCGCTGATGCTCGCCATCGTGCCGGCGGTGGCGGTGGGCGCGGTGATCTACGGCAGGCGGATTCGCAAATTATCGAAAGAGGTGCAGGACGCGCTCGCCGCCTCGAGCGAGGTGGCGGAGGAGGCGATCTCCGGCATCCGCACCGTGCGCTCGTTCGCGGCAGAAGAGAGCGAAGTGCGGCGCTATAGCGCGCGGGTGCAGCACTCGTTCGAGCTGGCGAAGAAGCGCAGCTACGCCGCGTCGATCTTCTTCGCGGGCGCGTCTTTCGCTGCTTATGCGTCGGCGGCGCTGGTGTTCTGGTATGGCGGCCACCTGGTCGTCAAAGGCCAGATGACGGTCGGAGGCTTGACCTCATTCCTCGTCTACACGCTGGTCGTCGCCATGTCGCTCGGCACCATCGCCGATATCTGGGCCGACTTCATGAAGGCGCTGGGCGCGGCCGAGCGCGTCTTCGAGTTGGTCGATCGCAAGCCCGCCATGGCGCCGCACGGAGGCGCGCAGCTACCGGCGGTGCGCGGCGCGATCGAGCTGCGGCACGTCCGCTTTGCCTATCCCACGCGCAAGGATGTCGTCGTCGCCGACGACGTGAGCCTGCGGCTCGACCCGGGCGAGATCGTCGCGGTGGTCGGACCGTCGGGTGCCGGCAAGTCCACGCTCGCGGCGCTGATCGCGCGGCTCTACGACCCGGACTCGGGCGCGGTGCTGCTCGACGGGCACGACCTGCGCGAGCTCGACCCGACCTTCCTGCGCCGGCAGATCGGCACCGTGGCGCAGGAACCGATCCTCTTCTCGACCACCATCGCCGAGAACATCCGCTACGGGCGGCCGGGCGCCGCGCGCGCCGAGATCGAGGATGCCGCGCGGACTGCCAACGCGCACGGGTTCGTCTCGTCGTTCCCGCAAGGCTACGAGACGCTGGTGGGCGAGCGCGGCGTGCAGCTCTCGGGAGGGCAGAAGCAGCGCGTGGCCATCGCGCGCGCGGTGCTGAAGGATCCGCGCGTCCTGGTGCTCGACGAGGCGACTTCCGCGCTCGACGCCGAGAGCGAGCACCTGGTCAAGGACGCGCTCGACAAGCTGATGCGCGGGCGCACCACGCTGATCATCGCGCACCGGCTCTCGACGGTCATCAATGCCAATCGGGTGGTGGTCATTGACGGCGGCCGCGTGGTGCAGAGCGGCGCGCACCAGGCGCTGATGACCGAGGGTGGGCTCTATAAGAGGCTGGTCGAGCGCCAGTTCGTAGCGGCGTGAATCTTCATCTCGCGGCAACGATCGCCGCCGCGGGAAGCGTAGGGGTCGTCGCCCTCGGACAGGTGCTTCGGCGCCTGGCGTGCGTTGCGGGATGGAGTGGTTGCCGGTTGCCTGCGCAACTCGTTCGCCGTCCCCCACGCCCCCCACGCCGGCTATCTTTCGCGAGCGCGCTCCCGTCGGACTTCATCCCGAGTCAGTGCATGGTGTTGGACGAGGCAACGCTCGCGCGCTCACTCTCGAGAGCCCGCATTCGGTCAAGGACGGGCACCACAATCGGGTCCATGGGTATTAAACGCTTATAATCGCGTACCGGCCTTCGAAGGTTATGAATGCCAATCGCACGGTCGGGGCGAACAGCGCCCGGGCGGTGCAGAGCGGCGAAGCACCCGCTAGAACGTAAGTGGCATCTCGACGGTTGGCTCCGTCAGTACTTCCACGGTTAGCCGGCGTGGGGGGTGTGGGGGTCGACGAACGAGTTGCGCAGACCCCGCACCCAACGTCTTTTCGCGCACCTCACGCGCAGGGGTCGAGCACCTGTCCGAGGGCGGCGACCCCCACCTGACCACTAGCCACAAATGTCAGACCCCTCTGGTCTAAGGTGGTGATGGACGAGCGAGACGAGGGTCACGAGTGGGCTGTTGAGGAATTTTCGGCG
>JAYWBT010000174.1:0-69038 GCA_043781235.1 Deltaproteobacteria bacterium
GCAGCGCAGCGCGAGGGCGAGGCGAAGCTTTCCCGCGCCCGCGCGCCGGGCGTGCCGACGCTCGAGGCAGCGGACCTCCTGGTCGCCGGCCGGCAGGAGGTGCAGGACGCGCGCACCCGCCTGGTCAAGGCGCGCGCGCGGCTCAACTTCGCGCTCGACCGCATGGACGAGGCCGAGCGCCGCGAATGGGACGCCCTGCAGGCGAGCGCGCGCGCCGAGACGCACGGCCAGCTGGCCGACGATCCGCTCTTCCAGAAACCTCCTGGTGAAGGGACCTAGAGCGCTGCGGCTCGCGATCCTGTGCGGCGTGCTGCTCGCGCTCTGGATCGCGGTGCGGCAGCTGCCGGTCCTGCGCTGGGTGGTGCTGGGCGCGGAGCTCGCGCACCGGTCGGGAATCGAGGGCGCGCTGCTCGCGGCGGCCGGCATCTATCTGCTCACGCTGCTCTTCCTGCCCATCGTCCCGCTGACGCTCGCCGCGGGCTGGGTGTACGGCTGGTGGGGCGCGCCGATCGCCCTGCTGCCGGCGGTCGCGAGCGCGGCCACCGCGTTCTCGATCGCGCGCTTCTTCGGACGCACCGCCGCCGCGCAGGCGCTGCTCGACCGGCCGCGAACGCGCGCGCTCGCCGAGCTCGCCGCGCAAGGGGGCGTGCTGACGGTGATCCTGCTCCGCGTCTCGCCGGTGCTGCCGTACACGCCGAGCAACGCGGTGCTGGGGCTGACAGGCATGCGGCTGCGCGACCTGGTGATCGGCACGGCCGTGGGCATGGCGCCCGGGACCCTGCTCTACGTCTGGGCCGGATCGCTACTGCCGAGCGCCGAGTCGATCGGGCGCGGCGAGGGACTCCGCGGCGGCCTTGTCTGGGTGCTGCTCGCTCTTGGCGCGTTGGCCGCGGCGTTCCTGGGCGCGGCGGCGGCGCGCAAGCTGCGCTCGCTGCCGAAGCGCTGACTCGCGCAGCTCGCGGGCGAGGAGCAGGCTGTCGACCATGTCGGCCACCAGCAAGAGGACCGCGTCGGGCGTCGGCCCGTCCACGATGGGCGTGTCGCCCTCGCCGAAAACGAAGCGACCGCACACCGACCCGCCGGCGTTGCGGAAAAAAAGAACGGGGATCCGGCGGCCTCCGGCTTGGAGGTGGCGGACTGCGATGGGCTCGTCGTCGTTGGTCACGGTCTCTAGCGCTTCGCAAGTTCGGGGCCATCCGGACGGCTCGCGTTCGAGCCCGATCGGCCCGATCTCTGGCCAGGGCGGATTTCGCCGCGGTTGCCTCTGAACCCGGCCGCGTGGGCCGCGTCGCGCTAGCGATCGGGCTCACTTTCAAGCCACTCCGCTTGCGCAAACGCCGGCTCAATCGCTGGCCCAGGGCTCGAAATCCGGCCACCTTTCCTCGGGAACGCAGAGATCGCATCGCGCTGGCACCAGCATTGCGTAGAGGATGTGCGAATGGAGCTTTCGCGATTCGTTCTCACGTACAAGGATGCCCGGGCCGGCGAGCACGTCCTCTACAGCGTGATCGAGGACCGCTACCTGGGCGTGGACGACGCCACGCTGGCCGCGGTCGAGCGGTGGAAGACCACGGGCGACGACCCGCGGGACGGTGCCGAGCAGGAGGCGCAGGAGGTCCTGCTCGAGGAAGGCTTCCTGGTCAAAGACCGCGCCGCCGACGACGAGCGCCTGCGCGGCTATCTGGACAAGGCGAGCGAGGGCGTGCCGGGCGCGATGTTCGTGACGCTGATGCCGACGCTCGCCTGCAACCTCGCGTGCACGTACTGCTTCCAGAAGGATCACCCGGGCGTGGCCAAGATGCCGCCGCCGGTCGAGGACGCCACGCTCGAGTGGATCCTGCGGCGCGTGGACGAACGCGGGCTGCGCCACCTCAGCATCCACTACTTCGGCGGCGAGCCGCTCACGCGCAAGGACTTCTGCCTGCGCACGGCCGAGGTGCTCTCCGCCTCGATGGCCGCGCGTGGCGGCACCTTCTCCTGGCAGATGACCACCAACGCCATCGGCCTCACCGTGGAGTTCGCCACCGCGATGAAGAAGTTCGGTGACGGCGTCTTCAAGGTCACGCTCGACGGCGACAAGGAGACGCACGACAAGATGCGCGTCTGGCGTAGCGGGCGCGGCACCTTCGACGAGATCTTTGCCAACGTGCTGGCGGTGGCGCCACACGCGCGGATACGCGTGGGCGGTAACTTCCTGCCCGACCAGGCGGCGTCGTTCGAGAGATTGCTTGAACGCCTCAACGCCGCCGGGGTGCCGCTTGACAGCGTGCACTTCAAGCCGATCGTCGACACGCAGCACCGCGAGCAGGGCACCTGCACGAGCTGCAGTGACAAGGCCGAGACGCAGACCTTCGTGCAGCTGAACAAGGCAACCGAGCGCCGCAAGCTGCCGACACGCGCGGACGCGGCACCCGGGTCGCTCGAGTCCCTGCTCGGTCCCTGCGAGCTGCACTGGAAGAACAACTACACCATCGATCCCGAGGGCAAGGTCTACAAGTGCCCCGCGGTCGCGGGCCTGCCCGGGCTCGAGGTGGCGAAGGTCACCGCGGGCGACGCGGCCGAGAAGGTGGCGCCGCTCCTCGTGCTGCGGCCGTGGGAGCAGTGCGGCGACTGCGCCTTCATGCCCGTCTGCGTCGGCGGCTGCCTCGGCGGCAAGTTCCTGCAGACCGGCCGCAGCGATCAGGTGAGCTGCAAGAAGGATCTGTTCGAGCAGAGTTTCCGCGAGAGCACCCTCCAGCGCTTCCTCGCGGAGTTTCCTGAAGACGAAGGGCTGGACCACGCGGCCTGAACAAGGCCGCATAAACCATACGGAGAGACCCGATGAAGATCAAGCGAAGCATTCGGAAGTCATCGCGCAAGATGCTGCCCTGCAGCTGGTTCTGCGACAATCCTTGACGCCGGGAACCGCGTAGAGGATTTCAAGGCCCGTGCGCTGGCCCCTCGCCTTGGCAGTCCTCGCCGCCTGTGGGGGCCATCGCTCGACCCCTCCGTTCTCGCTACGGATTGCTCTGGCAGGGCCGCTTCTGCCGATCACTTCCGAGGCACGTGAGAGGCCAACCAGCTCGGTCGCGCAGACCTGGGTGTTCGAGCCGCTCGCGTTGTTCGACGAGCGGGGGGCATTGGTCCCCAAACTGGCGGCGCAGGTCGAGCGCATCAGCCGCCGCAAGCTCCGTGTCCGGCTACGGCCGGAGCTCTTCAGCGATGGTGCGCCACTGACCGAAGCCGACGTCATCCGGAGTCTGGCGCTGCACCATCTGCGCGCCTTGCACGTGGGCGACGCGCTGGAGATCGACGCGGACGACAACGTGACGCCGGTCGATCTGCTGCTGGTGCGGACGCTGATCGCCCGCCCCACCCCGGGCGGCGAAGTGGGAACGGGACCTTTCTCGGTCACCTCGCAGAGTGCTGAGCAGATCGTGCTCGCCCGACGCACGCCGCGCGAAGGCTTCATCAACGAGGTCGTGCTGCGCGCTTTCGCCACCGAGCGCGAAGCCTTCGTGCGCACGCTGCGCGGAGACGCCGACCTCTTGCGCTTGCCCGAGCCCCGCGATCTAGAGTTCTTCGACGGCGTCCCGCGGCTACGGGTGATCCGCGCACCGGGACCGGCGGTGCACGCAGTGGCGTTCAACCCGCGCCGGCTTGGGCGCGAGGAGCGCTCCGCGCTGGTGCGCGCCCTGCGGCCAGACTCGATCAGCAGCGTCGCTTATGGCGCGGCCTGCGTTCCGGTGCTTTCGCGCGCCACCGGAGCTCCTCCGCCGCCCGGTCGCCGGCTCGACATCCTCGTGCCGCGAGAGATCGACGACAAGCTTGCCTTGGCGGTGCGGCGGGCCCTGGGCGGTCGCGGCGGCGAGGTGCGCGCGCTCGATCTGGGGGCGTACTTCGATGCGCTCAAGGCCGGCGACTTCGACCTGGCAATCGCGCGTCCGCTGATCTGGCCGCCGTCGGCCGCGGCGCTGAGCTGGAGGTCAGCCGCGCCCACCAACTATGTCGGATATTCGAATCCACGCGTGGACGCCGCGCTCGACGAGGCCGACTGGGACGGCGCGCAGCGCGAGCTCGACGCCGATCCTCCCGCCGCCTTCTTCTGCACCCAGGAGCGCCTGGCGGTGGTGGACGCGCGCGTGCGCGACGCACGCCTCGGGCCGTACGACTTCTTTGAGACGCTGCCCGAGTGGCAGGTATCGCCATGAAGCGCCGCGACCTCTCGGTTCGGCTCTCACTGCTGGTCGCGTTCTCGGGCCTGCTGCCCATCGCGCTGGTCGGCGTCGCCTCGATCGAGATCCTCCGCCGCCGCAGCGAGGCGGCGTCGCTCGAGGCGCTGCACGCGGTCGCGGAGCAGGCCGCCGCGCGCATCGGCGACTACGTCGAGCAGCAGCGCGAGACGCTGCGCACGGTCGCCGCCGCGGTCGGCGACGAGCCCGATGCCGCGCGCCGCCTCGAGGAGGTGCCGCTCGACGCGCCCGCGCTCGGCCACGTCGCCATCGTCGATGCCGACACGGCCGCAGCAGCCCTGCCGCCGGCCATCACCCGGGAGCAGCTCGCGCAGGCGCTCGCGGGCCACGAGGTCGCCTCGCCCACCTACCTGTCCGGTCTCTCGCCGGCGATGGACGTGTGCGTTCCCGCCGTGCGCCGGCCCGGTCGCACGGTGTGCGCGACGCTGGACCTGCTCGAATTGCAGCGGCAGGTGCAGCGCATCCGCGTCGGCGAGTCCGGGTATGCCCTGGCCTTCGACTCCAGCGGCCGGCTGATCGCGGCGGGCGCCGGCACCCTGCGCGCCGCGGTGCTCGACGGCGAGCGCGTGCCTGAAGCCGACGCCGCGCTCGACCTGTCGCAGGGCCGGCCCGCGCGCACCCAGGTCGGCGATCGCGTCGCGGGCTGGGCGTTTCTCAAGTCGCTCGGCTGGAGCATCGCCGTCGAGCAGTCGTCACAGGAGGCGCTGCGCGCGGCGCACACGGCGCAGTTCGCGCTCGCGCTGGTGGCGATGCTGGCGCTCGCGGCCTCGATCGCGCTCGGCGCGGCGCAGGCGCGGCGAATGCTGACCACGCTCGAGATCGAGGAGCGCTGGCGCACCGCCGGGCAGATCGCGAGCGGCATCAGCCACGATCTCGGCCACCGGCTCGCCATCCTCCAGCAGACCGCGGCGCTTGCCGAAGACGGCGACGCGAGCTACCTCCCGCTGATCCGCGACAACCTGCGCAGCGAGGTCTCGACCCTGCGCAAGTTCGTCAGCGACTTCGCCGACCTCACGCGGGAGGTAAAGCCCGGCGATCTGCTCCCGCTCGAGCTGGGCGGCTTCGCCGACAGCGTCGGCCGCACCGCGCAGCCGCACGCCGCGCGGCACGGCATTCACCTCGAGGTGGAGAAGGCGGCGGACGAGATCTGGGTGCTTGCCGACCGCTACCTGCTCGAGCGCGCGACGCTGAACCTCGCCTACAACGCCATCGAGGCGTCGCCGGGCGGCGCGGTGGTGCGGCTCTCCGTGGAACGCACCGACGGGCCGGAGCCGCAGGCGCTGCTGCGGGTCGCGGATCGCGGCGGCGGCATTGCTCCCGACCGGCTCGCGCGCCTCTTCGACGCCTTCTCCTCCACCAAGCGGACCGGCGCGCACGTCGGAATGGGGCTGCCCAACGTCCGCCGGATCGCGCGCGCGCACGGCGGCGAGGTCTCGGTGCTGAGCGTGCCCGGCGTCGGCAGCGACTTCACCCTGGCACTTCCGATCGCGAAGCCGGGACCGGGGATGACCCCGGCAGCGCCGTGAGCGCCGCGCCTCAGTCGTCGGAGTCGGTGCCGATGCCCCAAGCCCTGAGCTTCGTCTTCAGCGTCGAATAGCCAATGCCGAGCTGCTCGCTGGTGCGCTTGCGATTCCAGCGGTTGCGCGCCAGCACCTTGCGCACGAACCCCTTCTCGAAGGCGGCCATGGCGGTGCCCAGGTTCTCCGCCTTCTCCGCCTCGCGCGAGAGCCCCGCCGAGACCGCGATGTCGAGCGGCAGGTCGCTCTCCTCGATCACTTGCGAGTCGCACACCACCACCATCCGCTCCATCAGATTTTCGAGCTCGCGGATGTTGCCCTGCCACTGGTGCTGCACCAGCACCTGCGCCGCCTCAGGCGCGAGCGTCTGCTGCGGGCGGCCGTACTGCGCTGCGAAGCGGGCGAGGAAATGCTGCGCCAGCTCCTGGATGTCCTCGCGCCGCTCGCGCAGCGGCGGCACCTCGATGGGGACCACCTTGAGCCGCCAGTAGAGATCCTCACGAAACTTGCCCTCCTGCACCAGCTTGCCCAGATCGCGATTGGTGGCGCAGATGACGCGCAGGTCGAGCTGGATGGGCCGGTTGCCTCCGACCCGCTCGATCTCGTGCTCCTGCATCACGCGCAAGAGCTTGGTCTGCACCTCGGGCTTGAGCTCGCCGATCTCGTCGAGGAAGAGCGTGCCCTCGTTGGCGAGCTCGAACTTGCCGAACTCCTGCCGCACGGCGCCGGTGAACGAGCCCCGCTCGTGGCCGAAGAGCTTGGACTCGAGCAGCTCGGCCGGGATGGCCGGCAGGTTGACCGCGACGAACGGCGACGTCTTGCGCTCGCTGCGCATGTGCAGGTAGCGCGCGAGCACCTCCTTGCCGGTGCCGCTCTCGCCGGTGATCAGCACGGTCACCGGCTTGGACGCGATCTTGTCGGCGAGCTGCGCCAGCGCGCGCATCTTCGGCGAGTGTCCCAGCATCGGCTTGTCGCCGTGCGCGCGAACCTCTTCGCGCAGCTGGACGAGCTCGCGCTTGTCGCACTGCTGCGCGATGGTCTTGCGCACGCGAGCGGTCAGCTCGGGCGGCGAAAAATCCTTGGTGATGTAGTCGAGCGCACCGGTCTGCATGGCTTCGACGGCGACCGGGATCTCCTTCAGCACCGAGCACATGATCACCGCGACGTCGGG
Organism: Deltaproteobacteria bacterium; assembly: GCA_043781235.1. GTDB lineage: Bacteria > Myxococcota > Myxococcia > Myxococcales > 40CM-4-68-19 > JANYKT01. The sequence continues at coordinate 6,921 of JAYWBT010000174.1, forward strand.
ATAGCGGTCGCGCACCACGCGCAGGGTCTGCATCCCGCCGATGCCCGGCATCTGTACGTCGAGCAGCATCAGATCGGCGGCGGTGGTCTTGAGCTTGTCGAGCGCCTCTTCACCGCTCTGGGCGAGGATGGTCTTCATCCCGGCCCGCTGGAGGATGAAATCCATCGTCCCCCGAATGGTCGAATCGTCGTCGACGATCAGTACGGTCGGCGGCCGCGGCATGCCGCGACTCTACCTCAAACTTCGCCTTGCCCAGTGGACGATGCGGATAGCGAAGAGGAGGACCAGGATCGAGGCGTAGATGCTGGTCTCGGTGTTGAGGGTCTTGAAGCGCCAGGTGAAGTGGACGAGCGCGCTCACGCCCGCGACGTAGACGAGGCGGTGCAGGCGCTTCCACTTCCGGAAGCCCAGGCGCTTCTGAAAGCCTTGCGTCGAAGTGACTGCGAGCGGCAGCAGCAGCACCCAGGTCGCCATCCCGACGGTGATGAACTTGCGCTTGACGAGATCCTTGCCGATCTCCGCCCAATCAAAGAACTGGTCGACGCCGACGTACGTCGACAGGTGCAGGCACGCATAGAAGAACGCGTAGTCGCCGAACAGCTTGCGCAGCAGCAGCGGCCACTTCCACTTGAAGACGATCTGCGCGGGCGTGCACGCGAGCGACAAGAGCAGCATGGAGAAAGCGTAGAAGCCGAGCCGGTTCTCCAGCTCCGAGATGGGGTTGGCGCCGAGGTCGTTGCGCAGGTACCGGCTTCCAAGCCACGCGAGCGGCAGCAGGCAGGCAACGAACGCCGCCGGGACGAGCACCCTTCGCGGGAGCGTCAGAAAAACTTCTTCAGATCCATGCCGGCGTACATCGACGCAACCTGATCGCCGTAGCCGTTGAACGGCGGCGTCTTGCGCTTGAGGAACTCACCGATGCGCCGCTCGTGAGCCTGGCTCCAGCGGGGGTGGTCCACGTCCGGGTTCACGTTGGCGTAAAAGCCGTACTCGGTGCCGCCGCCATATTGCGACCAGGTGGTGGGCGGCTGCGTTTCCTGGAATTTGATCTTCACGATCGACTTGATGCCCTTGAACCCGTACTTCCACGGCGTCACCAGGCGGATGGGCGCGCCGTCCTGTTTGGGCATGGCCTCGCCGTAGATACCGACCGCGAGCAGCGTGAGCGGGTTCATTGCTTCATCGATGCGAAGACCTTCGAGATAGGGAAAGCCGATGCCGGAGAAGCCTTTTACGCCGGGCATGTTCTCCGGCTGCACCGCGCTCTCGAAGGCGAGGTACTTCGCCCGGCTGGTCGGCTCGAGTTTGTTGATCAGGTCGCCGAGCGGAAAGCCGTCCCAGGGGATGACCATCGACCACGCCTCGACGCACCTCATGCGGTAGACGCGCTCTTCGATGGGGAACATCTTCAGCAGCTCGTCGAGGTCGTACTTGCGCGGCTTCTTGACTTCGCCCTCGACCGAGATCGACCACGGCCTGGTTGCGAGCTTGTGCGCATTGGCGGCCGGGTCGTCCTTGTCGGTGCCGAACTCGTAGAAGTTGTTGTAGCTGGTGATGTCTTCGAACGAGGTCTTCTTCTCGCTGGTATCGTACTTCGACATCGCCTTCACGCCGACGAGCTTTTCGGAATGCTCAGCGCCCTTGGCCCTGGCGGCGGCCCCGCGCGCGAGCAACCCGACCGTGCCCAAAGCTCCCAGCGCGCCAAGCTCCAGGAACCGGCGGCGCTGCAGATAGAGATGCTTCGGCGTGACCCTCATGCGTACCTCCCTCCGTCTACCTACGCGGGAGCCGCAAAATCGGTTTCGCTTTCAGCCTTCGGCGGACTCCGCCTTGCGGACGATCGGCGGCACCGCAACGGCCTTCGGCGGCGCCTCCTGCACCGGCGCAGCCAGGCCCTTGCGGCGCGCGTTCCAGCGCCCGCGCGCCTGCAGCTGCTCGTCGGGAGAGAGCTCGGCGCGGTGCTGATCGCAGATGAAGCCGGCGCGCGGCCCGCGCGAGCGGTTGAGGCAGCCGTCCACCCGGCAGCTCATGTCGAGCGTGCGCGGCGCGCGCGGCTGCCTGGTCGGCAGCCGGACGATGCGCTGGGCCGGCACCTGGGTCGGCAGCTTGCCCTCGGCGGCGAGCCGGCGGTTGCGCTCGAGAATGCCCTTCTGCTCGGTGGTCGAGAGCTTCCGGGCGTGGTCGCGGCAGAACCAGCGATTGCGCGGACCCGCGCCGGGCTTGCCGCAGCCCGGGACCGGACAGAGCCTTCCCGAGCGCCGGCCGTCAGCCTTGCCCGATGAGGCGCGCGCGGGCGGGGCGCCACCCAGCTGGATGCGGGCCAGCATTGCGCTCACCCGCGCTTCGACCTGCTGCTGAATCGCGGCGCTGAGCTCGCTCGTGAAGCGCTCGACGAGCGCACGGAACGGGACTTCATTGTTTCGTTTAGCCATGGTTTCGGAGTTGCCTTTTGTTTTGTTGGATTTGCTCGAGCTGAATCGAAGGGGCGTTCGCGAGCGCTGTTTGACTTACTTCGTGTCCACGCGAAAGGCGAGCGAAAATGGAGCGGTCGTTATTTATTTTCCGAATAAACCCTTGAGCCGGTTCGCCGCCTCGTCCTGGATCTTCTGCGCGCGCTGCTGCGCCTGCTGCTCGATCTGCGCCTTCTTCTGATCGAGGTTGTCGACGCCGAGCGCCTTGCCGAGCAGGCTCGCTCCGGCTTCCTTCATGATCTGCGCGATCGCCGGCTTCAGGTCCAGCTCCTGCACCTGCGGGCTCCACGCCGGCCCGGTCAGCCGCACGCTGAAGGGAATGTTCTGCTGCACCTTCACGCGGCCGGCGGTGATCTGCGAGACGGTCGCGGGCGTCAGCTCGATCTTTCCCGGCAGGTCGAGCATGCCGTCGAGGTGGATGCCGCCGGTGAAGCTCATCACCGCCTCAGGCCGCGTCACCGAGATGGGCTTCGACAGCTCGGCTACACCATTGGCGAAGCGGATGCCCATCGGCAGATCGTGGCCCAGCGTGGTCGTCCCGCCTTCGGTCACCTTGCCGCCGAGCTGCGCGGGCAGCGCCTTCACCAGCGGTCCCGTCACCGAAGCGATCAGGTCCTTGCCGAAGAAGTTGCCCTCGAGAACGTGGCCGTCGAGCTGACCCGCGAGCGTCTTGAGCAGCTCGGCCTTGAGCTGCCCCCCGCCCTTGAGGTCGAGGTCGCCGTTGAACTTGCCGGAGAGGAGCTTGTGCGGCGTGAAGAGCGCGACCGCGTTTTGCAGCTCGATGTCCTTGAGGCGCGTCACCACGTGGAAGGGCTCCTGCGGATGCGCGAGCTTCAGCTCGGTGCCACTGGCGTCGGCGCTGCCGCCGAACGCGGTGAGCTGCGCCTTGGTCACCTTGACGTCGTCGTCCTTCATCACCACCTCGGCGACGATGTTGGTCATCACCTGCTTCGACATCGTCAGCTTGTCGATGCGCACGCTGGCATGGCCGTCGATTCCCTCGAACGTCTTCGGATCGAGCGGCGGCTTGTCCTGCTTCGGCTTCGACGGCAAGAGCAGCTTGTCGAGATCGAGGTGCGAGCTCGCCAGAGCCAGATCGAACTTCTTCTTGCCGCCGGAGAGGTCGGCGCTGCCGTGTCCCTCCAGCTCGCCATCGAGGAGGTGCAGCTTCAGATCCGCGATCTCGAGCTTCTCTCCCACGCGCGCTCCGCTGACCGACAGGTCGAGCCGCTGCCCCGGCCCCTTGTCCACCGACTCGCCCGGCCGCAGATCGACGCCGGCGAGATCGGCCGCCAGGTCGAACCGGATCGGCCCGTTGCTCGCCGCCGCGCCCCGCAGGTGCGCGACCAGCGTCAGCACGCCGCCGGTCGCCTTGGTCAGCACCGCGGGCAAGCTCAGCCGTGCATAGGTGAGATCGACGCGCAGCTCGAGCGCCTGCGCTTCCTTTCCGCCGGAGCCCTTGACCGAGAGGCCGATGGGCCCCGCGATCTTGCTCCCCAGCGTTTTCTTCAGCGGCGGGTAGTACGCCGCGAGCCTGGCCGGATCGAGATCGTGGCTCACGATCTCGAGCCCCTCGATCTGCGGCGCCGCGGTGTTGATGCCGTGCGCGCGGCCGGTCCCGCTGATGCCCGCGGGCCCCAGGTCGAGCCGCAGCTTGTCGATGGCGAGGTCGCCCTTGTCCGCGTCGCCCTTCACGTCGGCGTCGAGCACCACGTCAAGCGCCTTGCCGCCCTCGGCGCCGGCGAAGCGCAGGCCGAGCGCGTGCACGGCGCCCTTCACGCTGGTGGGGCCACTGCCACCGGGCACCGCGCCGCCAAGCTGCATGTCGAAGTCCGCGTCGAGCTTGCCCGCCTCGAGCCCGACCTGCTTGCCGAGGAAGGGCCCGAGGGGCGCGAGATCGATGGGTTGCACCTTCAGCGTCAGCGAGGTGGGCGTCGGCGTCAGCGTCTTCGGCAGTGGCTCCGCCTTGAGGTGCAGCTCGAAGTTCTGCTGCGCGGCCAGCACCGCCGCCTTGACCGTCAACTGGAGCGGACTTCCTGCGCGCAGGTCGTCCACGGTCACGTCGAGGTGATCGATGGCGAGGTCCTTCTCCGGCCCGCCGCTCTTGTCGAGCAGCGCCACCCGACCCTCGCGCAACGCGAGGTGATCGACGCGCAGGAAAGAGAGATCGGACGGCTCCTGCTTCGGCTCCGCAGCCCCCGGCGCCGCCTGGGACGCGATCTTCTTTTGCAGCCGCTCGAGGTTGGTGGTGCCGTCGGGCAGGCGGACGAGGTTGACGGTGAGGCCGTCGATCACCGCCGAGCGCACGTCCACGTCCTTGCCGCGGGAGAAGGCGGCCTTGAGCAGGGCCAACTTCACCTCGAGGCGCTTGACCTGTGCGAGAGGGACGCCTTCGCCCTCGCCCGCGCCAATCTCCACCTCCTCCACCTTGACGCCGAGGCCGGTGAGGAGCTTGACCGACACCGACCCGATCGAGATCGGCCGGCCCCACTCCTTCGAGAGCGTATCTGCCTGCTCGCGCGCCTGCTTGGTCGCGACCTGATCGATGACCAGCAGCAGCGCGAAGAGGAGGACGGCGATGCCCGCGAGGACGATGCCGATTTTCTTCATGGCGCGGAACCTAGGCCACTCGCGCGGCGATGTCAGCCGTCTGCCGCCGAATCTGCCCGGTGGAGGAAAGAGGACGCGGGGCAATCGGCTCGCATCGCCTCAGCTCTGCCGGCGGGCGCCCGCGAGCTGCCCACAGGCGCCGCCGATGGACTGGCCGTGCGGCATCCGCAGCAGCGCGCGCACGCCCTGATCGGCGAGACGCTTCTGGAAGGCGCGGCAGCGCTCGAGCGGCGGGGCGCGCTGGGCGGCGACCGGCCCCGGGTTCAGCGGAATGAGGTTCACCCGCGCGCCCTCGAGGCCAGCAGCAAACCGCGCCAGTAAATCCGCGTCCCGGTCGGAGTCGTTCTGGCCTTCGATCAACGTCCACTGGAGCAACACCGGCCGCGGGGACCGGGCGATGGCGGCGCGCAGCTCCTCGAGCGGCCACTTGCCCGCCACCGGCAGGAGCGCGCGGCGCGTCGCGGGCTCGATCGCGTGCAGGCTGACCGCGACGTTTGCGCGGGTGCGCGCGTAGAGCTCGTCCAGCTTCGGCACGATGCCGACCGTGCTCACGGTGACGCGCCGCTCGGGCACGGCGAAGCCCGACGGATCGGTGAGGACCTCGATGGCCCGCAGCACCTGGTCGAGGTTGTCGAGCGGCTCGCCCATCCCCATGAAGACGACGTTGCCGGGCGCGTCGCCGAGGGCCCGCGCGGCGCCCGCGTTTGCGGCCGCGAGGTGCCGCGCGGCGATCGCGTACTGCACCACGATCTCCGCGGCGGTGAGGTTGCGCCGCAGGCCCAGGCGCCCGGTCTCGCAGAAGCTGCAGCCGCGCGCGCAGCCGACCTGCGAGGAGACGCAGATGGTGACGCGCGCGCGCCTGCGCGTGTCGCTCTCGGGCTGGTGGATGAGCACGGTCTCGATCAGCGCACCGTCCTCGAGGGTGACCGCGAAGCGCACCGTGCCGTCTGGATCGCGCACGGCCTCGGCCTGCGGCAGCGCCTGGTCGAACTCCGTCGCGGCGTCGAGCAGCGCCTGCGACGGCCGCGCTTCGCTCGCACGGCCAGCGCAGCGTGCTACCAGCGCGCGCCCCAGCGCCTTCGCTGCGCCCTCGCTGGCGCCGCGCTCGCGCGCCCATCCCTCCAGCGCCGCCCGCGTCTGTCCTGCGAGATGCATGCGCACGATCTACTCTGCCCTGGCGCCGCCCGCGCGGTCGAATCGCCCTTCCCGCAAAGCGGAAGCGGAAGCGGAGCAGCTCGGGGCGCCCGCGCCGTCCCGGACTCCGTCGGTGCGGCCGTCCGCGTACGGCTCATGGCTTGCCTCCCGCCAGCGCCTTTGCGAGCGATCGGGTCATCGCGATTCCCTGCGGCAAGGGAGTGAGGGGTCGCGCGGCTCTCGTACGGAATGTACGTTTCGTGCCTCGGGCGAGCCTGTTTTCTCTCTCCTGGAACGTACGTTTCGTACGTTTCGTACGGGTCCCGCCAGAGGGACGCGCCTCCCCTCGGCGAGGCTACGCGAAGGTGGCGGCGACCGACGGCAGCGGCCAGCGCTCAGCGCTCGTGCGTGCGCAGCGCGCGGTAGGCGCGGCTCTCGTGCCAGGCCGGGACGCCCGTGGGCCGTTCCTTCCAGAAGTTCACCACCAGCGTGATGCGCAAGCGACCGCGCGGGCCGGAGAGCGGGCGAGGCCCCGGCGCGCGACCCTCGGCGTCGAGCACGCCGTGCAGGAGATCGCCGTCGAAGATGGCGTAGCGGTTGCGGCGCGGCTTCACCGCCTGGAGCCGCGTGGCCTCGCGCAGGCCGGGTCGCTGATCGGTGATGGCGAGCTGCCCGCCGCGCACGGAGTTGAAGAAGAAGACGCTGGACAACAAAGGGTGCCGCACGCGCGCGCCCTTCACGTCCTCGTCGAAGTGGAAGTCAATCGGCAGCGCCGTCGTGAACGAGCGGCCGATCCACCACTCGGCGCCGCAGGTGTCGGCGACCGTTGCGCTGGTGCGGGTGCCATGCCCGGTGCGGCTTGCGGTCGTAGCCTGGGGCGCGCCCGCGATCTCAGCCAGCGCGAGCACGGCCTCCTCGATGGAGTGCGCGGGGGCGGCGCCGCGCGCCAGCCAGAAGGTGGTGAAGTAGCTCTCGCGCAGCCGCTCTTCACCGAGCCGCGCGATCTCTCTGCGCGCGCGCCGCACCAGCGCGTCAGGGAGCGCGCCGTCGACCACCCGCGCAAGCCCCGCTTGTGCCCCGCGCCTGCGATGTGGCAGATCGGCGCGAATGTCCACGGTCCCGGATTGGTCGATCGAAAAGGCGCTCCAGCTCTACAACATCCCTGGCTGGGGCGCGGGCTACTTCTCGATCAACGGCAAGGGCAACGTCATCGTCCACCCGCACGGCCAGCCGGGGCCGGTGATCGATCTGATGGACGTGGTCGACGACATCCGCGAGCGCAAGCTCGGCTTCCCCTGCGTGGTGCGCTTCCAGGACGTGCTGCGCTCCAGGGTGAAGCAGCTCAACGAGGCGTTCCGCGCCGCCATCGCCCAGCACGGTTACAAGGGGCAGTATTTCGGCGTCTACCCGGTGAAGGTGAACCAGATGCGCGAGGTGGTCGAGGAGATCCTCGACGCCGGCGCGCCCTACCACTTCGGCCTCGAGGCGGGCAGCAAGGGCGAGCTCTTGATCGTCCTTGCGCTCAACAGCGACCCCGAAGCGCTCACCATCTGCAATGGCTACAAGGACGAGGAGTACCTGCGGCTGGCGCTGCTCGGCCGCAAGCTCGGCCGCAAGGTGATGGTGGTGATCGAGAAGCTCTCCGAGCTGCCGCAGCTGATCCGGCTCTCCGAGGAGATGGGCGTGACGCCGCTGATCGGCCTGCGCAGCAAGCTCTCCACCAAGGGCACCGGCAAGTGGGAATCGTCGTCGGGTGACTTCGCCAAGTTCGGCCTCACCACGCCCGAGCTAATCAAGGCGGTCGCCTTGCTCAAGGAGAAGGGGCTCGAGGGGCAGGCCAAGCTGTTCCATTTCCACGTCGGCTCGCAGCTCACCGACATCCGCACGGTCAAGGACGTGGTCAACGAAGGCGCGCGCATCTACGCCAAGCTGCGGAAGCTGGGGCTCGGGCTCGAGTACTTCGACTGCGGCGGCGGGCTGGGCGTGGATTACGTCGGCGTGCGCTCGACCGAGTTCGTCTCGTCGCTCAACTACACCATCGACGAGTACTGCGCCGACATCGTCTATACCGTGCAGCAGATCTGCAACAACGAGGGCGTTCCCGAGCCGCACCTGGTCAGCGAGTCCGGGCGCGCGCTGACGGCGCACCACTCCTGCCTGGTGATGAACGTCTTCGGTCATATCGAGTTCGGAGAGAATGGCGAGAGCCAGCCCGAGCCGGCGGAGAGCGACGCGGCGATCGTCAAGGAGATGCGCGAGATCGTCGCGGGGCTGTCGCTGAGGAACTCGGGCGAGACCTACCACGACGCGGTCGCCAAGAAGGAGCAGGCGCTGACCATGTTCAAGCTCGGCATCCTCGGGCTCGAGGAGCGGGCCACGGTCGAGACCCTCTTCTGGAAGCTGTGCCGCCGGCTGGTCGAGATGAACAAGAAGCGCAAGCGCGCGCCGGGGCAGACGCGCGATCTGGGGGACAAGCTCGCTGACCAATACATGGCGAACTTCTCGCTTTTCCAGAGCGCGCCTGATCACTGGGCCATCAAGCAGCTCTTTCCCATCGTGCCGCTGCACCGCCACGACGAGCAGCCCACGCGCGACTCGACCATCGTGGACATCACCTGCGACTCCGACGGCAAGATCGACAGCTTCATCGAGGGCGAGACGGTGGACGAGACGCTCGCGCTGCACCCGCTGCGGCCCGGCGAGCCGTACTACCTGGGCCTGTTCCTGACCGGCGCGTACCAGGACATCATGGGGGACATGCACAACCTCTTCGGGCGCGTGCACGAGGTGCATGTCTTCGTCGATGACGACGACCCCGAGGACTATTACATCGAGGAAGTCATCCCCGGCGACACGGTCGAGCGCGTGCTGGGGCGCGTGCAGTACGAGCCGAGCGATCTGGCCAAGCGGATCAAGCAGGCGCTCGACGTCAAGGTGCGCGAGGGCCTGGTCAAACCCAAAGAAAGCGTCTTGCTCACCGATTTCTACGAGAAGGCGATGCGCGGCTACACCTATCTCGCCAGCGAGTAGCGGCTACCTCTCGGCGCCGCGCAGCCCCAGCAGGTCGAGCTTGCGGATCAGGCTCGAGCGCGCGATGCCGAGCTCTTCCGACATGGCGCGGCGGTTGCCGCCCAGGCGCTCGTGCGCGGCGCGGATGGCCGCCTCCTCGAGCGACGCGAGCGTCCGGCCACGCAGGTCCAGCACCTCGGCGGCCTCCGGCACGGGAAGCGACGCGAGCGGCTCCATTGGGTAGTCGGCGGTGGCCTCCGCGCAGTGCGGTTGCCACGCCGGTCCGCCGTCGAAGCGGATGGAGCTCCCGCGGATGAGCGGCGAATCGCTGAGCAGCACCGCGAGATGCACGGTGTGCCGCAGCTCGCGCGCGTTGCCCGGCCACGGATGCGAGAGCAGCGCGGTCCGCGCATCTGGCGCGAAGCCGCGCTGGATGCCGTCGGAAGGGGACGAGAGGAAGTGCTCGGCGAGGGGCAGGATGTCGTGCGGCCGCTCGCGCAGGGGCGGCAGCACCAGGGTCACGCCGCGCAGCCGGTAGTAGAGGTCTTCGCGAAAGGCGCCGTCGCGGACCCGCGCGCGCAGATCGTGGTGCGTGGCGCAGACGATGCGCACGTCGATGGTCCGCGCCCGCGGCGCGCCCACCGGCTTCACCTCTCCCGATTCGAGCGCGCGCAGGAGCTTCACTTGCAGCGAGAGCGGCAGATCGCCGATCTCGTCGAGGAAGAGCGTCCCGCCGTCGGCCGCGCCAAACGCGCCAGGAGCGCTGCAGACGGCGCCGGTGAACGAGCCCTTCTCGTGGCCGAACAGCTCCGCCTCGGCGAGCTCTTGCGCGATGGCGCCACAGTTCACCGCCACGAACGGCCCCTGCGCGCGCGGCGACAGGTCGTGCACGGCGCGCGCGGCCACCTCCTTGCCGGTGCCACTCTCGCCCAGGATGGTGACCGGCAGCATGGAGGGGGCCGCGCGCCGCAACAGCTCGAGCACCGGCGCGAGCGCGGGGTCGCGCGAGATCACGCCCGGCAGCGAGACCGGCTTGCGCAACAGCTCGCGATCGACGGCGAGCTGCTGGCCGCCCACCCGCAGCACCGAGCCCACGCTGAGCTCCGCCTCGGAGACCCGCATGCCGTCCACGCGCGTGCCGTTGGTCGAGCCCAGGTCGCACACGAAGAGGCGGCCGTCGCGCGGCTGGATCCGGCAGTGAAAGGAGGAGACGAAGCGATCGTCGAAGACGACGTCGTTGCCCGCGTGCGCGCCGACGGTCACCGGGTCGGGGCCCAGCGCGCAGCTCTGCCGCGCGCCCCAGCGCAGCACCAGTCCTTGGGGCGGCAGCGCCTCGGGCCGCCCGGCGGCGGTCACTCGCGACGGCATCTCGTCCAGCACCAGGATCGCTTCGGCCATGTCCGGTATCTCCCGCGAGGTCTGCAGTGATGGACGGCGCGGGCCGCCGCGCGCCGCCGCGTATCGGATCGTTGCCGATCTCCGTCAGCCGGCGGATGGGGCGAAGCGGGCGTTCGGCGGATCGAGCCGGCTGTGCGACGCGGGGCCTCAGCGGCATGCCTCGGTCAGGTCTTTGATCAGCGCGGCGACCGACGGCTCCGCGCCCAGCTCGGCGAAGAGGTCCGCCACTGAGGGCCGGCCGCCGCGGTTCCACATTCCCTGCAAAGGCAGGAGCGCGCGCGGGTTGCGCCAGAAGTCCTCGTCAAATTTCTCGCGCAGCGCCGCACGGATCTGTGAGGCGAGCGCGAGGCCGCGCAGCTCGGCCCAGGAAGACATCCACGGATCGATTTCGCGCAGCGCGAGCCCCGCCGGCAGGTCGGCGCCCGTCGCGCGCAGATAAAGGTCGCGCATCGTCTGCCCGGCGCGCGCGCCGAAGCCGGTCGCGTGCGCCTCGAGCGAGCCGAGCGTGCGCGCGGCGGCGAGGCGCGCGTCGAGCACGAAAGCGTAGGCGATGGCGCGCTCGTCGTCGCGACGCAGGTCGGTGCGGGCGCAGCGCCGCAGCCACTCGGGCTCGCGCACCAGCGAAGCAAGCACGGCGCCGCAGGCGAACGGCAGCCCGGGATCGTCGAGCCACAGATCTTCCGGAGGCGCGTCGCCCGGCGGACCCGCGCGCAGCTGCGCGACCGACAGCGCGGCCAGGAGCTGCGCCAGCGCGCGCGGCCCCTCCTCGGGCGCGAGCACCACGCGGATCTCATCGGGCGGATCGATGGCCACCGCGCGGGCGCCGGCGGGCCGCAGCGGCGCGTCGTCGTCGTCGAGGCGGACGGCGCGCTGGGCGTCGAGATCGAGCCGCAGCATTTCGGCCCAGCGGCGGCAGGTGCGCCCCAGCTCGCCGCGCGGGAAGGCGCTCGCGCAGCGGGGCGCGTGCACCAGGTGCAGCAGGTCGTGGCGCTCGGCGCCGCGCTCCACCCCCGCGTTCCGCTCGAGCAGCCAGCGGCCCAGATCGTCCGCGATGGCGTCGGTGGCACTCAAGAGGTTCTCCGCCGCTGCGCGTGGCGCCGCGTCGCTCCACCCGCGTCGCTGCAACGCCACCGCGGCCACCTGCGGGTCGCCCAGCCGCAGCTCCCCGAGCGCCGTCTGCGCTGCGTCGAACACCGCACTGCGCGCCTGGTCCGAAGCAGAGACCGCCTCCGCGAGCGCGCGCTCCAGTTCGCCCCGCCGGCTCCTGTCGCGCAGCAACGGCAGCGCACGCTCGACCTGCACCGGCGGCAGCGCGCCGTGAAGTCCGGCGTCGCCGGGCGGCCGCACCGACGGGCGCCGCTCGAGCTCGAGCAGCTCCTGGGCGGCGCCGGGCTCGAGGCCCAGCGCTCGCGCGCACACGAGGAAGTCGCGCAGGCTCGACAGGCGCGCCGCGCGGCCCGGCTTGCCCTCCGAGCTCGCCAGCTCTTCGCAAGCCTGCGCCAGCCCATCGCCCGAGGTCGCGAGCCGGTGCTCGCGCGCGATTGAAGTCAGCGTCGCAGGAAGTGGCCCGCCCGTCGCGCGCGCCAGCTCGACGTGCGCGAGCGCCGCCGCAAGCGCGACGGCGGCGGTCCGCAACTCTTCCAGTTCCTGCAGCACGCGCCCTTGTTACTTGTTCAGCCGCGCCTCGCAAGCCCGGTAGTCGAGGTTCCGGAAATACGCCTCGATGTATTTCGCGCGCTCGGTCGGCTTGTAGTCAGGGACGAACGCGTGCTCCCAGCAGTCCATCACCACGATCGGCCGATAGCCTGCGGGGTGACCGTCGTTGTGCAGCTCGATCCAGCGATTGGTCATCATGCCGTTGCCCGGATCCTGGAACGCAACCGCCCAGCCGACCCCGCGCATGGCCGCAATGGCTTTGAAGTCGGTGAGCCAGGCCTCGGTCGAGCCGAACGATTGGATGAGCGCGCGGCCGAGCGGCGTGTCCTTCGCCAGCGGCTCCGGTTCGGGCGCGAGGTTGGCGAAGTAGAGCTCGTGCAGGATGACCCCGTCCGTCTCGAAGCCCAGCCGGCGGGTCAGCTCGGCATAGGCGAGGTTGGTCCCGGCTGCCTTTCCGGCCTTGGCCATTCCCTCGAGCTCCTCGATGATCAGGTTCGAGTTCTTGACGTAGCCCTGGTACAGCTTGAGGTGGTCCTGCAGGAGCGCATCGGAGATCCCCGAGAGTCCCTTGAGCTTCGGGAACTGTCTTGCTTCGTATCGTCTCATGCAGCGAACCTGAGCACGGTTGCGGCCATAGCAATGGGCTTTCGTTTGCGCTCGAATGAAAACGAAACTAAGGTGCGCGCCGACCGACCTGCCGAGGGAGCGCACGATGGATCCGATTCTGACCGAGTGGCTGAACCTGATCTTCCGCTGGATCCACGTCGTCGCTGGCGTGATGTGGATTGGGCACCTCTGGTTTTTCAACTTCGTGAATTCGCAGGTCGCGAAGAGCTATACGCCCGAGGGCAAGAAGCAGGTCCTGCCTGAGCTCATGCCACGCGCGCTCTACTGGTTCCGCTGGGGCGCCGCGTACACCTGGATCACCGGCATCCTGCTCCTCTTCCTCATCTACTGGATGGGCGGCGTAATGGCCGCCGAGTCGGCCGGCATGGGCCCGCACGCGCTCGGAGGCATCGGCCTGGTGGCCATCCTGGTCGGCTTCGCCATCTACGACTTCATGTGGAAGTCGATGAAGAACGAGATGGCCGGAGTGGTGATCTCGTGGGTGCTCACCGCGCTCTTCGCGCTGGGCCTGGTCAAGCTCGGCATGTCCGGCCGCGCGGTCTTCATCCACGTCGGCGGGCTCTACGGCACCATCATGGCGGCCAACGTCTGGATGCGGATCTGGCCGGCGCAGCGCAAGATCATCGCCGGGGTCAAGGGCACCGCGCCGGCGCCTGATGCGTCCGTGGGGGCGATGGCGGGCCTGCGCTCCAAGCACAACACCTATATGAGCGTGCCGCTGATCCTCACCATGATCTCGAGCCACTTCCCCACCGTCTACGGCAACGAGTACGGATGGGCGATCCTGATGGTGCTCATCGCCATCGGCTGGGCGGTCACCAGGTTCCTCTACAACAAGGCAGCGTCGGCGGCGCCAGCGCGGTATTAGGACACCATGCAGAGCGTGAACCTGATCACCGACGCCCGCTTCACCGACGACAAGCCCAACACGCTGCACGCGGTGAAGACCGATCAGCTGCTGATCGACGGCCTCTACCTCAAGCCGGGGCAGCGGACCGGCTGGCACAAGCAGCCCGACGCCGACCGCGCGTTCGTCTGCGTGCAGGGCACCGGCGAGCTGGTGCTGGAGACTGTCGCGGTGGGCAACGAGCTGCGCATTCCCCTGGCAATCGGCGCGGTAGCGCTGGCGCCGCGCGGCGTCTTCCACGAGGTGGTCGCGGGCGCGCAGGGGATGGTCTGCTCGGCGCTGTCGAAGTTTCCGGTGCGGGTGATCGAAAAAGGTTGAGCGCTTGAGCCGGCCGCCGCCTTCGCGGCTCAAGCTGTCCGCGCTGCACGGCGACGCGGGCCTCACGCTGGTCGCGTTCCTGATCGCGCGCGGCGGGATCTCCGATGCCGAGGCGCGCGCCGCCATTGTCCGGGGTGGCGCGTTCCGGCGCGGGCGCCGCGAGAAAGATCCGCTGGCAAAGATAGCCGAGGGCGACCGCGTCGAGGTGCAGCTGCGCGCGCCCGGGCCGCCGGCACCGCTGGGACGCGAGCGGATCCTGCATCTCGACGAGCAGGTGGTCGCCATCGACAAGCCGGCGGGCGTGAGCGCGCAAGAGGACCGCGCGGGCGGCGACGCGCTGCCGGAGCTGTGCGCGGCGCTGCTCGGCGCGCCGGTCTTCCTCGTGCACCGGCTCGATCGCGGCACCACCGGCGTGACGCTGCTCGCGCGCACGCAGCGCGCCCACGCCTTCCTGCTCGAAGAGTTTCGCGACCGGCGCGTGCGCAAGGAATATCGCGCGCTGGTATTGCAGACGCCCCGCGAAGGCGTGGTCGATCTCGCGCTCGGCCCCGACCCGCGCGCGCCTGGGCTGCGCCGCGCCGATCCCGCGGGAGACGAAGCGCGGACCCGCTTCTCCGTGCTGGAACGGCTGCGCCACGGCGCCCTCATCGCCTGCTTTCCGGAGACCGGTCGCACGCACCAGATCCGGGTGCACCTGAAGGAGCTGGGGTCTCCGCTGCTCGGCGACCCGCGCTATGGCGGCGCGGCGCAGGTCACGCGCGCGGACGGCGCTCGCCTCGAGCTTTCGCGGCCACTCCTGCACGCCCGGTCGATCGAGCTGCGCCATCCGGACGGCGGCAAGCTCGCCGTCGAGGCGCCCGAGCCGGGCGACTTTACCGCCGCGGTCGCCTGGCTGCGCTGACGGTTGAAAGACCGGAAAGCCTCTGTTAAGAGCACGCCGCGTCATCGGAGCCTGAGAACCTGCTTTGCGGAGGGCGTCATATGAGCGAGACGAACGAGGGCGGAGAGAAGAAGGAGCCGCAGGGGCTGCTCATCGTGCAGAGCAAGGTGCGCGACGAGATCCGTGGCAAGGAGAAGCGCGTCTCCGACGAGTTCATCAACGCGCTCTCGGAGCACGTGCGCAAGACCATCGAGAAGGCGGTCGCGCGCGCCACCGCCAACGGACGCAGCACGCTCCGCCCCGAGGACATCTAGCGCTTGCTGCAGGAGCTCGCCCTCGCGGCGATGCGCAAGCTGGTCGAGCGCGGCGGGCAGTCCGGTTGGGCCGCCACCCCCGCGGGCGCCCTGCGCTACGTGGTGCGCGGGCCGCGCGATGCGCCGCCGCTGCTGCTCCTGCACGGCCTGGGCGATTCGCTGGCGGGCTGGGCGCAGGTGATCGGTCCGCTCTCGCGCGACCGCCGCGTGCACCTGCTCGACCTGCCGGGCCACGGACTTTCGGCGCGCCCAGCTGACTGGCGCTTCGAGACGCTCGTCGCGGCGGTGCGCCACTACGCCGCCGGGCTGCAAGCGCCGGTGGTGGCCGGGCATTCGCTGGGCGGCTGGATCGCGCTGCGGCTCGCGCGCTCGCTGCCGCTGTCGGGCCTGCAGCTGATCAACCCTGGCGGCGCCATGCTCGACCGCGCGCTCTGGGCGCCGTTTCGCGAGCTGATCTCGGCGCGCGACCGGCGCTCTGTCGAGCGCTATCTCGAGGCTGCGTTTCACCGGCCGCCGCTCGCTCTGAGGCTCTTCCCTGGCGAGGTGATCCGGACCATGTGGAGCGAGAGCGCGCAGGGGATCCTCGACGCGGTGACTGAGGCGGACTTTGTCAGCGAAGCGGAGCTTGCGGCGCTGCGGCTGCCGGTGCGGCTCATCTGGGGCGCGCGCGACCGGCTGCTCCCGGCAGGGACGCTCGACCACTTTCGCCGCGGCATCCCCGACGCCGACTTCGTCGAGCTTCCCGACACTGGTCACCTGCCCCATCTGGAATCGCCGCGTGCTCTCGCACGAGCGCTCGCGCTGCCGCTCGGATAGACAAGCGCATTCCGTTCCCCTAAAAGGGCTTGATGTCGGGGACCAATCGCCATTCCTCGGCGGCCAGGTCGATTACTATTGGCTCCCCGAGCTTCAATCTGGCGATTGGATACAAGCTCTCTTGAGCTGCGTTGAGGAAGACACAGCGCGCGAGGCGGAAAGCCGGACGCGCCCCGGCGGAGTTGTTAGGCTCGGGGAGTGAGAACCCAACTGCCCAACGGCCTGACCGTCCTCGTCGAGGAGAACCACGCCGCGCCCGTCGCGGCCATCCAGGTCTGGGTGCGAGTCGGCAGCGCCGACGAGCGGGACGACGAGGCGGGCCTCGCCCACCTCCATGAGCACATGCTCTTCAAGGGCACCGCGCGCCGCGCGCCGGGCGAGATCGCGCGCGCCATCGAGGCGGCCGGCGGCGAGATCAACGCCTGGACCAGCTTCGACCAGACCGTCTACCACGTCGTCGTCGCCAGCCAGTTCTTCGCCGAGGGCATGGACGTCCTCGCCGACGCGGTCACCAGCGCGGCATTCGATCCCGAGGAGCTCAAGCGCGAGATCGAGGTGGTCTGCGAGGAGATCAAGCGCAGCGCCGACTCGCCCACGCGCAAGCTTTCCAAGGAGCTCTTCGCCGCGTCGTTCCTGCGCCACCCCTACGGCAAGCCGGTCATCGGCACCGAGGAGAGCGTGCGCAGCTTCACGCGCGAGGGGATCCTCCGCTTCTACCGCCGCTGGTACCAGCCGCAGAACTGCGTGGTGGCCGCGGTCGGCGACGTCAGCGAGGCCGAGGTCGTCCGGCTGGCGGAGAAGCTGTTCGTCTGGCCAGCCGCCGGCTTCGAGCCCGCGCCGCAGAGGCCGTCAGAGCCGCGGCGCGAGCAGCCGGTGGCGCGCCTGCGGAAGGAGCAATTGAAAGAGGGTTACCTGAGCATCGCCTGGCCCGCGCCGCCGCTCGCCGCCGACGACGTCGCCGCGCTCGATGCGCTCTCCATCATCCTCGGCCACGGCGAGGCGTCGCGCCTGCACCGCGCCATGAAGCGCGACCGGCTCCTCTGCACCGAGGTGCAAGCGAGCTGCTACACGCCGGTCGATCCCGGCCTCACCATCGTCGGCCTCACGCTGCAACCCGGTCAGGTGCGCGACGCCGTCCGCGAGGCGCTCGCGCAGGTCTACAAGGTGCGCCGCGAAGAGGTGACGCGCGAGGAGCTCGGCCTCGCCTGCCGGCTGCTGGAGAGCGACGCGGTCTACCAGCGCGAGACGGTGCAGGGCCAGGCGCGCAAGCTCGGCTTTTACGAGTCGAGCGCCGGCGGCCTCGAGTTCGAGCAACGCTATTTCGATAACGTCGCGCGCCTGACGCCCGCGTGGGTCCGCGAGGCCGCCGAGCGCCACATCGATCCGTCGGCCGCGGTGATCTCCGCGCTGCTGCCGAGTGAAGGGACCGACATCACCGAGGCCGAGTTGGTCGGCCTGCTCGAGGAGGCGGCAAAGGCCGAGCGCGCCCGGCCGCGCACGCCGCGCAGCGAGGCGCAACTGGCGCAGACCGCGGAGAAGCGCGAAAAGGTCCGCATCCTCGGCAGCGCGAAGACCGGTCCTCTGCTCCGGGAGCCGCTCCCCGGCGGCGGGACGCTGCTCATCAAGGAGGAGCGCGCGGTGCCGCTCATCGCCATCCGCGCCGCATGGCTGGGCGGCATGCGCGCCGAGACCGAAGCGAATGCCGGAATCAATATGATGCTCGCGCGGCTCGCTTCGAAAGGCACCAGGACGCGCGGGCCCGAGCAGATCGTGCGCGAGATGGAGTCGATGGGCGGTTCGCTCGGCGGCAACTCCGGCCGCAACAGCTTCGGCCTGCGCGCCGAGTTCCTCTCGCGCCACCTGCCGGCCGGGTTCGATCTGTTCTCCGAGGCGCTGATCGATCCGGTCTTCGCCGCCGAGGAGGTACAGCGCGAGCGGACGCTGCAGGTCGACGAGCTGCGCTCGCGCGACGACAATCCCGCGGGCGTCGCGTTCCTGCTCTTCGGCCAGACGCTGTATCGCACGCACCCGTACCGCTTCGATTCGCTCGGCAACGAGGCGAGCGTGCAGCAGCTTGACCCGGACCGGCTCGCCGCTTACCGCGCCCGCCAGTACCAGCCGGCCGCGGTGACGCTCGCGGTCATGGGCGACGTGGATCCGGGCGAGGTTCGCGATCTCGTGCTCTCGCGCTTCGGCAAGCTGACGAAGGTGGAGCGGCCTCTGATCGCGCCGCCGCGCGAGGAGCCCATCGCGGCGCCGCGCCAGGCGGTGCGCAAGCTCGAAAAGGCGCAGGCGCACCTGGTGCTCGGCTTTCCCGGGGTGTCGCTCGCGGACGACGAGCGCTGGACGCTCGAGGTGTTGAGCGCGGTGCTCTCGGGCCAGGGCGGG
The DNA here is from genome assembly GCA_043781235.1 of Deltaproteobacteria bacterium. Taxonomy (GTDB): domain Bacteria; phylum Myxococcota; class Myxococcia; order Myxococcales; family 40CM-4-68-19; genus JANYKT01. Next base: position 25,449 of record JAYWBT010000174.1, read on the forward strand.
CGGCTCTTCGTCGAGCTGCGCGACAAGCGGAGCCTCGCGTACAGCGTGACCAGCTTCTCGATGGAGGGCGTCGATCCGGGCTACTTCGCGGTCTACATCGGCTGCGGACCGGGCAAGACCCAAGAAGCGCTCGACGGCATCCGCGCCGAGCTCGACAAGTGCCGCTCGTCGGCGCCCAGCGCGGCCGAGCTCGATCGCGCGCGCACGCACCTGATTGGCGGACACGCCATCGGCATGCAGCGCAACTCGGCGCGCGCGGCGATGGTGACCTTCGACGAGTGCTATGGCCTCGGGGCCGACGCGTCGTCGCACTATGCCGAACGCATCGGCGCGGTGACCGCCGATCACATCCTCGCTGCCGCGCAGCACATCCTCGACCCGCAGCGCGAGGTGATCGCGCTGGTGGCGCCCGCGAGCGCGGTGCCCAAGGAGCTGCGGGAGTGAGCTGGGCACTGGTCGTCACCGCGCCCGAGGAAGAGGCCGAGCTCGTGGCCGCCGAGCTGTTCGACTCCGGCGCGCTCGGCGTCGAGGTGCAGGACCACTCGCTGCCGCTGATGCCCGGCACGCCCGCGCTGCCCGACGGCCGCGCGCGGCTGATCGCGCACTTCGCCTCGCGGGAGGCGGTGCTGGAGCTGGCGCAGCTCACCTCGGGCGAGCCGCTCGAGATCGCCGAGCAGGACTGGAACATCTCCTGGCGCGCGCACCACAAGACCATGCGGATGGGCCCGCGCTCGTGGGTGCGCCCACCGTGGGAGGAGCTCAAGCTGCCGGCCGGCGAAGTCGCGGTGGTCATCGATCCCGGGATGGCCTTCGGCACCGGCAGCCACCCCACCACCTCGCTGTGCCTCGAGCGCGTGGACGAGCTGCTGCAGCTCTTTCCCGGCGCGGACGTGCTCGACGTCGGCACCGGCAGCGGCGTGATCGCGCTGCTCGCGGCGAAGCTGGGCGCGGGCCGCGTGGTGGGCACCGAGAACGATCCGGTCGCGCTCGACGTCGCCCGCAAGGGTGCGACCCTGAATGGCGTCGACTCGGTGCAATGGATGCTGGCGGACAATCCCGACGACGTGCCGGGCGAGTTCGGCATCGTGATCGCGAACATTCTCTTGAACACGCTCGAGGAGCTGTCGGTGCAGATCGCGCAGCGGGTGGCGCCGGGGGGGCGGCTGGTGCTCTCGGGGCTGCTGGCGGCGCAGGGCGACGCCGCGGTGGCCGCTTATGTCGAGCACGGATTGCGTTCCGTCGGGCGCAAGGAGCGCGACGGCTGGTGCCGCGTCGAGCTCGAGCGGTCGATCTAGCATCGCCACATGCGCCGCCTCTTCGTTCCTCCCGCGCAGCTCGAGACCCCGAGCGTGCGGCTCAACCCCGAGCAGGCGCGCTACCTGACCGCGGTGCTGCGCCTGCGCAAGGGCGACGCGCTGGAGATCTTCGACGGCTGCGGCGGCCGCTACTCTGCTGAACTTGAATCGGCAGAGATCCTCCGCGTCGGCGCGCGGCTCGCCGAGGAGGTTCGCGCGCTCGACGTGGTGCTCGCGCAGGGGCTCGCCAAGGGCGAGAAGATGGATCTGGTGGTGCAGAAAGCGACCGAGCTGGGCGTCTCGCGCATCGTGCCTTTGATCGCCGAGCGCTCGGTGGTGAAGCTGTCGGCCGAGCGCGGCGCGTCGCGAACGGAGCGGTTCCGCCGCATCGCGCAGGAGGCAGCCCGGCAGTGCGGCCGCGCGGACGTGCCCGTTATCGACGAGCCGCAGTCGCTCGCCGGCCTGCTGCAGACCGACCGGCTCTGCCTGGTGCTCGATCCGGCGCAGTCGCTGCGGCTCTCGGCGGCTGCGCGCGGCATCTCGCGCCTGCTGCTCGCCATCGGCCCCGAGGGCGGCTTCTCGGCGGCCGAGCTCGAGCTTTCGCAGCACGCCGGCGCGCTCACGGTCGGGCTGGGACCGCTGGTGCTCCGCACCGAGACCGCCGGCCTCGCCGCGCTCGCCGTGCTGCAGCATCTTCATGGGCAGCTTGGGTAGGCCGCCCCGGCAGAAACTTCGCTGCCTGCTCCGAGCGAGCAACGGAACCGCTCACCGCGCATCACACCAGGCGCAAGCGGCTTGACGGCGAGCTTCGCCGGGTGTCCGCTCGCTGCAGCAGCGGAGGTCGCCATGAGCAGGCTCGCGTCAGTTGCGGTCGCGTTGCTCTTCTCCCTTTTCTCGCTCCAGGCCCAAGCCGATCCGCCGGGCGTGTCGACCCGGTTGCGAGGCGCGCCCATCCGCGCGCTCGAGGCGGCGCCCGAACAGCAGACGTGCACGACCCCTTCGCTCGCGCCGGTCGGCTGGGTCGATCCGTCGGACGCCCTCGCCATCGCTACGCACCCCACCGCGCGCCTCGATGCGGAGGAGCTGCACAGCATCACGCTGGCTTCGCTCGTGCAACTGCGGTTCGGCTTCGGCGGCGTCACGTTGTTCGTGATCGGCGCGCCGGCCCGGGCGGGTCAGCAGCTGACGCTGGGGCCGCAAGCCGGCTGGCGGCCGCGCTGGCCGTTCTGCTGATTCTCAATCCAGCTTGAGCCGCGCGATGCCACCGGGTAGCAGGCAGGCAAGCCTCAATGCGCCCGCGCGTGCTCCAGGCAGAACTCGGTGAGCTTGCCCTGGCACTTCGCGGCGCAGTCGCAGACGCGGAACTCGAGCGTCTTGTCGTCAGCGTCGCTCTTGCCGCACAGCGCGCAGACCCGGGCCTTGCGCGCCGCGGGCTGCCATTTCGAGGTTGCTTGCCGCTTCCGGACGCGACCGCGGAGCTTGTCCACCAGCGGGCCGGCGAAGAAGAGCAGGTAATTCAGCATCGCCACGGCGACGGCGGCGCGCGTGGGGGCTGAGCCGGTGACGAAGCTCCAGATCAAGAGCCCGCCGCTGAAGAAGCCGAGCCATTTTACTTTGAGGGGGAGGATCAGGAAGGCGAGGATCTCGAAGTCCGGGAACTCGGTGGCGAAGGCGAGCAGCAGCGAGAGGTTGAGGTACTCGTTGGTGACGCTGCCGACGAAGAGCGCCGCGGCGACGGTGCCGCACACGCCGAGCAGATAATAAACGTCGAACCGCAGCGCGCCCCATTGCGCTTCGAGCGCGCTGCCCATCAGGTAGAGAAACCAGAGCGCGAAGATGGTGAAGAGCGGCCCGAGAATGCCGCGACCGCCGCCCCACGGCAGGAAGAGGAAGGTGACCAGGCGCCACACCTCGCCGGCGCGCACCGCGTCGAGGTCGAGCGCCAGCAACCCGAGCGCCTCGGGCTTGAGGTACGTCATCAAATACACGAGCCCCGAGCCGCCGACGATGAACAAGATCAGGTGCGCCGGCGCGTACCGGCCAAAGCGGCGCTCGAGCCGGGCGAGGAAGCGATCCATGGCGGGCTCTTAACACGGGTGTTAGCTTCCCGCGCCCATGGACCCATTTCTGCGCTTTGCCGAGTTGTTCGCGACCGCCCGGGAGAACCCGCTCATCACCGATCCCACCGCGATGACGCTCGCGACCGTTGGCGACGACGGGCGACCATCGGCGCGCGTCATGCTCCTGAAAGGCGTCGATGCGCACGGGTTCGTCTTCTATACGAATTACCATTCGCGCAAAGGCCGCGAGACGCTCGCGCATCCCGACGTCGCGTTGGTCTTTCATTGGATCCCGCTGGAGACGCAGGTGCGCGTGGAGGGCCGCGCCGCGCCGGTGACCGCTGCCGAGGCCGATGCGTACTTCGCCGGGCGGCCGCGCGGCAGCCAGCTCGGCGCGTGGGCGTCGGACCAAAGCTCGACACTCGAAGACCGCGCGACGCTCGAGGCGCGGCTCGCCGAGGTGACAGCGCGCTACCAGGGGCAGCCGGTGCCGCGGCCGCCGCACTGGTCGGGGTTTTGCGTGACGCCGGTCGCGATCGAGTTCTGGAAAAACCGCGTTAGCCGCCTCCACGAGCGCGAGCTATACACGCGCGCCTCCGCCAACGCGCCGTGGACCATGCGGCTGCTGAATCCTTAGCCTTCGGAGCAGCGGTCACTTCGCCTTCGGGCCCGTCATATCTTCCGGACGGACCCATTGGTCGAATTGCTCGGCGGTGAGAAAGCCCAGCTTCAGCGCGGCTTCCTTGAGCGTGGAGCCTTCCTTGTGCGCGGTCTTGGCGATCTTCGCCGCCTTGTCGTAACCGATATGCGGATTCAACGCGGTCACCAGCATCAGCGATCCACGCAGCGACTTCTCGATGCGCTCGCGGTCCGGCTCGATGCCCACCGCGCAGTTGTCGTTGAAGCTCACCGCGCCGTCCGCGAGCAGCCGCGCCGACTGCAGGAAGTTGTGGATGATGAGCGGCTTGAAGACGTTGAGCTCAAAGTTGCCCATGGCGCCGCCGAGGTTGACCGCGACGTCGTTGCCGAACACCTGGCAGCAAAGCATGGTCATCGCCTCGCTCTGGGTGGGGTTCACCTTGCCGGGCATGATCGAGCTGCCGGGCTCGTTCTCGGGGATGCGCAGCTCACCGATGCCGCAGCGCGGGCCCGAAGCGAGCCAGCGCACATCGTTGGCGATCTTCATCAGCGAAGCGGCCAGCGTCTTGAGGCAGCCGTGCGCGAAGACGAGCGCGTCGTGCGCCGCGAGCGCCTCGAACTTGTTGGGCGCGCTGGTGAAGGGGTGGCCGGTGAGGCGCGCGAGCTCGCGCGCGATGCGGTCGGCGAACTCGGGGTGCGCGTTGAGGCCGGTGCCGACGGCGGTGCCGCCTGCCGCCAATTCGCGCAGGTGGTGCAGCGACGACTCCAGGTGGCGCAGGCCGTGGTCGAGCTGCGCGACCCAGCCGGAGATCTCCTGCCCGAGCGTCAGCGGCGTCGCGTCCTGCAGGTGCGTGCGGCCGATCTTGACGATGTCTCTGTACTCCGCGCTCTTGTGCGCGAGCGTGTCGCGCAGCTTGCGCAGCGCCGGGATGAGCTGGTCGACCACCGCCGGCACCGCGGCAACGTGCATGGCGGTTGGGTACATGTCGTTCGACGACTGGCCCTTGTTGACGTCGTCGTTGGGGTGGATGAGGCGCTCCTCGCCGCGCTTTCCGCCCAGGAGCTCGCTGGCGCGGTTCGCCAGCACCTCGTTCATGTTCATATTGGTCTGCGTGCCCGAGCCGGTCTGCCAGACGGCGAGCGGGAACTCGCCCTCGTGCAGGCCTTTGATGACCTCGTCGGCGGCGTCGATGATCGCCTGGCCCTTCCTGGGGTCGAGCACCTTGAGGTCGAGGTTGACCTGGGCTGCGGCCCGCTTGACTTGCGCCAGCGCCTTGATCAACGCGGGCGGCATCTTCTCGCTGCTGATCCGGAAGTTCATCAGCGAGCGCTGCGTCTGCGCTCCCCAGAGCTTGTCGGCGGGGACGTCGATGGGGCCGAAGGTGTCCTTCTCGATGCGCGACGCCATGAGCTTGCCTTTCGCGAGTGGTTTGAAGCGCTGCATAACGCTTCACACTCCGTGCGACAAGCGGCGCGCGGATTACTTGACCGGGAGTTGAACGGTCGTAGCGTGCGCGGATGCTCTGCACCAGGTGTTCCTACCCGTTGGCGTCGCGCGCCAACCGCTGTCTTCGCTGCTTTGCGCTCAACCCGCAGAATTTGCCTCCGCCACCGGCGCGCACGGTGAATGTTGGGCCGCAGGCGCCCGGGGCTACGGGAGCGCCCGTGGCTCCGGTGGCGATGTCGATCGCGTCGGACCCACCGGTCGGCGCGACGATGGAGTTCACCGATGAGCGCGCGGGGACGGTGGATCCGCAGGCGGCGGTGACCGAGCCCCAGCTCGTCGCCTCCGCTGCACGCTTCCCCGCGGACGACCCCAAAGCTTCCTCTTCCCGCGCCCCGGCGCTCCCCGCGCGGCTGATCGCCTGGTCCATCGATCTCGCCGTCCTCGCCGGCTGCGCCGCTGCCCATGTCTGGCTCGCGGCCGCCATCATCGGCCCCGCCCGCCTCGCGCCTCATGGCGCCGGCTCCCCCGACTACTGGCTCGATCTGCTGCTCGCCCCGAAGCTGATCCCGCTCTGGGCGGCCCTCGCCGCCTGCCTCGCTGTCTCCTACTCGTGGCTCTTCGCCATGCTTGGCGGCCGAACCCCCGGCATGGCGCTCGCCCGCCTCAAGCTCGTCACGGTGAGAGGCGGCGCGCCGACGCCGGCCGAAGCGCTCGCCCGCGCCGCCCTCTCGCTCGCCTCCGCGGCGGGCCTGCTGGGCTTCGCGCTGGCCCTCTTCGACGAGCGCGGCCAGACGCTCCACGACAAGCTCGCTCGCACCGAGGTCGTCCCGGAGTAGCCACCGCGGCCGGTTCTTCACCCTGCGAGATCGCCGCTTGCGCCAGCTCCGAAGCGCCCGTAGAACACGCGCGGAGGCATCCGCCGTGCCCGAAGAAAAACAATACGTCCTCCCCATGCCGCAGAAGCGCGGCGTCTACTTCTTTCTGATCGCGAACCTCTTCGCGTTCGCGCTCTGCGGCGCCATCTGGGCGCTCATCTGGTACGGCGACTTCTTCACGCCCGCCGCCAGCGCCGTCTGGGGCTTCCTCGCGCGCAACTCGGGCTGGACGGTCGGCGCCGCGCTGTCGCCGCTCTTCGCCGCGCTGGTGCTGGGCTACGGTTACGCTCGCCGCGCGATGGCCCGCCGCGCCCGCGAGAAGGCCGAAGCGCTCTCGATCGCCGCGCTCTCCCGCGGCACCCAGCTGCCCGGTTGATCCTCGCCGCGCTCCTCGTCTCCGCTGCCAGCAGCGCGGCGGCGCTGGTCCCCACCGCGTCGCACGCCGCCGTCTTGCTCGACGGCGCCGCCGCCAGCAGCGGCTTCCGCGCCCTGCTCCAGACCGCGGGCACGCACACCGGCATGTTGAGTCCGGACGCCGTCGGCAGCGACCTGCGCAGCGCCATCGGCGTCGATCTGCTGACCGACACAGCGCCGTGGGGTCTCGCTCCCCAAGGCCCGCGCGCCATCGTGTTCTCCTCGGGCTCGGTCGCCCTCTCGGCGCCGGTGAAAGACGCCAAGGCCGCGCGGAAGAGCCTCGACGCCTGGCTTGCGGAGGCCGGTCCGGCGCGTCCCACGCGGCCCGCCCCGCTCAAAGGCCCCGCCGCCGCGGGCCAGCGCGCCGCGCTGATCGATCACGGCCGCCTCTTCATCGGCTCCGGCCCGCACGCCACCGCCCTGGTCTCCACGCTCGCGCACCTGAACACCAAGGCCTCGCTGGCCAGGGACCGGCCGTTCGCCGCCGCCATCGCGCGCGCCACCGGCCCCGCGGCGTTCTTCTTCCGCGGCGACACGCTGCTGAAGGGCGGCGTTCTCGCGCTCGACGCCAGCGCCTCGGGCCTGGTAGCGCGCGGCCTCGTGCTCCCCGAAGGCGACGCGCCGCTGCTGGTCGGCGAAGCGCCGCAGGAGTGCGGCGCGGGCACTCTCGCCTGCCTCCGCGCCGAGCTTGGCGGCGCCGGCCGGGCGCTGCTCGCCGCGGCGGTGCGCGAATACCTCTGGTCCGCGCTGCCCCCCGCGCCGCGCGATCTCTTCGACGCCATCGCGCAGCGCGCGAGCGCGACGGCCGGCAAGCTCGCGTTGAGCGTCGCCGGCCTCGACGCGGACCTGCTCGGCGACGGCCGAGACTCCATCTGGGCGCTCCGCTTCTCCGGCGCCGCGGAGGCCACCGCGACGCTTCCAGAGCGCGTGCCGAATGGCGTGGCCCGCACGGCGACCGGCCTCTCGGTGAACCGGGGCCAGCGGCCGCTCTGCCTCGAGGTCGCCGCGAAGACCATCGCGCTCTCGTCCCCCTGCGCTCCCGCGCCCGAGTTGAAGGGCGGCTCGGACGACGCGCTCAACGCGTCGATCGATCTGGTGGCCATCGACCGCGCCCTCTCGAAGCTCTCGCCGCTCGACGCGCTCAAGGGTCCGGTCGCGGCGGGCGCTTACGGCGCGCACCTGATTTGGGGCGCCTTGGTCCGCAACGCGGGCCCGCTCACGCTCACCGGCCGCCCCGCGGGCGCCGCCGCCGCCATCGAGCTGCGCCTGCCGCTGCGCTGATTACTGCCCGGTATAGATGCCGACCGCGCCGAGCTGGAACGCCACCAGCACCTCGCGCTTGCCATCTTTCCTGATGTCGACCTGGATGTTGTTGATGACGCTGGTCGTGAGCTGGTTGCCCAGCACATCAGACTTATAGTGGCGCACTGACCCATCAGCCATGAACCGGCTGAGTCCAACCTCGGAGTGGTAGGCGACCCACACGCTCCCATCGAGCGGGTCGGCGGCGACGGCGCCAAGGTGCTTGTCGAGAAGCTGCGGCGTCAAGTCACGAATGAGGCCACCGCTGCGGTTGGTCACCCGCAATCCTTTCTCCTGTGAACCGAACCACACCTCGCCGTTTGCCAGAGCCGCGAGGCCCGAAATGGCGTCGTCCACGCGGTCCTCCTTCGCGAGGTTGTCAGGTACCCTGTCTGGCCAGATATCGAGCTTGTTCGAGGCGTCATCCTCGGTGGCCGTCTGCGCCCTCCAGTAGCTGCCGGTCGTTCCATACTTGAAGCGCGTGCTCCGGATCAGTCCGCCGAACCAGACGTCATGGGGCGCCAGCGGATCCAGGCTGACGCCAAAGTAATTGTCGGTCAGGATCTCGCCGCGGGAGCCGGAGACCGCCGGGTGCACGTGCTCAAAGGTACCGGTGCAGGAAAGCTGTCCCGCGCAGGTCGGGTCCCCGGCGAAGTCGGCGCGGCCCCAGGCGAAGCCGTGGTTGCCGCCAAACCAGACGTTGTTGGTCCCGTGCTCGTAGACGACGCGATAGATCGTGCAGACCTTTTCCCGCCCTCGAAGTTCGTTTGGCACGACGTTCGTTCCCGAGAAGATGTCGTAATGAGCCACGCTGATGCTATTTCCGACCAACGAGACCTTGTCCGCGTCTCCCGATTTGTAAATGCTCGGGTCGGTCGGAGCACCTCGATTGTAGTCGTAGTCCCATTCGTCTTCGCAGCCCGGCTGTCCTGGCGCGATACCGTCTGATGCATCCAGGCGTCCCCGATAGCCGATGAAGGCAATGCCTCGCGTGCCGCCGGCAACCGAAATCGCGTTCAGGTAGGGGTTGCGATCGGCCGGGCTTCCGTCGGGCATATAGCCATAGGGATGCAATCCATCCGCGAGCGAGAAGCGCTGGAAGGCCGTCGCGGTGCTCTTCAGAACGAAGACCCCTGCTCGACCTCCGGCGACCCAAAGGTTTCCGTCTTCATCACGCGAAACGTCCTGCACGTCGTTGGCCGGCAGGCCGTCGCTGGTGGTCAGGAACTTCCAGCCGGCGCCATTGCCGACCACGATCGTGCCGGCGTCCGTGCCGCCGTCGGTCGCGGTGCCGCCATCGGTCCCTGCGTCCGTGCCGCCATCGGTCGCGGTGCCGCCGTCGGTCCCTGCGTCCGTGCCGCCGTCGGTCGCGGTGCCGCCGTCCCTGGCAATCCCCCCATCGACCCCGAGGCCGCCGTCAGCCACAGGTCCCGTGCCGGCGTCCGCGCCCGCATCCGTTCCGCCGTCACTGCTGATGTCCGGCGTCTGAACGTTCTTTTCGGATCCGCCGCACGACCAGACCGCAACCGCCAACGCTCCCGCCACCCACGCAAAGCTTGACCGCATAGAAATCCCCGCCCCCAAAATCCCCGCCCACCACCCGGACTGCCCCGGGCTGACGGAGAGCACGGCGCGTGCCAGTTACGAGCCGGGAGAGCGGGCGGATGTAAGGGAAAAGCTTTTCCCGATCGAGACAATCGAAGTGTCAGATCCCAGGTCCGCGGACGGCCAGCCAGGGCAGGACCTTCGTGCTATCGATATCGCCGTGGATGCCGAGAGCTGCTATCGCGCGGTCGAGAGCCGGGACGCCCGCTTTGCAGGCAAGTTCTATGTCGCCGTCGCGACCACCGGCATCTACTGCCGGCCCGGCTGCCCGGCGCGGACTCCGCGGCGCGACAACGTCCGCTTTTATCCATCCGCCGCCGCCGCCGAGGGCGCTGGCTTCCGCGCCTGCCTGCGTTGCCGCCCCGAGGCAGCGCCCGGTACATCAGCCTGGTCCGGCACCGAGGCGACCATCGCGCGCGCGGTCCGCCTGCTCGAGGAGAGCGGCCACGCGAGCGGGCTGGCCGACCGGCTCGGCGTCGGCGATCGGCATCTGCGCCGCCTCTTCGCGCGCCACCTGGGCGCCTCGCCCGCGGCGGTCCTGCGCACCCGGCGATTGCACCTCGCGCGGCAGATCATCGAGAGCTCTGCGCTGCCGATGATCGACGTCGCGCACGCCGCCGGCTTCACCAGCCTGCGCCGCTTCAACGAGGCGGTGAAGCGCGGCTTCGGGCGCCCGCCGACCGAGCTGCGCGCGAAGGTCGGCACGCGAAGCTCGCCTTCGTCGCCCGGCACTGCGCTTTCGCTGCGGCTCCCCTTCCGCCCGCCGCTCGACTTCGCGCGGCTGCTTGCCTTTCTCGAGCCGCGCTGCATTCCGGGGATTGAAGCCATTCAAGCTGGCGCGTACCTGCGCACCGTGCGCGAGGGCATCGTCGAGGTGCGGCCCGGCGGCGCGGCCTACCTCGAGCTGCGCCTGCCGCTCGCGCTCTCGTCGCAGGCGTTCGGGATCGTCGCTCGGGTGCAGCGCCTCTTCGACCTGCGCGTCGACCCGCAGCCGATCGCGCGGCACCTCGCGACCGACCCGCTGCTCGCGCCGCTCGTCACCCAGGGCCTGCGCGTGCCGGGCGCGTGGGAGCCTTTCGAGATGGCGGTGCGGGCCGTCCTCGGCCAGCAGATCTCGGTGCAGCGGGCGCGCGATCTGGCGCGGGAGATCGCGCTCGAGCACGGTGAGGTGCTCCCGCACGGGTTGCTCTTCCCCCCGGTCGAGCGGCTCGCGCAGGTCGAGCTCAAAGGCATGCCCGGCGCGCGCGCCCGATCGATCCGCGCTCTCGCGCAGGCGGTCGCCTCGGGCGCACTCACGCTCGACGCCGCGACCACCATCGACCAGCTGCGCGCGGTGCCGGGCATCGGGCCCTGGACGGCCGAGGTGATCTCGATGCGCGCCCTCGCCAGCCCCGACGCGTTCCCCTCCGGCGACCTCGGCCTGTGCAAGACGATGCAGCTGGACCCGCGCGCGCTCGAGGCGCGCGCCGAGCGTTGGCGACCCTGGCGGAGCTACGCCGCCGCCGCCATCTGGAGCGCACCATGACGACCGCACGGATCGAGACGCCGCTGGGCCGCATCTTCCTCCGCGTCAGCGCCGGCGCTTTAAAAGAGCTGCGCTTCGAGGACGGCGCTCTCCACGAAGAGCCGGGTGCGAAGCCATTCGCCGATCGCCTCCGCGAGTATTTCAAAGGCGACCTGCGCGCCTTCGACGGCGCGCGCCTCGAGCCCGCGGGAACGTTCTTCCAGAAGTCCGTCTGGGAGCAGGTCCGCAAGATCCCCGCGGGCCAGACGCGCGCCTACGGAGACCTCGCGCGCGCCCTCGGCCGCCCCACGGCCTCGCGCGCGGTCGGCGCCGCCAACGGCGCCAACCCGGTCTGCCTCGCCATCCCCTGCCATCGCGTGATCGGCAAAGGCGGCGCGCTCACCGGCTACGCCTGGGGCCTCGAGCGCAAGCGTTGGCTGCTCGAGCACGAGCGCACCCAGCCGCGGCTTCTGCTTCCAAGCGAGGGCGCGCCGCAGTAGGTTGCGCGCGCCATGAGCGAAGCCAAGGTCACCGACACGCAGCTTCCACCCGAGCCCCACGGCGGTATCTCCTCCGCGGCCCGCGCCGAGCGCCTCTCTGGTCTCGACGCTTTTGACAAGCTCGCCGCTTTGAACGCGCAGGCCGAGCTGGGCGGCGGCCAGGACCGCATCGAGAAGCAGCACCAGGACGGCAAGCTGACCGCGCGCGAGCGGATCGATCTGCTGCTCGACCCCGGCTCGTTCGTCGAGATGGACAAGTTCAAGACCCACCGCAACGACGACTTCGGCATGGCGTCGAAGAAGATCCTCGGCGATGGTGTGGTCACCGGCTACGGCACCGTCGAGGCCCGGCAGGTGTTCGTCTTCGCGCAGGACTTCACCGTCTTCGGCGGCAGCCTGTCGGGCGCCTACGCCGAGAAGATCTGCAAGGTGATGGACCTCGCGGTCTCGACCGGCTGCCCGGTAGTGGGCCTCAACGACTCGGGCGGCGCGCGCATCCAGGAGGGCGTGGTCTCGCTGGCGGGATATGCGGATATCTTCCTCCGCAACGTCTCCAGCTCGGGGGTGGTCCCGCAGCTCTCGGCCATCCTCGGCCCCTGCGCGGGCGGCGCGGTGTATTCGCCGGCCATTACCGACTTCATCGTGATGGCGAAGCAGACCTCTTATATGTTCATCACCGGCCCCGACGTCATCAAGACGGTGACGCACGAGGAGGTCAGCAAGGAAGACCTGGGCGGCGCGCAGGCGCACAACTCCAAGAGCGGCGTGGCGCACTTCGCGGCCGAGGACGAGGCCGGGGCTCTACGGATCCTGCGGGAGCTATTGAGTTACCTGCCGTCGAACAATCTGGAAGACCCACCGGTGGTGGCGACCGAAGACCCGCCCGACCGGCGTGACGACTCCCTGAAGACCGTCGTTCCCGCCAACGCGAACAAGCCTTACGATATCAAAGACGTGATCCGCGCGGTGGTCGACGACAAGCACTTCTTCGAGGTGCAGGAGCATTTCGCGAAGAACATGGTGACCGGCTTCGCGCGGCTCTCCGGCCGCACCGTGGGCATCGTCGCGAACCAGCCTGCGTTCCTCGCCGGCGTGCTCGACATCGACGGCTCGCGCAAAGGCGCGCGATTCGTCCGCACCTGCGACGCGTTCAATATCCCGCTGCTCACTTTCGTGGACGTCCCGGGCTTCTTGCCCGGCACCACGCAGGAGTGGGGCGGCATCATCACGCACGGCGCCAAGCTGCTCTATGCCTTCGCCGAGGCGACCGTCCCCAAGCTGACCGTCATTACCCGCAAGGCCTATGGCGGCGCCTACGACGTCATGTCGTCCAAGCACATCAAGGCCGACGTGAACCTCGCCTGGCCGACGGCGGAGATCGCGGTGATGGGGCCGGATGGCGCGGTGAACATCGTCTTCCGCAAGGAGCTCGACCAGGCGACCGACAAGGAGGCGACGCGGAAGGAGCTGGTGCAAAAGTATCGCGATACCTTCGCCAATCCGTATAAAGCGGCCGAGCTGGGATATGTCGATGAGGTGATCGCGCCGGAGGACACCCGGCCGCGCCTCTGCCGGGCGCTGCAGATGCTGCGCAACAAGCGCGCCGAGGTCCCGCAGCGCAAACACGGCAACATCCCGCTCTAGCATCCCCACCCCGAATGGCCCTCTTCAGGGCAAGGAGACTTTGTGATTCGTCATCTGGCAGCTGCCATGGTTTTCGGCGCACTTCTCACCTCTGGAACCGCTTTCGCAGCAGACGCCGTTGCAGCGCGCGGTGAGCCGAACAGCATCATGGATACCAGCGCCCACGTCCGTCCCACGGACCTGAGCGTGCTGGGGTTCCTTCCGTTCTACGGCTATGGCTTCGGACTCGGCGTGGAGGGCCGCTACGAAATTCCCGTGGTGAGGAGCGGCTTCATCCCTTCCCTCAACAACTCGATCAGCATCGAGCCGAGCTTCGGCATCTCGTACAGCGGCTCTGGCGTGTCGGGCAGCGACTACCACCTCACCGTCTTCAGCCCGGCGGTCTACGGCATCTGGTCCTTCTGGTTCTCGGAGCAGTTCCGCGCCTACGGCGGCCTGGGCCTCGGCTACAACATCGCCGTTGTCTCCGGCTTCAACGCCGGGACCGAGAGCTTCAGCTCCTTCTACTGGGATCCGGTGATCGGCCTCTTCTACCGTTTCGCGCCGGCCCTGGCCTTCCGCGCCGAGGCTGGCCGAGAAGCCATCAAGGCGGGCGTGTCGTTCTTCTTCTAGCCCTGCCTCGGAGTCCTTCCTGCAACCAGCCAGGCGCCTCTCGCTCGTCGATGCCATCGGCATCGGCGTCAACGGCATCGTCGGCTCGGGCGTGTATCTTTTAATCGCGCCGCTCGCGGCAGTGGGCGGTGGCGCCAGCGCGCTCGGGGTCATCGCCTGCGGCATCCTCTGCGTGCTGATCGCGCTCTGCTTCGCCGAGCTGTCGAGCATGTTCGACCGCAGCGGCGGTCCCTATGTCTACGCCCGGGAGGCGTTCGGCAGCGTGGTCGGCTTCGGCGTCGGCTGGTTCGGCATGGCGACCGGCCTCCTCGGCCTCGCCGCCGTCTCGGTCGGCTTCGCCGGGGCGCTCGCGCGGTTCGTGCCGGCAGCCTCGACGGCCAAGGTCCCCATCGCGGTCGGGCTCATCTGCGCGCTTGGCGGCATCAACTATCTCGGGGTCAAGGCTGGAGGCCGCACCTCGACCATCTTATCGGTCGTCAAGATCGCGCCGCTCGTGCTGCTCGCGCTCTTCGGCCTGCGCTTCGTGAGCTTCCAGCATATCCACCTCGGCTTCCAACCAATCGTGCGCTCCGCCTTCCTGGCCATCTTCATGATGTCGGGATTCGAGTACGCAGCCGTCCCCGCCGGCGAGGTCAAGGATGCCAGGCGCACCGTCCCGCTCGCCATCGTCGGCAGCCTCGCTTTTGCGTGCCTGCTCTACGCCTTGCTCCAGCTGGTCTCGGTCGGAGCGCTCCCCGATCTGGCCCAGCGCGAGCAGCCGCTACCCGACGTCGGCGCGCTGCTCTTTCCCCACGGCGCGCGCATCATCGGCATCACCGCGGTGATCTCGATGGCTGGCTTCTGTTCGAGCGTGGCGCTGATCGCGCCGCGCTACTTCCTCGCGCTCGCCGAGGACGGCTACCTGCCGCAGGTTCTCGCGCGCAGCTCGCGCCACCAGACGCCCGGCGCGGCCATCCTCGCCTCGACCGCCTCCGCTTCGGGCCTCGCCATCCTGCTCGGCTATGCCTCGCTGGTCGATGTGGCGAATGTGGTCATCCTCTCCGGATATGCCCTGACCTCGCTCGCCTGCCTGGTGCTGCGCTTCCGCCTGCCGGACGCGCCGCGCCGCTATCGGCTGCCGTTCGGGCCGCTGATTCCCCTGCTCGCCACCGCCAGTGCCGTCGCGCTGCTGGTCTCGGCGCGGCCGCGCGCGGCGGAGTTTCAGTTCTCCGGAATGCTCCTGCTGATCGGCTTCGCCGCCTGGCTTGCCACCTGGCTGGCAAGGCGCGCGCTCCCGCGGCAGCGTTGAGCGATCCCTGATTCTGGTACGCTCGGCGGCATGAAGACGATCGAGTTCTCGACGCTGCTCGCCTCGAGAACCGGAGCGCCGGTGCTGCCGGTGCCGCGCGAGGCCAGCGCGGCGCTGGGCGCACGCGAGCGCGTCGAGGTGCGCGGCACGCTCAACGGCCACCCGCTGCGCGGGGCTGCCATGCCCGACGGCAAGGGCGGTCACGTCATTCCATTGACGCCGGCCGCCGCCGGCGCGGCGGGCCTCGAGCCGGGCGATCGAGCGATCGTGGTGCTCGAGCTCGACTCCGCCACCGGCGAGCTCGCGGTGCCGCCCGATCTGGAAAAGGAGCTGCAGCGCAACGTCGCCGCGCGACGGCTCTGGGCGAAGCTCAGCGCCGATCAGCAGAAAGCGTTCGTCGAGTGGGTCGCGTCGTCGCGAGGTTCCGCGCTGCGCTTGCGACGCGTGGTCGAGGTGGTGCAGCGCATCGCGATGGGCAAGACGACCGCCCTCTGATGCAGCGGCTGCGCTGGCTCCTGGTGCCGCTGGGCTTGTGCGCGCTGGTCGCGGTGGGCGCGCACGCCAGCGCCGACGTGCTGGGCGACCGCATCCTCTGGGCGGTCGATGGCGTGGACGCCTTCTTCGACGCTCTCTTTTCGCGCTGGTCGGTCACGGCACCGCTCGTCGATTGGGTGGGCTTGAGCCAGCGGGTCTTCTTCGCGCGCGGGGTTGCGCTTCTCTGGGAGCTCGCGGCCGACGCGCTCCTGGTGCTGCCGCTGGTCGGCTACCAGGAGCGCGCGGTGCCTGCGGAGCTCACCCTCGCCCGCAAGCTCCTGCGCAAGACGGCGCGCAAGCCGTTGCCGATCCGCATCGTGCTGCCGCTCTGCACCGCGGCGATTGCCGTCGGCGGCGCGCGCGCGGTGGCGCACCTGGTCCGCAGCTCGCTCTTCAAAGCCCCCCTGATCGCGCACGCTCTCGGCGCGGCGGTGCTCTTCCTGTTGGTCGCGCTCTTCGCCTCGCGCGCCACGCTGCGTAGCCTGGAGCACGCCGACTCCCGCAAGCCGTCCAGGGCGTACGGCCTGCTCGCCTCCTTGATCCTCATCCCGCTCGCCATCGCAGCGTTCGCATGAAGCGTGCGCTGCTCTGGACCGAAGGCGCGCTGGTCGCGCTCTGCCTCTGGGCCGCGTGGTATCGCACGCCGGCGGGCGCTCTGTTGCGCACGCTCGCCGCGCGCGTTCTCGGCATCCGCACCAGCGCGCGGCCATTGCTCGCGTATTACTCGGCGGGCGCATATGCGGAGAAGCCTCCCGCGCCGTTGCAGCTCCGCGGGCCGGTGCCTCCCGGCGAGGCGCTCGCCTACGGCGCCGCGCAGCTGCAGGGGCGCGCGCCGCGCGAGGTGGCCCGCGAGCTCGACCGGCTGCGGCGCGAGCTGGGCTCCGACGAGGCGGCGGTGCTCGCGCTCTTCTGCGGCGAGGAGCCCGCGCGCTGGGCGTCGCTGCGCGCCGACGGGCGCGATCTCGAGTCGCTCGCGCGCGAGCTGCCGCCGACCTATGCGGACCAGGTCGCGCGCGCATCCCAGGCGATCATGCTCGGCGCCGCCTATTCTCTCGCCTGGCCGCTCCCGGCCCCGACGCCGGTGACCTCGCCCTTCGGTCCGCGCGAGCACCCGGTGCTCGGCGGCACGCGGATGCACAACGGCGTCGATCTCGGCGTGCCGGAGCGGACGCCGGTCCGCGCGGTGGCGGCGGGCGTGGTGCGCCGCGCCTCGAGCGACGACTCCAACGGCCGCATCGTCATCCTCGACCACGGCCGCGGCGTCACCACGCTCTATTGCCACAATGACGAGCTGCTGGTGCACACCGGCGACCGCGTCGAGCGTGGCCAGATCATCTCGCGCTCGGGGAATACCGGCCGCTCCACCGGCCCGCACCTGCATTACCAGCTCGAGCTCGCGGGCCAGCCGGTCGATCCATTCCGGTATCGGGTCGCGCACGCGCCTCCGGTCTCGGCCGGCGCCAGCGACTAGGAGCGCGGGCGACGGCGGGCGCGAGATCGAGCGCGCTGATCAGGCGCCGTGATAAGACGCGCGGCCATGCGAACCCTGCTCGTGCTCGCGCTCGTGGCGGCTGGCTGCCAGACCGGCCGTCCCAGCAAGCCGCCGCCGGAGGAGAAGGCGCCCGCGCCGGTGCACGAGCAGCGCTGGATCCAGCCCCGCGCGGTGGTGATCCGCCACGCCACCGTGCTGCCGGCGAGCGGCCCCGCCATCGAGGACGGCGCCATCTCCTTCGCCGACGGCAAGATCGTCGCGGTCGGCAAAGACGTCGCCACGCCGCCCGGCGCCGAGGAGATCGACGGCAAGGGCGCGTTCATCACCCCGGGGCTGATCGACGCGCACAGCCACCTGGGCGTCTACGCCACGCCGAGCACCTTCTCCACCAATGACGGCAACGAGGCCACCTCGCCCGTCACCGCCGAGGTGAACGCGAAGGACAGCTACTGGCCGCAGGACCCGGGTTTGAGACGCGCGGCCGCCGGCGGCATTACTTCAATGCTCATCCTGCCGGGCAGCGCCAACCTGATCGGCGGCCGCGGCTTTCCGGTGAAGTTGCATTTTGGCCGCACCTCCGACGACGTGAGATTTCCGGGCGCGAAAGACGCGCTCAAGATGGCCTGCGGCGAGAACCCCAAGCGCGTCTACGGCAAGGGGCGCAAGACGGCGCCGTCCACGCGCATGGGCAACGTCGCGGGTTATCGTCAGGCATTCGCCGCCGCGCGCGACTATGCGGCGAAATGGGACGAGTGGAGGCGCAAAGGAGGCAACGGACCTTCGCCCGCGCGGGAATTGCGGATGGAGACGCTCGCGGCCGTGCTCAAGGGCGACATCCTGGTGCAGAACCATTGCTATCGCGCCGATGAGATGGAGACCATGCTCGATATCGCGCGCGAGTTCGGCTTCCATATCCGCGCATTCCACCATGCAATCGAGAGTTATAAGGTCCGCGATATCCTCGCAAAGGAGGGCGTGGGCGCCGCCGTGTGGGCCGACTGGTGGGGCGGCAAGCTCGAGATGTGGGACACGGTGACGGAGAACGCCGGGCTCGATGACGAGGCGGGCGTGCGCGTCGCCATCCACTCCGATTCGGCCGACGGGATCCAGCGCCTGAATCAGGAAGCCGGCAAGGCACTGGCGGCCGCGCGGGCGTCTGGAGTGCCGGTTTCCGACCTGGCAGCGCTGCGCTGGATCACGCTCAACCCCGCCTGGATCATGGGCGTGGACGAGCGCACCGGCTCGCTCGAGGCCGGCAAGATGGCGGACGTCGTCCTCTGGGATCGCCAGCCGTTCTCGGTCTACGCGCGCGCGCAGCGCGTCTGGGCCGACGGCGTGGTCACCTACGACGCGCGCACCGGCCCCGCCGACGTCAGCGACTTCGAGCTGGCGGGTGCCGAGCGCGAGGCGGCCTCGCTGACGCCGCATCCCGCGACGCCTCCGCAGCTGCCGGTGGCCGCGACCGCCCTGCTGCCGGTTGCGGCGGCGCCGTGCACGTCGATCGAAGGCGCCACCGGAGTGGACGGCCGGCCGGTCTCTATCGTGCTGCGCGGGGGAAAGATCTCGACCGCGCCGGCGACGGGCTGCCGGGCGGTCGACGCCCACGGCAAGGTGCTCGCGCCCGGCTTCATCGACGCCTGGTCCGAGCTGGGCCTGGTTGAGATCTCGGGCGAGGAGAGCGCGAACGACAGCGGCGGAAGAGGCGGCGAAGGCGGCGAGGGAGCGCATACCGGATCGCCTATCCACGCCTCGCTCCGCGCCGCCGAGAGCGTGAACCCCTGGTCGATGCTGTTCCCGATCGCGCGGCTGGGCGGCATCACCGCCGCGGTCACGGCTCCCGCCGGCGGGCTGGTCTCGGGGCAGGCCGCGCTGGTGGGCACCGACGGGCGCGTGACCCGCCCCTCGATCGCGATGGTGGTGCGGCTCGGCCTCTCCGGCCGCTCGGCGCTGCAAGCCACGCACGGCGTCTCCATCGAGACGCTGCGCGAATTGTTCGACGACGCCCGCGAGTTCGCGAAGCGCAGACAGGACTTCGAGCAGAACCGGTTCCGCAAGGTGAGCGCGTCGCGGCTGGATCTCGAGGCGCTGCAGCCGGTGCTCGCCGGCAAGCTGCCGCTCTACGCCGCGGCCGATCGGCAAAGCGACATCCTCGCGGCCCTTGCGCTCGCGCGCGAGTACGGCCTCAAGCTGGTGCTGGTCGGCGCGGCCGAGGGCTGGCTGGTGGCGAAGGAGATCGCGCAGGCGAAGGTGCCGGTGATCGTCGAGCCGACGCAGGACCTGCCCTCGAACTTCGACGCGCTCGCCTCCCGCATGGACAACACCGCGCTGCTCGCGGCGGCGGGCGTGAAGGTGATGATCAGCGGCTTCGGCCGCTCGCACGAGATGCGCAACATCGTGCAGGAGGCGGGCAACGCGGTCGCCTGGGGGCTGCCGTGGGACGAGGCCATCCGCGCCCTGTCCCAGAACGTCGCTGAGGCGCTGGGGCTCGAAGGAATGGGCCGCATCGCCGACGGCGCGCGCGCCGATGTCGTGCTCTGGAGCGGCGACCCGCTGGAGCTCTCGTCGCGGCCGGTCGCGCTCTGGGTTGCCGGAGAGCAGCAGCCGCTCACCACGCGCCAGACGGCGCTCTTTGAAAAATATCGGACGGTGCCGAGATGACAATCCGCAAGATCCTCATTGCCAACCGCGGCGAGATCGCCGTGCGCGTCGCGCGGACCTGCCGCGAAATGGGCATCAAGACGGTGGCGGTCTATTCGGACGCGGACCGCACCGCCCTGCACGTCCGCTCCTGCGACGAGGCGGTGCGCATCGGGCCAGCGGCGTCGCGCGAGAGCTATCTCTTGATTGAAAACGTCATTGCGGCGGCGCGGCAGGCCGGCGCGGACGCGATTCACCCGGGATATGGTTTTTTGTCCGAGAACGCGAAGTTCGCGCAGGCCTGCACGGACGCGGGCATCAACTTCATCGGCCCTCCGCCGCAGGCCATGGTCGAGATGGGCGAGAAGACCCGCGCGCGGCGCAAGGCCATCGAGGCGGGCGTGCCGGTCGTGCCCGGGCTCCAGGAGCCGATTCCCAAGGGCGGCGAGGCCGAGGCAAAAAAGTTCGCGCGCGAGATCGGTTATCCGATCATGCTCAAGGCCGCGGCGGGCGGCGGCGGCAAGGGCATGCGGCTCGTCACCGATCCGAAGGACTTCGACGCCTCGCTCGCCACCGCGCAGCGCGAAGCGATGGGCGCGTTCAACGATTCGCGCGTCTATATCGAGAAGGCCATTACCCGGCCAAGGCATATCGAGATCCAGGTCTTTGCCGACAAGCACGGGGGATGCATCTGGCTCGGCGAGCGCGAATGCAGCGTGCAGCGCCGGCACCAGAAGGTCATTGAAGAGACGCCGAGCGCAATCATTACGCCGGAACTGCGCGCGCAGATGGGCGAGGTGGCGGTGAAGGCCGCGCTCGCGGTCGACTACGTCGGCGCAGGAACCTGCGAGTTCCTCGTCGATGGGAATACCAAAACTTTTTACTTCCTCGAGATGAATACGCGCCTGCAGGTCGAGCACCCGGTGACCGAGCTTTGCACCGGCGCGGACCTGGTGCGCTGGCAGATCGAGATCGCCGACGGCGCCCGGCTGCCGTGGACGCAGGAGGAGGTGCTGCGCAACCTGCGCGGCCACGCCATCGAAGCGCGCATCTACGCCGAGAATCCGGCGAAGAACTTCCTGCCCTCGCCCGGGAACATTTCCGAGCTGCGCCTGGCCGACGGGCCGGGCGTGCGCAACGACTGCGGCGTCGAGAGCGGGTCGGAGGTGCCGCGCTATTACGACCCGATGATCGCCAAGGTCGCTTGCTGGGCCGACACGCGCGAGCACGCCATCGCCAGGCTGCGGCGCGCGCTGGGCGAGACGGTGATCAAGGGCATTACGACCAATACGCAATATCTGAAGCGCGTGCTCGAGCTCGACGAGTTTCGCCGGGGCGATTACGACACCGGATTGCTCGCCCGCGGGCAGGATCGGCTGCTGGCCGAGGACACCACAGACCAGGAGATCGCCATCGCCGCCGCCGCGATCTGGCAACTCGGGCAGGATCAGAGGACCGCGCTGCGGGCGCCGGCGCAGTCCGCCGAGGACTCCCCCTGGGCCAGAGCGGGGCGGCTCGCGCAGATGCGGAAAGGATTCTCGCGATGAGGTACCACGCCCTGATCGGAGGCGAGGAGCAACTGGTCGAGGTGACGCCGCGCGGGTCGCCGCACGGCTCGGCCCCCGGCTCCTCCGGCTCCAACTTCCGCGTGGCCATCCACGCGGGGCCGCGCGAGGCGCCGAACCCGCGCGTGCTCGAGGTGGACGCCGTCCAGCTCGCGGGCGGCTCCGTTTCGCTGCTGGTCGACGGCCGCAGCGCGCGCTGCGACATCGAGGCCGGCAAGGACGGGGCGCTCTCGGTGCTGGTCAACGGCAGGGTGCACAGGCTCGAGCTGCTCGACGAGCGCAAGCTGCGGCTGCGGCAGGCGACCGGGAAGTTCTCGCTCGAGGGCCCGCAGCGCGTGGACGCGCCGATGCCGGGCAAGATCGTGCGCGTGCTGGTGAAGGCCGGCGACGAGGTGGCCGAAGGCCAGGCCCTGGTGGTGGTCGAGGCGATGAAGATGGAAAACGAGCTCAAGAGCCCCAAGGCGGGCAAGGTGCAGGAGCTGCTCGCGGTCGAGGGCGCCGCGGTGGAGGCCGGGGCCAAGCTGGTCGTGGTCGGCTGACCGCCCGGCTTCAGTGCACCTCGAGCGGAGAGCCTGAGTCGCGCTCGATCATCCGCATCAGCGAGACGAAGAACGAGACGATCAGCGGTCCGAGGATGACGCCGAGCAGGCCGAAGACCTCGAGTCCGCCCAAGAGCGCGAGAAACATCAGGCCGGTATGCATCTCGCCGCCGCTGGTGCCGCGCAGGATGAGCGGCTTGCCGATGTGCTCGACGCCGACCACGCCCACCGCGCACCAGGCGGCGAGGCCGATGGCCGCGCCGTTGTGGCCCGACAGCGCGAGCAGCGCCACCGCGGGCACCCAGACAAGAGCGGTGCCGATCACCGGAATGAACGACGCCAGCGCGGTGAGCAGGCCGAAGAAGAACGCGTGCGGCACGCCGAAGATGGCGAACCCGATCCCGGCGAGCACCCCCTGGATGACGGCGGAGGCGACGGTGCCGATGATCGATCCGGTGGCGACGTCATGGAACTCGCGCAGCAGCTCCTCGGTCTTCTCCGCCTGCAGCGGCGAGACGTTCCACAACCAGCGGATGACGCGGCGGCCGTCGACCAGCAGGAAG
The DNA here is from genome assembly GCA_043781235.1 of Deltaproteobacteria bacterium. Lineage (GTDB taxonomy): Bacteria > Myxococcota > Myxococcia > Myxococcales > 40CM-4-68-19 > JANYKT01. The sequence goes on from JAYWBT010000174.1 coordinate 47,964, forward strand.
TAGAAGGCGAGCAGCATCAGCACGGTGTGAAAGGCCATCCGACCCGAGCTGGCGAGCACCTCGGGCGCGACCTCCTGCACCTGGGCGCCCACCTTGCCGGCGCCTTCCTGCACCTGCGCCCGCGTCAGGTGCAGCAGGCCGAGCGTGCGATCGACCATGGCCTGCGCGGCCGGCGGCAGCTGCGCGGTCTTCAGCTGCTGCACCGAGGTGACTCCGAGGGTGTCGCGGAGGTACTCAAAGCCAGTCACCGCCTGGTGCGCCGCGAACCCCGCGACGCTGGCGAGCGGCAGCACGATGACGAGCAGAACGCCCGCGGTCACCAGCGCCGCGGCGGTGCGGCGGCGGCCGCGCAGCCGGGCCACCAGCGCTTCGAGCGGACGCTGCAGCACCGCCGCCAGCACGGCCGCGAGGAAGATCGGCGCACGGAAGGGCCACACCACATAAAGGAAGAGCGCCGTGGCGAAGATGGCGAGGACGCCGAACCAGAGCCGTGCGCTGCCGGGCGCAGGGGCGCGGCGCGACGACTCGGACGGCACTTGCTTGAGCATTGGATAGACGTAAGCACCGGGCGGACCGTGCGCGAGCCCCGCCGCAGCCTCTTTTGCGCTAGAAGCCAGAGCGCATGGACTCGACCTACCTGCATGGCACCGCCCCCCTCGAGCAGGACCGTCTCTCGCAGCTGACCCGCGCGATGGCACGCGTTGCAGGCACGCGCGCCGGCGCCGCGCTCTGGTACGCAATCTTCTGGGCAGAAGGGGTGCGCCGATGACTTCGCCAATGACTCCAATGGAGAAATGGGCCCGCGAGATCTACGCCAGGGCGGCCGCGAAGCCCGGCGCCCTCCGGCAGTCGGAGTTCCGCACCTCGAGCGGCATTCCGATTGCGCCGTTGTATGGCCCAGGTTCCGGCCCCGGCGATTCCGATAACGACGCCAGGCTCGGCTTCCCGGGACAATATCCCTATACCCGCGGCGTCCAGCCGACCATGTATCGAGGTCGCTTCTGGACCATGCGGCAATATGCCGGCTTCGGCAGCGCCGAGCAGACCAACGAGCGCTTTCGATATCTGCTCGCTTCGGGCCAGACAGGCCTGTCGACCGCCTTCGATCTACCCACCCAGATGGGCCACGACTCCGACAGCGCCAAGGCCCGCGGCGAGGTGGGCCGCGTCGGCGTCGCCATCGACTCCATCGACGATCTGGAGCGGCTGTTCCACGGAATCGACCTGGGCAAAGTATCCACGTCAATGACCATCAACGCGACCGCTGCAACGCTGCTCGCGCTCTACCAGACAGTGGGCGAGGCGCACGGCAGCAAGGCAGCCGATCTTTCCGGGACCATTCAGAACGATATCCTCAAGGAGTATATCGCGCGCGGCACCTATATCTATCCGCCCACGCCGTCGATGCGGCTGATCACCGACACCGTCGAATACTGCGGGCGCGTCCTTCCGAAATGGAATCCCATCAGCATCAGCGGCTATCACATTCGCGAGGCCGGCTCGACCGCGGCGCAGGAGATCGCCTTTACGCTGGGCGACGGCATCGCCTACGTGGAGGCGGCCCGGAAGCGCGGCCTCGACGTGGACGGCTTCGCCGGGCGGCTCTCGTTCTTCTTCAACGTCCACAACAATTTCATCGAGGAGGTGGCGAAGTTCCGCGCCGCGCGGCGGCTCTGGGCGCGCACCATGAAGGAGCGCTTCAAGGCAAAGGACCCGAAGAGCTGGATGCTGCGCTTCCACGCGCAGACCGCCGGCTCCACGCTCGCCGCGCAGCAGCCGGACAACAACGTCGTCCGCGTCGCGTTGCAGGCCTTCGCCGCGGTGCTGGGCGGCTGCCAGTCGCTCCACACCAACGGCCGCGACGAAGCGCTGAGCCTTCCCACCGAAGCGAGCGCGCGCATCGCCCTGCGGACTCAACAAGTCATCGCTCACGAGAGCGGCGTCTGCGACTTCATCGATCCGCTTGGCGGGTCGTGGGCGCTCGAGGCGCTCACCGACGAGCTGGAGGGCAAAGCGGTCGAGTACCTGCGCCGCATCGACGAGCTGGGCGGCATGGTCGAGGCCATCAGCCAGGGCTACCCGCAGCGCGAGATCGAGGAGGCGGCGTACACCGCGCAGCGCGAGCTGGAGGAGAAGAAGCAGATCGTCGTCGGCGTCAACGCGCTCACAGTCTCAGGCGAGCCGCCCTTCGAGACGATGAAGATCGATCCCGGGCTCGAGGCGCGGCAGGTCGCGCAACTCGCGGCGTTCCGCGCCGCGCGCGACGGCGCCGCCGCCAGCGCCGCGGTCTCCACGCTGCAGCGCGCCGCGGAAGGTAGCGAGAACCTGGTCCCGCTGATCGTCGCCGCGGTCAAGGCGCGCGCCACGCTGGGCGAGATCGCCAACGGCCTCCGCAAAGTCTTCGGCGAGCACGGCCATTAGGAACCAGGGACGACCGCGCTGCTTCAGCGCAGCGCACGGCGGACGGCGCGCGCCACTTCGCACCTGCGCCACCGCTCGAGCACGATCGCGAGCGCAGCGGCCTTGGCCTCGCGCGGCTGCAGATCGAAGGCGGGATTGAGCGTGCGGCGAAAGTCGAGATCGTGCAGCTCGCCCAGCGCCTCCTGCAGCGGCTCCAGCTCGTCAAGCAGGCCCTCGAGCTTCTTCAGGGGGAGCAATTCGGCGCGATAGCGGAGCTTCTTGACCGCGATGCGCAGGCGGTGCGCGCCCTTTGGATCCAGCGGATGCCCCATCAGGTCCTCCACCGCGCGCAGCTTGCGCCGCAGCTGCCTGCGCATGCGATGCCCGCCCAAACGGCCCCGCGGCGCGAGCTCGAGCTGCGCCACGCGCCCCGCCGTCTCCGCGCGGAACCTGCGCATCGCCGCCGCAAGCCCCGCTGTCCGCTGCCGCAGCTCGCTGCCCAGCCAGCGCGCGTGCAGCTGCGCATCGCGCACCGCGCCCAGCGCGTCCTGCAGCTCTTTGAGCTCGCGCGACAGGTCCTGCGGCGCGCCAAAGAGCTGCAGCGCGGCGCGCAGCCTCCGCGTCGCCACGCGCATCGCATGCACGCTCTCTTTTGATGGCGACGCTGCCGCGACCGCATCCTGGTGCTCGCGAACGTCGCGCAGCCGCGCCGCCAGAACCCGCGGAGCCGCCGCGGCGAGCGGAGTCCTGCGGCCGAGTCCTTTCACTTTCGTGGCCATGGCGCGGACGATAACGCTACGCTCGGCCCCGTGCTGATCAGCGTTCTCTTGCCGGCGCGCAACGCGGCCGCGACGCTGCCCGAGGCGCTCGCGGGAGTGCTCGCGCAGCAGGGCGTGGAGCTCGAGGTGGTCTGCGTCGATGACGCCTCGACCGACGGCACGCGCGGAATCCTCGAGCAGGCGCAAAGGCGCGACGAGCGCGTGCGCGTGGTGCCGGGCGCAGGCCGCGGGCTGGTGGCCGCGCTCAACCTTGGCCTCGCGCACTGCCGCGGCTCGCTGGTCGCGCGGATGGACGCGGACGATCTGGTGCGCCGGGATCGTCTGCGGCTGCAGGCGGACCTGCTCGCGCGCGCGCCCGCGCTGGGCGCGGTCGGGAGCCTCGTCCGCTGCATCCCGCGTCCCCTGACTCCGGGGCTCGCGCGGCTGGAGGCCTGGCTCGATTCGCTGGTGACGGCGCAGCAGTGCCACGACGCGCGCTTCATCGAGGCGCCGCTCGTGCACCCGAGCGCGACCTTCCGGCGCGAAGCGCTCGAGGGCGTCGGCGGCTGGCAGGACCACGGCTGGGCCGAGGACTGGGACCTCTTCCTGCGCCTGATCGAAGCGGGCTTCGAGCTCGCGAAGGTCCCCGAGATCCTGCTCTGGTGGCGCGACAGCCCGGAGAGGCTCACGCGCACCGGCGCCGCCTACCGGTCCGAGCAGATGGTCCGGCTCCGCGCCCACTACCTCGCGCGCGGGCCGCTGCGCGACCGGCCGTTCGATCTCTTTGGCGCCGGACCCACCGGCAAGCGGCTCGCCCGCGCGCTCGAGCCGCACGGGCTGCGACCGCGCTGCTTCTATGACGTCGATCGCGGCAAGCAGGTCGCGCGCGGCGCGCGGGTCCTGCACGCAACCGAGCTGCCGCCGCCCGGGGAGGCGCTGCTGGTCTGCGCCGTGGGGGCTTCGGGTGCGCGCGAGGAGATCCGGGCGATGGTCGGTGCGCAGGGCTACGTCGAAGGACGTGATTACCTCTTCGCCGCCTGACGAAATCCCGTGCTACTGTCCCGCGCCCGTGGCGGGACTGGACGACATCGGACGGCTGCTGCTCTCCCGCGGCCTGATCGCCGAAGCTGACCTCACGCGCCTGCGCCAGGGCGTCGCCTCCCGCGCGCGCTTCCTGGGCAGCCTGATCGCGCACGGCATCCCCGAGCCCGAAGTCGCTGGCATCTGCGCCGAGCTGCTCGGCATGCCGGGCGTAGACCTGTCGTGCACGGTCATCGACCTCGAGGTGCTGCAGCTCGTGCCGCGCATCGTCGCGGAGAGCGATCTGATCCTCCCGCTCTCGTCCGAAGGCGCGCGGCTGCACGCCGCCATCAGCGCGGCCGAGGAGGACCTGCGCGTCCTCGACGAGGTGCACTTCATCACCGGTCGCGAGGTCTCGCCCTATGCCGCGGTGCCCGGCCCGCTGGAGGAGACCATCGCCGCCGCGTACGACGCCAAGGAGCGCGGAGAGAAGTTCTGGCGCGGCGCAGGCGCCACCGCCGGCTCTCCCGCCATCATCGGCGTGGTCCAGCCCCGCGCGGCGGCGCCGACCGAAGAGGTGCTGGTCCTCACGCCGGATGACATGGTCGCCATGGAAGTCGGGGACGATGACGCCGCGGGCGAAGAGGTGCTGCTCAGCACCCAGGTGCGGGTCGGCCCGCGCCGCATCCTGGTGGTCGACGACGACCCGGACATCCTCCGACTGCTGCAGAAGGCGCTCACCGCCAGCGGCTACCTGGTGGACACCGCCTCCGATGGCCGCGAGGCCGAGAAGAAGCTCGCAGGCCCGTTGCCGGATCTGCTGCTGCTCGACGCCATGCTGCCGCACGTGCACGGCTTCGAGATCTGCGGGCGGATCAAGGCGAGCCCGCGCACAAGCTCGCTGCCGGTGATCATGATCAGCGCCATCTACCGCGGCTGGCGCTTCGCGCAGGACGCGAGAGAGACGTACGGCGCCGACGACTACGTCGAGAAGCCGTTCCACCTGCCCGACCTCTTGCGCCGCATCCAGCAGCGGCTGGTCGAGGGGACGGGCCAGCCGCCGCCGCAGAAGGAAGCGGCCGAGAAGTCGTACCAGGAGGGCCTGGCGCTGCTCGAGGCGCATCGTCCGCTCGAGGCGCGCAAGCCGCTCGAGCTGGCGACGCGAATGGATCCGTTCTCCGCGCGGGCACACTTCGCGCTCGCTCGCGCGATGCACGAGCAGGGGGACCTGTTCCACGCCATCAGCTCCTATGAGAAGGCGGTCGAGCTGCGGCCCAACCTCTTTCCGGCGCTGCGCGCGCTCGCCGAGCTGTACCTGGAGAAGGGCTTTCGCCGGAAGGCGGTCGAGACGCTGGAGCGCGCGGCGCTCTCGGCTCCCGACGCGCCGACGCGCGAGCGGGTCCGCGCCAAGCTCCTGCGGCTGCTCTAGATGGCGACCGAACCGCCCGGGATGGGTGCCGCCTTTCTGGGACTGGACCCGGCTCGCCTGGAGCGCCGCCGCAGGCAGAACCTCGCCGCCCCGCGCACCGACGCGCGTGCAGTCGTCCCCAGCATCCGCAACTTTGCCCAGGCCATCGATCGCCAGCGCGCACAGGTGGAGCGCATCCCGGTGCTGCGCGCGACGCGGCCCGATCTGGTCCCGGTCGCCGCCGCGCTCGACGCGGCCGAGGTGGCCGCGCTCGCGCTCAGCGTGGACGATCCGCAGGCCGAGCTGCGCGCCTTTGCCGAGGCGGCGCGCGCGGTCACCGTTCCGGTCCTGCGCACCGACCTCATCCTCGAGGAGTTCCAGATCTACCAGACGCGCGCGGCAGGCGGCGATGCCGTGCTGCTCGTCGCGGCCGCTCTGCCGGGCGAGCTGCTGGCGCGCCTCTGCTCGATCGCCGCGTCGACCCATATGACTTCCTGCGTGCTCTGCGAGGACAGAGCCGAGCTGGAGCGCGCCATCGCCGCGCGCGCGTCGGCGGTGGCGCTGCGCGATCTGTCGCTGCCGGTCCCGCGCCGCACGCTGGTGGTCGCGCTCGCCGACGCTGCCAGTGGCGCCGACGCGATGCTCGACGCATCCTTGGGCGACGCAGCGGACCCCGCGAGCGAGTTCAGGAGGCACCTCGATGGCTCCGCCGTTTAAGAAGCACGTCTTCGTCTGCCTGCACGAGCGCGCTGCCGGCGATCCGCGAGGAGACTGCACCTCCAAGGGAAGCCCGGAACTCCTCAAGGCGCTCAAGAAGTCGCTCAAGGCCCGCGGCCTCTCGGACGAGATCCGCGCCAACAAGGCCGGCTGTCTCGACAACTGCGAGCGCGGCTGCTCGGTGGTCGTCTATCCGGAGGGCGTCTGGTACGGCGGCGTCCAGCTCGGCGATATCGAGGAGCTCATCGACAAGCACCTGATCGGCGGCACCCCGGTCGCGCGCCTGCGCCTCTTCGACAAGCCCTGAAACAGCCGCTCCTCACAGCAGGAGGGCGGTCGCGTTGGTGCCGCGGCCTTGCTCGCTCTCGTAGTCGAGCGAGCCGCCGGGCTGGATCAGCGCGGCGCGCGCCATGGCTACGCCCAGGCCAGCGCCCTCGTGGTACGGGGTCCGCCATGGACCAAGTTTCCGTCGATCGCGGCCCGGAGTCAGCATTGCCGGAACGGCGGTCTCCCCCTGTACGCCGGCGCAGCAGGTGCCTGGCCTTGCGGGAGGGCGCGGCGGCTGGCACGCCGCGTGAACGGGAGGCCTGGATGAAATTGCGCGAGCTCTGGTCCGTTCCTGCAGGTTCCGTTCGTCGAGGGATCATGCGGATTGGGTGCGTGCCGGCACTGGCGTTGTTCCTTCGGTCGATGCCCGCGCTCGCGCTGCAGCCGCTGGAGGTGTTCGTCGCCGCGGCGAGCGCGCACAATCCCGACGCGCTGGAGTCGCGGGCCAACGTCGAGCTGCAGCGCGCGCAGGCCGACGTGGCGATGGGGCGCGTGCTCCCGGGCATCTCGGCGCGCGGCGCGTTCACCCGGAACGAGTACGACTCGGTCATCGACCTGGGGCCCGGCCAGGGGCGGCTGACCGTCGTGCCGATCAACCAGCGGGACGCCGCGGCCACGCTCACCGTGCCGCTGTTGGACCTCGCGGGCTTCCAGCGCGTGGCGGCGGCGAAGACCGCGGCCAGCGCCGCCGGCGAGCAGCTCGCCTCGACGCAGCTCCAGGTCCAGGCGGTGGTCGCGCAGGACTATTACCAGCTGGTGGCGAACCTCGCGCTTGTCACCGCCGCGCAGAAGGCGCTCGACGTCTCGCGGGAGAGCGCGCGGCTGGCTCAGAACCGGATGAACGCTGGCGTGGCGCCGGAGCTGGACCTCGACCGCGCGCGCGCCGATGTCGAGCAGCAGAGCCAGCAGCTCTCGGCGGCTGGCCTCCAGGTCGCGCTCGCCAGCCGCGCGCTGGAGTCGGCCTCCGGGGTGACGCCGGAGGCGGCCGCGGGGATTGCGCTCGACGACGATCTGCACGCCGAGCCGGCGCTCGCCACGGCCGAGGCGGGTGTCGAAGGCCTGCCCTCGGTGGCGGCAGCCGCCGCGAGCACGCGCGCCGCCGGGCAGCAGCTCGACGCGCAACGCTTGTCGCTGCTGCCCACCATCGCCGGCACCTTCACCGAGCGCGGCACCAGCTCGCCCGGCTTCACCGGCCACAACTGGTCGTGGCAGGCGGTGCTGGGCTTCAACTGGGTATTCGACCTGACCGCGCCGGCGAACATCCAGGTTCAGGGCGCGTCGCTCAGCGCCGCTCGGGCCCGCGAGCTGCGCGTGCGCCTGGCCGCCAGGGACGCCGTCCACCGGCAGTGGGCCACCGTGGAGGCATCGATCGCCCGCAGCCGCTCGGCGCGCGCGGGCCTCGCCGCCGCCAACCGCGCCTCCGGCTCTGCGCGCGACCGATACCAGGCCGGCGCCATCACCCAGCTCGAGCTCCTGCAGGCGCAGCGCGACGCCTTCGCCGCCGAGGTCTCTCGCATCCAGGCGGACGCCGATCTGGTCAACGCCCGCGCCCAGCTTCGCCTTGCCACCGGAACCTCCCTCCTCAACACCAACGGTAAAGTGCCATGACCAACCCAGTGCTCCGCAGTGCCCCCGCCGAGGAGGTCGTCCTGGAGACACCTTCCGCTCCCGTCCAGACACGCAGAGGCCGCGTCTGGCTCCTCTCCGTCGCCGGCATCGTCCTGGTCCTGGTCGCGCTGGCCGGCATCAAGGCCAGCCAGATCGGCGCCATGATCAAGGCGGGCAAGTCCTTCAAACTGCCGCCCGAGTCGGTCACTTCCGCCAAGGTGGACAAGGTGCAGTGGCAGGCGTCGCGCGCGGCCATCGGCACGCTGGTGGCGGTGCACGCGGTGACCATCAGCTCCGAGCTGCCAGGCTCGGTCCGGCAGATCGGCTTCGAGTCCGGCGCCTTCGTCCGGCGCGGCGATCTTCTGATCAAGCTCGACACCACGGTGGAGGAAGCGCAGCTGGCCGCCGCGCAGGCCGACGCCTCGCTGGCGAAGACCGGCGTGCGCCGCGCCCGGGTGCTGCGCGAGCAGAATTCCAACGCGCCGGCCGACCTGGACGCGGCCGAATCGCGCGGCCAGCAGACGACCGCGAACGCTTCGGTGCTGCAGGCGACCATCGCCAAGAAGACCATCCGCGCGCCGTTCGATGGGCGCCTCGGCATCCGGCTGGTCGAGCTGGGTCAGGTGCTCGCGTCCGGCACGCCGGTCGTGTCGCTGCAGTCGATCAGCCCCATCCAGGCCGAGTTCTACCTGCCGCAGCAGTCGCTCGCCGACCTGCGCGTGGGGCTGCACTCCCGGCTGCACACCGACGTCTATCCAGGCGACAGCTGGACCGGCGCCTTGACCACCGTCAACCCCGAGGTCGACGTGAGCACGCGCAACGTCCGCGTGCGCGCCACCTTCCCCAACACCGACGGGCGCCTGCGGCCCGGCATGTTCGCGAACGTCGAGGTCCTCTCGAACGACGAGCGAGCCGCGCTGGTGATTCCGGCGACCGCGGTGATCTACGCGCCCTACGGCGACTCGGTCTTCTCGATCGAGCAGAAGGACAAGGCGCTGGTCGCGAGGCAGAAGTTCGTCCGCCTCGGTGAGCGGCGCGGCGACCTGGTGGCGGTGGTCACCGGCCTCAACGCGGGCGAGACCATCGTCTCGAGCGGCGCCTTCAAGCTGCACAACGGCAGCGAGGTGGTGGTCCACAACGAGCTGGCTCCCGCGGCCGAGGTCGCGCCGAAGCCCACGGACGACAAATGAAGTTCACCGATCTTTTCATCCGGCGGCCCGTCCTCGCCGTCGTCATCAACCTCCTCATCGTCATCGCCGGCGCGCAGGCCATACGCTCGCTCAACGTCCGCCAGTACCCGCGTAGCGAGAACGCCGCCATCACCGTGACCACCGCGTACGTGGGCGCCACCGCCGAGCTGGTGCGGGGCTTCATCACCACGCCGCTCGAGCGCGCCATCGCCGCCGCCGACGGCATCGACTACATCGAGTCGGAGAGCCACCAGAACGTCTCGATCATCCGCGCCCGCCTGCGCCTCAACCACGACGCCACCCGCGCGCTCTCGGAGATCTCGTCCAAGGTGGACCAGGTCCGCGGCGACCTGCCGCCGTCGGCCGAGGTACCCATCCTCAACATCGAGTCGGCGGACAGCCAGTTCGCCTCGGCGTACCTGAGCTTCTCCTCCGAGTTCCTCAAGCAGAACGAGATCACCGACTACCTGGTCCGCGTGGTGCAGCCGCGGCTCTCGGCCATCCCGGGCGTGCAGCGCGCGGATCTCCTGGGCGCGCGCACCTTCGCCATGCGCATCTGGCTCAAGCCCGACCGCATGGCGGCGCTCAACGTCAGCCCCGCGCAGGTGCGGCAGGCGCTCGCGGCCAACAACTACCTGGCGGCGGTGGGGCAGACCAAGGGCCAGCTGGTGCAGGTGAACCTGACCGCCAACACCGATCTCAAGTCGGCGCAGGAGTTCGAGCAGCTGGTGGTGCGGCAGGGCAGCGCCGGGAGGGTGCGGCTCAAGGACGTGGCCGACGTGGTGCTGGGCGCCGAGGACTACGACACGCAGGTGAACTTCAGCGGCCAGACCGCGGTCTTCATCGGCGTCTGGACGCTGCCCAACGCCAACTCTCTCGACGTGATCAAGAAGGTGCGCGCGGAGATGGGGCTGCTGCAGAAGGAGTTGCCCGAGCAGATCAAGGGGACCATCGCCTACGACGCCACCAAGTACATCAGCAGCGCCATCAGCGAGGTGGTGCAGACCTTGCTCGAGACGCTGCTCATCGTCGTCATCGTCATCTTCCTCTTCCTCGGCTCGCTGCGGTCGTCGCTGGTGCCGGTGATCGCCATTCCCGTCTCGCTGATCGGCGGCATCTTCCTCATCCAGGCTTTCGGCTTCACCATCAACCTTCTCACCCTGCTCGCCATCGTCCTGTCGGTGGGGCTGGTGGTGGACGACGCCATCGTGGTGGTGGAGAACGTCGAGCGGCACCTCGCCGACGGGCTCTCTCCGCTCGAGGCCGCCCTGCGAGGCGCGCGCGAGCTGGTGGGGCCCATCATCTCGATGACCATCACGCTGGCGGCGGTCTATGCGCCCATCGCCTTCCAGGGCGGCCTCACCGGCTCGCTCTTCCGCGAGTTCGCGCTGACGCTGGCTGGCGCGGTGACCATCTCGGGCATCGTGGCGCTGACGCTGTCGCCGGTGATGTCGGCCTACCTGCTGCGCCCCCCGAGCGAGGAGAGGGGCCTCGCGCGCATGATCAACCGCCACTTCGACATCATCCGCGCCGCCTACGGCCGCACGCTCGATTCGTTGCTGCGCACTCGCGGACCGCTCTACGCCGCTTGGGTGGTGGTCTCCATCCTCGCGCTGCTGATGTTCTCGCAGTCGCCCAAGGAGCTGGCGCCGGCCGAGGACCAGGGCATCATCTTCGGCGTGGTCAACACGCCCGCAAACTCCACGCTGGAGCAGGTGGCGCCGTCCCAGCGCGCCATCAACCAGGCGCTGTCCACCGTCGCCGAGACGCAGTTCACCTTCCAGATCACCACGCCGGGCGGCGGCTTCTGGGGCGACGGCCTCAAGCCCTGGGACGAGCGCAAGCGGACCGCGGCGCAGATCCTGCCCGAGGTCTCCGGCAAGGTCGCGGCGATCCCGGGGGTGCAGACCTTTGCCATCGTCCCGCCCGCGCTGCCGGGCGGCGGAAACTTCCCGGTCGAGCTCGTCATCGCCTCGACTGCCGACGCGAGCGAGATCCTCGGCTTCGCGCAGAAGCTGCAGCAGAAGGCGGCGACCAGCGGCATCTTCGCCTTCCCGCCGCTGATCGACACCAAGATCGATCAGCCGCAGTCGGAGATCACCATCGACCGCGACAAGGTGGCCGAGCTGGGGCTCAACCTCCAGACGGTCGGGCAGGACCTGGGCGCGGCGGTGGGCGGCAACTTCGTCAATCGCTTCAGCGTGGCGGGCCGCAGCTACAAGGTGATTCCGCAGCTGCTGCGCACCGACCGGCTCAACCCCGAGCAGCTGCAGGACCTGCAGGTCACGGGGCCCAACGGCCAGCTGGTGGCGCTCAGCACCGTCGCCACCCTGCGCGACTCGGTCACGCCGCGCGCGCTCAATCGCTTCCAGCAACTCAACGCGGTCAAGCTCAGCGGCGTCGCCGTCCGCCCGCTCGATCAGGCGCTGAAGTACCTCGAGGACGAGGCGGGCAAGATCCTGCCCAGCGGCTACGTCATCGACTACACCGGCGAGTCGCGGCAGCTGCGCGCCGAGGGCGACACGTTCCTGTCCGCGTTCCTGCTCGCGATCGTGCTCATCTTCCTGGTGCTGGCGGCGCAGTTCAACAGCTTCCGCGACCCGTTCGTCATCCTCGCGGGCTCGGTCCCGCTGGGCATGTTCGGCGCGTTGGCGCTGACCTTCCTCAAGATGCCGAACCCGAACCTGCACTTCCTCACCGATGGCTGGACGACGACGCTCAACATCTACTCGCAGGTGGGGCTGGTCACGCTGGTGGGGCTGGTTTCCAAGAACGGCATCCTCATCGTCGAGTTCGCCAACAAGCTGCAGGAGGAAGGGCACTCGAAGCTCGACGCCATCCGCGGCGCGGCCGTCACCCGCCTGCGCCCGGTGCTGATGACCAGCGTGGCCACCGTCTGCGGCCACTTTCCGCTCACGCTGGTGACCGGGCCGGGCGCGGCGGCCCGCAACAGCATCGGGCTCGTGCTGGTGGCGGGCATGGCGGTCGGCACGGCCTTCACGCTGTTCTTCCTTCCGGCCATCTATGTGCTGCTGGCCAAGGACCACCGGGCGCACCAGACCGCGCAGCAGCCGGCAGCGACCCAGATCGAACCGGCCGTCTAAAGAGCGCGCCCGGGCCCATTGCCGGGAGCGGGCTATGCCGCCGCCTAATTGAGCAGCGCGCCGGTGCCGCGGAGGCGGCGGACGTGGGCGCGGAGGGCGGCGGCGTCGGTGGCCTGCGGCTCGAGGGCCAGGACCTTCTCGAGGTCGGCGGCGGCAGCGCCCGGACCGCCGAGTTGCTCGCAGAGTTGGGCGCGGTCGCGGAGGCTGCGGACGTTTTCGGGCGCGAGGAGCAAAAGGCGGTCGACGGCGCTGAGCGCGCGCGGCATGTCGTTTCGCTCCTGGTAGACGGTGCGGAGGTTCTGCAGCATCCGGATCAGGATCTCGCGAGGCCGGGCGGCGCGCAGGACGCGGGCGTCGAACTTGACCCTCTCGCCCACCGCCGCGGCGAGGCGGCGCTTGATCTCCTCGAGGCCGAGGAGCTGCCCTTTGTGGAAGGGATCGACCACCAGCTCACCGCCGTCGAGCGTGACCTTGCAGAGGAAGTGGCCCGGAAATCCGACGCCGTCCACGCGCAGACCGCAACGGCGCCCGACCTCCAGATAGAGGATCGACAGCGTGATGGGGATGCCGGTCCGCCGGTCGATGACGTCGTTGAGGAAGCTGTTGCGCGGGTCGTAGAAGTCGGTGCGATTGCCGCTGAAGCCGAGATCGTGGAAGAGGAACGAGTTGAGCCGCCCGACCTTGCGCTCGGGAGAGGCGCCGGAAGGGAGGCCGCGCATCGCGCCCGCCGCGAGCTCGTCCAGGGCGCGGAGGTAATCCACGTCGTTCAGATCGGGATACTCCTCGTGGGCAATCGCGAAGCACCCGCGCGCGAGATCGGCTGGCTCCTGCGCGCCGAAGCGCAGCAGGAGCCTTCGCGATTCTTCGGCGCCGTCCATTGCCAAAGCGTAACACGGTGATCGGTCTTCCGCCCCCGCTCGCGACGGCTCGTCAGAACGCCTCGTTGATGAGCCTCTCGAAGTCCACCTGCGTGACGGGCCGCGGGTTCGACTGGTGGCAGGCGTCGGCCATCGCTTTGTCGACCAGCGTGGGGATCATCTCGCGCTTGACGCCCGCCTGCGACAGCTTGCGCGGCAGCCCGCAAGCGACGCGCAGGTCGTCCACCAGCTCGACGCAGAGGTGGGCGCGCTCCTGCTGGCTCATCCTGGGATCGGCGCCCAGTGCAACCGCCGCCGTGCCCAGCCGCTCCTCGGCCACCATGCGGTTGAAGTTGATCACCACCGGCAGCATCAGTGAGTTGGCGAGCCCGTGGTGCGTTCCAGCGACGGGCGACAGAGCGTGCGCCACCGAGTGGCAGGCGCCCAGCCCCTTCTGGAACGCGATGGCCCCGAACGCCGACCCCAGCAGCATCTGCTCGCGCGCCTCGAGATCCTTGCCGTTCGTGACCGCGCGCTTGAGGTTCGCGCCGATGCGGCGCATGCCATCCACCGCGATGGCATCGGCGAGCGGATGATCGCCCTTGGCCACGTAGGCCTCGAGGTTGTGCGTCAGCGCGTCCATGCCGGTGGCGGCGGTGATGAAGGGCGGCAGGCCGGTGGTGAGCTCCGGGTCGAGGATGGCCGCTCGCGCCAGCAGCGACGGGTGGAAGATGACCACTTTGGTTCCGTCGATGACGAGCACGGTGGAGCGGCCCACCTCGCTGCCGGTGCCCGCCGTGGTCGGCACCTGGATGATGGGCGGCACCGGCCTGGTGATCAGCGCATCGCCGCCCTTCGCGTCGTCGTACTGCGCGAGCGGCGGCTCGTGATTGACCAGCAGCGCCACCGCCTTCGCCATGTCGAGCGAGGCGCCGCCACCCACGCCGAGCACCGCGTCGGCCTGCGCCGCGCGATAGGCCTCGACGCCGCGGATGGCATCACCATCGGTCGGGTTCGCCTCGAACTCGCTGAAGAGCGCGCTCTTGATGCCGGCCTGCTCCAGGAGCGGCGTCACGAAACGCAGCAGACCCGCCTGCAAGATGCCCTTGTCGGCGACCAGCAGCACCCGGGTCGCGCCGGCACGCTTCAGCTCGTTGGGCAGCTCCTTGATCGCACCTTTGCCGTGCACGATGCGGGTCGGAAAGCTCATCACGTTGGCCATGCTGTTCTCCTCGGAGGAGATGAGATGATCAGATGATCTCGAAGTACCGCTCCAGCTCCCACTTCGATACCGCCGCCTCGTGCTGGCGGCATTCCCAGTCGCGCGTCCGCGCGTAATGATCGACGAAGGTCTCGCCGAGGATCTCCTTCACTTCCTTCGACGCCGCGAGCTTCTCGGTCGCCGCGCGCAGCGAGTACGGCAGCGGCTCGGCCTTGGCGTCGTAGCCGTTGCCAGAGGTCTCGGGTGGTAAGGGCAATTCCTTCTCGATGCCATAGAGCCCCGCCGCGACCGACGCGGCCATGGCGATATAGGCATTCATATCGGCGGCAGCGAATCGATATTCGACGCGCGTCGCCGCGGGCGAGCCCTGGATCACGCGCAGCGCGGTGGTGCGGTTCTCGACGCCCCAGGTGGCGAGCGTCGGCGACCAGGCGCCGCGCACCATCCGCTTGTAGGAGTTGATGGTGGGCGCGATCAGAGCCGTCATCGCGGGCATCAGCGCGAGCTGGCCGGCGACGTAATGCTGGAAGATCTTCGACATGCCCTTGGGCCCGCGCGCGTCGAAGAAGAGCGGCTCGCCCTCCGAAGCTCCGCCCGAGGCTCCGCCTGCGGCTCTGGCAACCGACCAGAGCGACTGGTGCAGGTGGCCGCTGCAGCCGGGAAGATCTTTTGCGACCTTGGCCATGAAGGTCGGCATGACTCCATGACGCGCGCAGATCTCCTTGGCCGCCGTCTTGAACAGCGAGGACTTGTCGCCGGCGCGCAGCAACGAGTCGTACTTGATGGCCGCCTCGTAGACGCCGGGGCCAGTCTCGGTGTGGAACCCCTCGAGCTCGATGTCGAAGGCGTTGAGCCCGTCCTGCAGCGCGTGGACCAGCGGCGCGTTCTCGGAGGCACGCAGCCAGGAATAGCCGAACATGCCGGGCGAGAGCGGCGTCAGGTTCGCGTAACCCTTGGCGCGCACCGACTCGGGCGTCTCCTTGAAGATGAAGAACTCGAACTCGCTCGAGCACTTCACCGCGTAGCCCATCGCGCGCGCGTGCGCGTCCACCTTCTGCAGCAGCTGTCGCGGCGAAACTTGCAGGGGCTTGCCTGCCTCGGCCTCGAAATCGAGCAGGAACGCCGCGGTCCCCGGCTCCCAGGGGATCTTGCGATAGGTGGAGAGATCGATCGTGCACCTGGCGTCCGGATAGCCGGTGTGCCAGCCGGTCACTTGCGCGTTGTCGTAGAGCTGGTCGGCCAGGTCCCAGCCGAAGACCACGTCGCAGAAGCCGAGGCCCCCCGTGGCCGACCCCCAGAACTTGTCGAGCGAGACGTACTTGCCGCGCAGGATGCCGTCGATGTCGAACCCGCCCAGCTTGACCTTGCTGATGCCGTCCTTCTTGAACTGATCGCGGAGGGCGTCGATCTGCTTTGCGCGCGCGTCGTCGGCCATGGCTCGAGAGCTCCTTCGGTGCAGGAGGGCAAGCGTGGATGCGAGGGGCGGGCGCGTCAAGCCCGCGCGGGTTAGATTGCCTTTGGAGACGCGCCCGACATGTCCGATCCTCGACTGCTCATCATCCAGACCGGCACGGTGGCCGAGCCGGTGCGCAAGGCGCACGGCGACTATCCCTCGTGGTTCATGCGCGCGCTCGGCTTCGAGACGCCGGTGGTCCGCGCGCACGAAGGCGAAAAGCTCGGAGAGGTGCGGTTCGACGGCATCATCGTCACCGGCTCGCCGCTGTCGGTGATCGAGCCCGCGCCCTGGATGGAGGAGCTGGGGCACCGCTTGCTCGAGCTGGGGAAAAAGGGAACCCCGGTGCTCGGCGTCTGCTTCGGGCACCAGCTGCTGGCGCGCGCGGCCGGAGGCGAAGTCTCGAAGAACCCGCGCGGGAGGGAGATCGGCAGCATCAACGTCAAGCTCACCGCGGCGGGCGCGAAGGATCCGCTTTTCAGCTGGACGCGCGACCAAGCCGAGATCGAGTGCCAGACCACGCACGAGGACGCGGTCGATCCGCTGCCGCCCGGTGCGACGCTGCTCGCCGGAAACGAGAACACAACGGTGCAGGCGTACCGGCTCTCGGACACCATCGCCTGCGTCCAGTTCCATCCGGAGATCGATGCCCAGACCATGCGCGACATGATCGCCTCGCGCAGCGAGCAGCTGCAGGGCGAGGGGCTCGACGCGAAAGCGCTCGCGGCGCAGGTGCGCGAGACTTCCGCGGCGGCCATCCTGCGCGCCTTCGCCGCGCAGGCCTCGAGCGCCTGAAGGCCCTACGCCGTCAGCAGATGATCGATGCAGGCGTCGAGGCGGGCGCGGAAGCTGTCGTCCGACCCGACGAACTGGAGGCCGGCGCCGGCGATGCGCCCGGTGCTCTTCGCCTGCTCCATGCTGACCCACTGCACCACCTCGGCTTGCGTCTTGGCCGGGCCTTCGTCGTCGGGCAGCTCGAGCAGAAGCTCGACGATCTCGCGCAGCGGCGGCGGATGGTCCGTGGCGACGAAGATTCCCCCGCGGCTGATGTTCTCCGAGTAGGTGATGAGGAACTCCTTCGGCGAGGCCCATCCGACCTGCAGCCGCACGGGCACGCGGGCGAACGCGCGATGCGGCCCGGCCTGCTCGGGCGCGGGCGGCGGCGGGGGCATGGGTATGGGCCCGCCCATGCTTTTGCGGCGCAGGAAGTCGTCGAGCTTCGCGCGCGCCTCGCTCTTCAGCTCGCCGAAGCGGACCAGGAAGCCGATGTCCTTCCCCGCCTCGCCGCGGCTCACCCGCTCGGTGACGGTGCCCGAGGCGTCCAACCCGCCGGAGACCTCGGGGATGGCGAGCGAGAGAGTGATCTGTGCGCCTTCCTTCGGCGAGACGACGCAGCGGATGAACACGCCCTCGGCGCTCAGGCGGCTGGTCGTGGTCTGCATGGTGAGGCCACCACCCGAGAAACCCACGGGAACCACGATCCGGACGGAGTCCATTCGCCAGCTAAACTAACACGGGGATTTCTCCGCGCAGCCGACTGTTCACGCTCGTCGAGGTCGCTTTGAAGCAGATGGCGGAAGCACGGTAGAGTGTCCGGGTGCTGCTCAAGCTCGCCATCTGGCAGGACGTCCAGGAGTATCTCGAGAGGCGCAACGACGTGGTCATCCCCGTCGGCAGCATCGAGCAGCACGGCCCGAGCGGTCCGCTCGGCACCGACCTGATCGCCGCCGAGGAGCTGGCGAACGAACTGGGCGAAGATCGGCGCACCTTCATAGCGCCGATCATCCCCTTCGGCGTCTCGGGCGTGCACGGCGCGTTCCCCGGCACCATCGCGGTGCAGCCGGCAACGCTCCTGTCGGTCGTGCGCGACGTGGTGGGCGGGCTCGCGCAGCAGGGCTTCCGCCGTTTCCTGCTCATCAACGCGCACCCGGGCTCGAAGGCGATCCTGCAGGCCGCCTGCGAGCAGGCGCACGCCGACGTTCCCGACGCGCGCTGCCTGGCAGTGCAGTGGTGGGAGCTGCCCGAGGTGCACTCGGTCTTGATGGAGATGTTCGGCGCGCGCGAGGGGCACCACGCCACGCCGGGCGAGCTTTCCCTAGTGCGCAAGTTCTACCCTCGATCGGTGCTCGACCTGCCGCCGATGCAGCGCTTTCAGCCGGTGCCGCAGCCCATCCTCTGGGGACCGCGGGACTTTCGGCAGCGCTACCCAGACGGCAGCATCGGCTCCGACCCTTCCCTCTCGAGCAGCACGGCCGGCGACCGCATCTTCACCGCGGCCTCGCGTGCGCTGGTCGAGGTCCACCGGCGTCTCGTCGAGGATCCCTGAATTGACCACCTAGGCGCTCATCGCCGAGCCGGATCCCGGTCAGCCGCAGCTCTATCGCCACCCCAGCCGCCCACGGGTCAGGCGTCGCCCGCGCTGACGCCGGATGCCGAGGAGCGCGTCGAGGAGCGGCGCCTGCAGTCCACCGACGAGGTGGAGGGCGCCGAGGCGCTGGCCGCGCGAGCGAACAGCTCACCGAGGTGAAAGACGCCGGACGCAACCGCGTGCGCTGAAGCACGCGGCCCCAGGGCCGGCTCAGTCCAGCGCGATCAGGATCACCGCCACATCGTCGGGCAGCTGCCCCGAACGCAGCCGCGGGAGCGCGAGCAGCTGGTCGGCGCAGGCGTCGAGCGAGGCGCCGCTCGCGGCTTCGGCGACGAAGCGCTGCGCCGCATACTTGAGCAGCCCGTCGGACGCGAGCAGCGCGCGCCCTTCCGTGGCGGCCGCCGAGAACGCGACCGGCCGCGCGTTGCCGCTGCCGATCAGCGGCTTGCGCTGTTGCCCCGCGGTCAGGTCGATCACGTCGTCGCCGTCGACGATCCAGGCGCCCGAGTCGCCGACGCTGGCGCCGACGATGCGGCCGCCGGCGATGGCCACGATCACGGCGGTGGTCTGCGCGCCCGAGCCTTCCCGCACGATTCGTGCGTCCACCTCCGAGAGGAGCGCCGCCCAGTCCGTGGCCGCGCCGCTCTTGCGCACCGCCTCGACGACAGCGTCGGCGGCGATGCCGCCCGCGGCGGTCGCGCCCGCGCCGTCGGCGACTACCGCGACCACGCCGCCTGCGCGCGCAAAGACCAAGGCGCGATCCTGCCCACCCGACAGCCGGAGCGCGGACTTCAACGCAATACTCGCATCAGGACCCCCAGCAGCACGCCGAGCAACACCAGCGCAAGGATGATGCTGCCGTAGCCGACCAGCGCCTGCCGGAACGTCGGCGGGGGCGGTTCGTCGGGCGACGGCAGGTAATGTTCGACGACGCGCTTCTCGGGTGCTTCGGTCATTTCCCTGTCTCGATCTTGAGTTGCTTCCACTCACCCGTCTCCGGGCTGAGGCCGTTCTCGTGGTCGCGGAGCCAAGCGGTGAAGTGGTGCTGCGCCAGCAGCTTGAAAAAGGCACTGTCGGGCGGCACCATCTCATAGACGCCGAGCCCACCGGCCTTCTCGAAGCCCTTGAACAGCGCCCGCCCGACGTGCACGTACAACTCTTGCAGCGACTGCGACGCCGGCTCACCTGCCATCACCAGGCGCAGCATCGGCATGGGAAAGACGAAGCGCGACCGGAGCGCCGGGTGCAGCGAGGTCACCTCGAGGTCGCGGCGCAGGAAGACCAGGTCGCCGCCGCGCGCCGCGACGTACGCGCGCAGCGCCTCCTCCGAGAGGGCCGCGCCGCCGTTGTAGATGTCGCCGCGGTCGCCCGATGCTTCCTGAGAGGCGAGCTTGGCGACGAAGTTGCGCACCGATTCGGCCAGCACCGTCTCGGCGCCGTCGATGTCGCCGGCGGCGAGGCTGCGGCGCACCGCCATCTCCGCGTCGCCGGAGATCGGCATCGCGAGCGGTTGCGAGACGACCACCGACAGCGGACACACCAGCTCGGGCTTGCCGAGGCGCGCGCGCTCGTGCGCCAGCAGCGCGTCGATGCGCGCGCGCACGCTGCCGTTGCGGGCGGTGCCGCGTGCGCTCTCGTTGATCTTCTCGGCGATCGAAACCTTGATAACGCCGAACACCGAGTCCTCGAAGCTTGCCACCTCGGGTGCCGCGCCGAACGAGACGAAGATGCCGGCCTCGAGCTTCTCGCCCGAGGCGAGCAACAGCTCGGACTCGCGCTCCTCCTCGAGCCGCTGCTGCTCGGCCTCGAGCATCCGGATGCGGTACGACGGCTCCTCGCCGGAGGCCGGGTCGAGCGTACCCTTGCGCAGCGCTTCGGCGGCCGAGCGCAGGAACGCGGCCAGCTCCTCGCGGCGCGACTGGAACCGCTTCTCGATGGCCGCGGTGGTGCGCTCCACCGCTTCGCTCGACGCCTCGCCGTCGAGCCTGCGGCCGTAGCTCTGCAGCGCGGTGCGGATCTCCTGCGTCAACTCGAGCAGCGCGACGATGTCGCCGCTGAAGCTGACCGCGTCGCCGAGCAGGTTGTTGAGGTAGATGCCACCCTTGTCGGCGAGGTGGGCGGCGCCGTGCTGGTGGCGGGCCGCGGCGGTGAGGATGGGCCCGTAGAACTCGCGCGAGAGGAAGTCGGCGACCACCGTCTCCTTGAGGAAGGCGGTGCGCTTGGTGAAGTCCTTCATGTCGCAGAAGAGGTGGCCCATCTGCGGCGCGCGGGCGCGGGTGGAGAGGATGGGCTTCTGATCCGACGCGGAGAGCCCGAACAGGTAGAGCTTGCCGCCCTCGTGCTCGGCGTCGATGTCTTCGCCGCAGCGGTGCACGAGCTGCGTTTCGGCGGCGTCGAGCGCGCGGTCGAGGACCAGGTCGATGGCGAGCGCGGCCACCGCGGCGCTGAAGACGCGATTCACCGTCTCGGCGAGCACGAACGCGCCCGGGTCTTCGTCCTTCCACTCGCGGCCCGCCAGCGCCACCGACTCGAGCAGGGCGCGCGCCGGCTCGTTGGACGCGCCCTTCGCGGCGGCCTTTGCGCGCGAGGCCAGCTCCCGGCGCAGCGCCGGGGTGGCCAGCACGCGCTCGAGCGCGCCGGGGA
>JAYWBT010000175.1:0-10711 GCA_043781235.1 Deltaproteobacteria bacterium
GGCTTGCAGCGACTCGAGGTTCCCCGACGCGGTGGCATATCCGGCGGTGCCTTCGGCGAAGCCCACCAGGATCCAGTCGCGCAGCTTCGGCTGCACCCAGGTCTCCGCGTCCACCGTCGCGGCGCCATACCCCAGCACCGCCCGGTACGAGCCGCTGGTGCCGACCGGCTGGAACTGCACCCAGCCGTCCTTGTCCATCGAGACGCGGCGTGAGGCGGCCTTGTCCTCCAGCGTGAGGTTTTCGCCGTCGAGCTTGAGCGGCTGCAGCGTGCCCTCGCGCAGGTCCAGGCGCGTCGAGCCGTGGATGACGTCGCCCCGCGTATCGAGCAATTCAAAGCGCATGCGCACCGGCGTGCGGGCGTCGGCGAGGTTGCCCTCGGCGGAGACCAGCCGGATGGCCGCAATCTCGCCGGTGCGGGTCAGGTTGGCGGTCTGCCTGAGGCGGACGTTGCCGAAGGGGTCGGTGCCGGTCAGCGTCAGCGCGTGCGCGCCCTTCTCGCCGAAGTCGACGCCGACGAAGGTGTAGATGGTCTTGTTGGCGGCGTGGTCTTCGCTCTTGTAGCCGATGCGCGAGGCATCGACTTCCTTGCCGTCCACCGCGAGCGCGATGGTGAGGTGCGAGGCGACGCGGAACTGCACCGCGCCCACGCGATCGGCCAGCAGCGCGCCGTCGATGGGGGAGAGAAAGCCGTCGGCCGGAGGCTGCGGCGCGGTCGCGGCGACGCCCGCAGCGGGAGCGGCGGCCGAAGGAGCGGCGCTGGCCGCGGTCGCAGCGCCGGAGGGGCCAGCCGGGGTCGCGGTCGTGGTCGGGGTCGGGGTCGCGGTCGCGGTCGTGATCACAGCGACCGCGCGCGATTGCTCCTGCGGTTCCACCGCGCTCACCTTTGCGAGCCCCGGCGTTTCCAGCCGCTGCTCGCCGCTCTCCGCCTTGACCGGCGCAAGCTCGGTCCGCTGCCCGACCTCGGCGCCGATGACCAGCACCTCGACGCGCCGGTTCTCTTGCCGCCCCGAGGCGGTGAGGTTCGACGCGATCGGCTCCTGCTCTCCCTTTCCTTCCGAGACCACCCTCTCCGGCGGCAGGTGCAGCGCGTTCATCAAGTAGCGCGCCACGCTGCCCGCGCGGCCCAGCGACAGCGCCTGGTTGTCGCGATACGTCTTCCGCGCCCGCGGCGAAATCTTCTGCGAGTCGGTGTGCCCGATGACGGTGATCTTCTCGGGCCGGAACTTCTTCAACTTCTTCGCCGTCCGGTCCAGCTGCGCGCGATCGGCGGGGCTGAGCTGGTCGCTCATCGACGGGAAGTGCGGCCGCAGCACCACCTTGATGGGGTCGCCCGTCTCGATCTTGCGCACCTCCAGCACGTTCTCCGCGGCCGGCGTGCGCAGCCCTCCGCCCTCGAGCGCGGCGGTGACGGTAGCTTTGCCTTCCTTGCTGTCGGGCGAGGCGTGCGCGCGGAACGAGAGCGACTTCTTCCACTCGCCCGCGACCGTGCTTCCAAGCGGGAACGTGAGCATGCCATTCGCGGCTGCGGGGTCGGGCACGGGCGCTTCGTCGAGCGTGGCGCTGCCCGCGTCGTAGGTGAGGCCCTCCGGAAGCGCGATCACCAGCGCTGCGGAGTCGAGCGGCGCGCGCGCTCCGCGCAGGTCGGCGCGGAAGGTGGCGATCATGCCGTCGAGCCGGTGCGAGAGCGAAGCCACCAGCTCACCAGCCACCGGCCTGGGCGGCTCGAGCTTCATCGCGGCAGGCGGCACCACGGGCGCCGGCGGAGCGACAGGCGGCGGAGTCACCAGGCGCGCGCGCACGTGGAAGTCGGCGCGCCACATCGTGCCGCCCTGCACGTCGACGAACTGCGAGAAAGCGCGACCCGCGAAGCGATCGTTGCGCGTGCACGACACCGCCACGAATCCGTCGGGCAGCGAGTCGAGATCGAGCTGCACCACGTGCACGCCCGGGCGCACGCCCTCGAAGTGGAAGAGGCCGCGCTTGTCAGAGACCGCGAAGGTCCCGTCCTCGAGGAACACGCGCGCGCCAAGGAGCCCGTCGGGTCCAACGCCCGCGGCCTCGTCGCACGCCCCGGTGGTGACGCGGCCCATGATCAAGCTGCGCGTATTCAGGAAATCGTCGCCCACCAGCACGGTGGCCTTGGCTTCGTTGGAGGGCTTGGCGCGGAGCGCGGTGGCAATGGCAAGGTTGGTGGCTTCGACGCCCACCGGCGCGCCCGCCCCCACCAGCGCGACGAAGCGCACGGTGCGCGTGGCGCCGGAAGCAAGCACGCCGAAGTCGAAGGTCAATACGCGGCCGTCCTTGCTGATCGACGGATCCCCGGCAGCGACGCCGTCCAGCCGCACCGAGCCGGGCTTGAAGCGGAAGCCGGCCGGCATTGTGTCCACCGCGGCCACGCCGGACGCGGACCCGACGGCGCTCCGGTTGGTGACCGAGAGGTCGTAGGCGAGCACGTCGCCGATGCCCACGCGATCGCGCGAGGCCGTCTTCTGCACCCAGAGCTGCACGATGACCGGATCGAGCGGAACGTCGACGCGCAGCGCCGGCCCGGGACCGACCGTGAACGCCTGCCCGCGCGAGCCGCCGGCGTCCAGCACGAACGGAGCGCCCGGCAGCGTCTGCAGGGTGGCGTCGGCCACGGTCGAAGGCGCGGCATATCCCGGCGGCGGCTTGATATCAAAACGATAGCTGCCAGGGCGTAGATAAGGGAATCGATACTGCCCGGCCGCAAAGGAATGCACGCGGCTCGCGCCATCGGTCGCTGATTGTCCGGAAGAGAGGCTGGAGGGGAACGAATCGATCCCGTTATCGGTCCATACCGTCGCGGGCTGGCCGGTCGCCAGATCGACGATGGTGATCAACGCGCCGCTGACTGGCAGGCCGGTGGTGCTGTCGAAGACCACGCTCAGCGGATCGACGCGGGCCGGCGCGCTGACCGCGTCCTCGGGGTTGGTGGGGTCGGTATAGCGCGCGGTCAGCAGGCTCTGCTCAATCACTTGCAGCACGCCGTCACCGGGGTGCGCGCCAGGAGCAACGGGCTTCACCGCTCCCACGCGTGCCGTCGGCAAATAGCCGAGGAACACGCCGGTATCGGGACCGTCCTCGGTGAGTCTGACGGTCTCGACGTCACCGGTGAGATCGTCGGAGACGGTCACGGTCACCGTGTCCCGCAGCGCGCGATCCAGATTCTGATCGAGGTCCGAGACCCGGATGAAAACCGGATCGCCCTGGTGAACCTGGCTCGCCGGCGCGAGCGGCAGGGGCCGCGACAGATCGAGCGGCGCGGCGGCGCCGCTGAGCCGCGGCAGCGGCAGCGGTGCAAACGCTCCCGTCGCCGGGTCCGGCTGGTAAGAGCCCTGCAGCACCGCCTCCAGATGCGCGCCGGGCGCGTACTGCAGCAGCTCGATCTTCGCTGGCGTGGGGATCCGCACGGTCACCGTCGCGGGACCGGAGTTGATGACGCCCGCCAGCGAGTCCGCGCTCACGCTCGCCACGTTGACGATAGCGTCGCCCTGTACCGCCCGCTCCGCGGCGACGGCCGGCGCGGACGCCAGCAGCAGCGCCACCGCGGCGCCCAGGCAAGGCGCCGCCCGGGCTCCGCATCCGCTGGAGATGCGGAGCCGGGAGGCCAGACCTTGCCCGGTGGGCCGCACCGCGATGGTCCGATCGCGGGCGGCCTCGTTGAGCCGGAAGCGGTGCATCTTCGTTTCGGTCTCTTTGGGTCAGCCCCATGGAGTGCGGGCCGCGGCCCTTAGTTGATCTTCGCCTGAAAGAAGAGGATCAGCACGCCGCCGGAGCCCGCCACTGTGCCGGTCGCTCCGCCGGGGTTATAGGCCACGGTATTGCCAATGAACGTATAGCCGCCAGCTCCATCGAGCACCGCCGTGGTTCCCGTCGAATACGTGGCCGTCGCCGAGGTGCTGAACTTTCCGGAGTTGGGCACATAGGTGAGGTATTGCGGAATCAGGTCGGTGAAGGCCACCACTTGCGCCGTCGAGCTGCCGGTGTTGGTCGCGACGATCTTGTAGACCAGCGTCGTGAGCGGCGGAGCGTTGGCGCTCGCGCTGAAGGTATTTCCACCGTCGATGGAGACGGTCTTGGTGACGGTCAGCGTGGGCCGCGAGACGGTGATGACGGTGGGCGTGGCCTGGGTGGTGGTCACGCCGCCGGTGCCGGTAGCGGTGGTGGTGACGGTCTCGGTGCCTGAGGTTCCCGAGGTCACGTTGCCGGACGGCACCGTCTCGGCGAAGGTCCTGGTCTCGCCAACGACCAGGCCCGCCGCGACCGAGGTACCGGCGGCGAGCGGCGCATTGATTCCGATGGTGGTGGTATTGGCGCCCACGTTCTTGGTGATCGAGGTGATCGTGTACGGGTTGCCGCCGATCACGATCACGCTGCCGACGACGAGGCTGTTGAGGCTCGCGTTGCTGACGACGCCGTCATACGGCACGAGGATGCTGGTTGCGCCGGCCAACGCGATGCTGGCGAGCGTGGTGCCGCCCAGCGTGACGCTCGCGGGGAACGCGGGCGTGACGGCGGTGACGCCCGACGACACTACGTTCGAGCCGAGCGTGTACGCGTCCGCGCCGTTGGCCGTGCCGGTAATGGTGTACGAAAGCACGGTGGGCACGCCCTGGCTCGCGTTGGGCACGGCGACCGGCGACGAAAGCAGCGGCGCCGAGGGCACCAGCGTCACCGTGACGCTTGCGGTTGCAGTGACCGCCGTCTGCGGGTTGTTGCCGGCGTCGTTGTAATTGACGGTAGCGGTATTGACGATGGTGGTATTGGCGGCGGTCGAGCCAAACGCCGACATCGGCACAAACGCGACGGCCGCCAACGTCAGCGCCCCCAGTGGACTGAGGATACGGGCGAGGTCCAGGCGTCGATTCATCTTTTCCATTTCATTCCCCTTCGAGGTGGGTGAAGCGCAATTTGTGCAACGGAGGCGGCTCAATTGACGCGGACGCGAAACGCGACGCTGCCGCTCGCGCCGGCTGGAACCTGCTTGATGGTGAATCGGATGTGCGTGTAGTTGCCGGGCGAAGCGACGCGCTTCTCGACCTCGCCCGACGGCAGGCGGATCTCGTAGGTGAGCTTCACCGGCGTCGCGAACGTCTTGCCGCCGTCGCTGGAGAAGGTGACCTCGGCGCCTTCACCCGTCGCGCTGCTGGCGATGAAGGTGGTGCCCTTGGGAATCGGATCGTCGATGACGGCGTCGTTCGCGACCTCATCGCCCTTGTTGGCGTAGGTCACCGTGTATTGAATGACGTCGGCAGGAGCCGCCGACCGGATCGGCACCAGCCGGGTCTTCCTGGAATTCGAGCTCCCGCTGCTTTCAACGACCTCCTTGGCCTGGGCGACGGAGATCTCGAGGCGTGGCTTCGCGGCCGCGGCGCCCGCGGCGAGGGATAGTCCGATGGCGATCAGCGCGCGCGGCGCCTGCATCCTCATGTTGCGTTCCTTTGTGGAGCTCGAAGAGCGTGTACTTTTGAAGTCCGGTGAAACCCTTAGGCGCCCTCAGGAAAGCTGACTCAGGGCTCCCTTGTCAACTATTCGAACAATCGACCACTTGTACGGTTGTAGACCGACATGGGTAATGCCGGCTCGCCTGATGGACGGGGAGCGCGTCTCAATCCAGACCCCGTGTCACCCGAGCGCTTCTGCGGCATTCTACCTGCGGCATTCTACTCCAAGAGCGCCTGCTCGCCCGGCCTTCCTGCCTCAGTACTTCCGCTTGGTTCCTGGGTGCGCATCGGTGTAGAATTGCATGTCTTTGAAATGCGGCGCGGCGACGAGGGGGGCGGTGAGAACGAGGGAGGCGGCCTCCGCTTTACCTGCGGCATGCCGCGCGCGCGGCTCGGCGATTTGGATCGCGAGCAACGGATGCCCCATTGATTGAATCGTGGGTCGACCACACCATCGAGAGCGAGAGACCTGGAACGAAGGCACGGCACGGAACTCGCGGCGCTGCTCGGTCGGCCTCTATGCGGGGTCCACTCGTCCCGGGACGAGTCCTCAGTGCCGGCCTTCTAAAGCGGCCGGTCCCACCACTTCTGCAGCCAATCTATTCGCCGCGGAACGGACTCCAAGGTGGCTCGCGCGAGCCGCCCTGGCCGGAGCCGCTCGTTACGCCTTGAGCGACAGGCGCCTGGGGCGGACGGCGCGCGAGCGCTTCGAGAAAGTAATGGTCGCCATAAATGAGCCCGACGTCGATCTGCTCGCCCGCCGGGTAGTTGCCGGTCCCATGGAGCAGCAGCGACTGCGTCGTCGCGCCCGCGTCGAAATAGGCGGGCGAGGCCAGCACCTCGAGCATGGCCGACGCCGCCTGCCGGTAGCGCTGCCCGTCCGCGGCGCCGACATATCCCGCCAATTCGAACAGCGCCGACGACACCGCCGCCGCCGCGGAGGAATCTTTCTGCACCGTCGGCGCGTCAAAGTCCCAATTGGGTATCGGGTCCGCGCCCAGCCGCGCCAGATAGAAATCAGCCAGGCTCTGCGCGGCGGCGAGCATGCGCGGATCGGAAGTATATCGATAGACGACGGTAGTTCCGTAGATTGCCCATGCCTGCCCGCGCGTCCAGGTCGAGGAATCGGCATATCCCTGGCTGGTGCCGCGGAAGAGAATGGCGCCCGAGTCGGAGTAATCGCAGACATGGAAGGTGCTGCCGTCGGCGCGCACCAGATCGTGAAGCGTCTTGAGCGCATGGCTCACCGCCATATCGCTCCAGCCGGAGGGCCCGCCGTTCCGCGCGCCCCAGAGGAGCAGCTCCAGGTTCATCATCGTGTCGATCACGACCGGCCGGTGCCAGTCCGGGTTCCAGTCGCAGCAGACGATCACGCCCAGCGTCGTGTCGTAGCGGGAGGCCAGCGAGCCCGCCGCGGCGAGCAGGACATCGCGGTAATAGGGGTCGCCGGTGCTGCGGTAAGCGTGGCCAAAGCTCAAAAACATCTTGAAGCCCAGATCGTGCGTCTGCGTATTGCTCTTCTGGCCCTCGAGCGCGCGCGTCCAGTTGTCGGCGTTGGCGAGGGCGGTGGCATCGCCGGTGAGATCGTACAGATACCAGTTGGCACCCGGAAAGAAGCCCTGGGTCCAGTTCAGCGCGTCGGTGTTGGCGACCGTGACCCAGGCGCCGTCGCTGCCCGTGAAGCTCGGCGAAGCGGTGGCGTCGAGCGCCGACGCGGTGGCGGCGAGCTGCTGGCGGGAAGCCTCGATGACCTGCGCCGCGGCGGCGTCGTCGAGCGCGCGCGCCGGCAGCGCAATCAGCAGCGCGAGCGGAAGGATTGCGATTCGATTGAGCGGCATCGGGCGAGAAGGTGGGCACGCGCCTCCGGCGCGGGGCAGGCCAGCAGGCGCGCGCTGTCCGGTTTTTCACGGCGCGGCAGGCATCGCCTCCCGAGATGAGCCTGCGCGGCCCTGCCCCAGGGGCACCTCGCAGCGTCAACGATCAGCGGAGGGCGCCGGTCGCGTCGCGAAGCTGCGGCGCCGGCAGGTGCAGCGGCGCGAGCTGCGGAGTCACCGCCGCCTGGTCGCCCGCGATCACGATGGTCATGCGCGCGGGATCGAGCGCGCGCGCCGCCGCCGCCTGCACCGACTCGGGCGTGAGCGCCTGCAGCCGCGGCACCCAGGTGCGCAGCTCGTCGGGTGGCACCCCGTCGAGGAACATTTCGGTCACCTCGCGCGCCAGCGCGTCGGCGTGCGAGAGCGTCTCGACCAGCTCGTACGCGAGCAGCGCGCGCGCTTTCTCCAACTCGGCGGGAGCGACGGGCTCCGCGACGGCAGCGCGAACCTCCTTCAACAGCTCCTCCAGCGCCGCGCCCGTGACGTCGGTCTTCACCGAGGATCGCGCGGCCCACGGGCCCGGGCCGCGGCCGAACGCGAAGCGGCTGCCAGCGCCATAAGTATAGCCGTGCAGCTCGCGCAGGTTCTGCTCCAGGCGGCTGGTGAACGACCCGCCCAACACCACGTTGAACGCCTCGAGCGCGATGCGATCCGGCGACGAGCGCGGCACCGCGGGCTGGCCCACCACCACCACCGACTGCGGTTTTCCGGGAAAGTCCACCAGCACCAGCCGGGGCCGCTCGGCGGGAACCGCGCCCTGTGGAGGCGGCGCGAGCTTGACCGGCTTCGGCTGCCACGCCGCGAACGCCTGATCGAGCGCGCGCAGGACGTCTTCCGCGGGGGCTCCGCCGACCGCGACCAGCGCGGCCTCGCGCGGCGAGAACGAAGCATAGAAGCGCTTGACGTCGGCGAGCCGGGTCGCCTTCACCGAGGCGAGCGTGCCTTCGATGGGACGCGCCAAAGGATTGTTCCCATAGGCGGCGGCCCGGAATGCGCGGCTCACCGCCACCCCGGGTTCGGAGCGCTGGTCGATGAGAGCGGCCTCGCGCTGCTGCTGCACGTGCTTCCATTCTGCCGCGGCGAGCGTGGGCCGCAGCGCCAGGTCGGCCAGCAGCTTCACCATGGGCGCGAGGTTGGTGGTCACGGTCGAGGCGCTGACCACCAGAGCGTCCTGCGTCGCGCCCACCGACAGCGTGGCCCCGATGGCGTCCGCCGCCGCGGCGAGCCCGACCTGGCTGAAGACGCCGGCGCCGGTCTCCATCAGCGCGGCGGTGAGTGAGGCGAGACCGGGCCGGTCGGCGGGATCGGTCGAGGCGCCGCCACGCACGGCGAAGTGGAGCGACTCGATGCCGTCGCCTTTTCGCTCGATCAGATAGACGGCGAGTCCATTCCGCAGCCGCTCGATGCGCGGCGCGGGCGCATCGAACGGCGCGAGCGGCGGAATCGACGGCTGCTGCCCGAGCGCGAGCATTTCTGCGGACGCGGCGGACTGCGCAGGCTTGCCCTCCTTGACGTCGCGGTGGGCAACGGTATCGCCCGTCCCGCCAGGAGACTCGCGCGGCGCCGCGTGGTGGCAGGACACGGCCAGCGCCGCGATGATCAGGAGCCGCTTCATTTCTGCGCCGCCTTCCGCGCGGCCGGGACCACCTCGACGATCACGCGCTTTGTGGCGAGCAAGCTCTTTGCCGCCTCCCGCACCGATTCAATGGTTGTCTTTTCATAACGACCGAGATCGCGACTCAACGCATCGGCATTGCCGTAATCGAGTTGATAGGCGGTGAGCCGATTCGCGCGCGGCACCAGGCCTTCCAGGGCGCGGGCCGCGTCGCTGTAGATTCGCGTGCGCGCCGAGTCGACCTCCGCCTGCGTCGGGCCCTCGGCCGCGAGCCGTCGCAGCTCCTCGTCGCTGGCGGCGAGGAGCTCCGCGTTGGTGTGACCGGGCCGCGCGAGCAGGTCGAGCTGGAACGCGCTTTGCAGCTCGCGGCTCTCCTGCCCCGCCGAGACCTCGGCGGCCAGCTGATCGCGGTGCACCAGCCGCTCGTGCAGGCGCGAGGCCTTGCCGCGCGCGAGGATGGTGGCCAGCACGTCGCAGTCGGCGTCGCCCTGGGTGGTGGCCGCGGGGCTCTGCCAGCCAATCAGCAGCCGCGGCAGCTCGACCTGATCGGTCAGCTGCAGCCGCTCGTCTCTGGTGAGCGGCGCCGGCGCCGCGGGCTTGCGCTGAGGCACCGGCGGGCTCGGGATCCAGCCGAGCCGCTTCTGCGCCGCCGCGAACGCGGCCTCCGGCTCGACGTCGCCGACAATGGCAAGAATGGCATTGCGGGGGACGTACCAGCGCGCGAAGAAGCCGGTGACGTCACCAAGCTGGGCGGCCTCCAGATCCCTGGCCGACCCGATCACCGGCCAGTGATACGGATGTCCTTCAGGGAAGAGGTGCTCCTCCAGCGCCAGGTGGGCGAGGCCGTAGGGTCGGTTCTCATAGCTCTGGCGCCGCTCGTTGAGCACCACCTTGCGCTGCGTCTCCAGCTTTGCCTGGGTCATCTCCTGCCCGAGCGTGGCGAGACGATCGCCCTCCATCCAGAGAAAGGTCTCGAGCAGGTTCGCCGGCCCCACCTCGTAATAATTGGTGACGTCGTTATTGGTGAATGCGTTGTTGGTGCCGCCGGCCGCTTCCATCAGGGTATCGAACTTCGGATAAGGGACGTGGCGCGCGCCCATGAACATCAGATGCTCGAACAGGTGCGCGAAGCCGGTGCGGCCGGGATCTTCGTCCTTGCTGCCGACGTGATAGCGGATGTCGATGGCGACGCCGGGCGCGCTGTGGTCCGGCGAGACGATCACCACCAGACCGTTGTCGAGCGTCCGGGTCTGCGAGGAGAGCGCGAGGGGCGGAAGGACGGCGAGCAGCGCGAATAGGAGCATGGGGGCGGCAAACTAACGGGGAGCGGGCGCGCCTGCAACGACAAGCTGCGACGGCGCTATTCGCCTTTGCCGCCCTGCCCGCTGAAGCCGTCGTTCTTGTCGCGAAAGAGGACGTTGAACGTGGTCAGCGAGCCGTAGCAGCCCGTGATGTACGCTTGCAGATCGACCTTCTCCGCGTCGGTGAGCTTGGGGTTCGAGTTGAGCTTCTGCTCGAGCACCCGCAGCTTGTCGCGGATCATCACCACCTTGTGGAACAGCGCCTCGAGCGGCAGCTCCTTGGCCTGCAGCGCCGGGTCGAGCGGCTTGAGCACCGCGACGCCGCCCTCCCATTTCGGCGCCAGCGGCGCGAGGCCGCCGCGCTCCTCGTCCATCGCCTCGCGGATCAGCGCCTTCAGCTCTTCGCGGGTCATCTCCAGCTCTCCACAGGGTCCGTCGGGAATCCGTGGCCGCGG
>JAYWBT010000176.1:0-28468 GCA_043781235.1 Deltaproteobacteria bacterium
GACAGACATCGGCAAACTCCATCTGCAGATTCTCTGCGATGCACTCCGCGATTTTGCGTCCCGCGTGGCCGAGCAGATTGATGGTGTCCTCAACCCGCCGGCCCCGGCCAAAGGGCGGCTATCCACCGCCACTCTCAGCGTCTCGGGTAGCTGCTCCCAATCGAAGACCTCGGCCGGCACCTGATCACTCCGCAGTCGAGGTCGATCCCTCCAGCCCCGCTGCGCCCGACGCTCTCCTTTTCGGCGCTTGAGCCTGGGGTTCACGCCGGGGCGGACCTTGGACGACAGGCACCGACCGCATCCGGCGCGGCGCACGTCGGATCGATGAACCCCACAGATCTCAGTCTCCGCTGAGGCGACCAGGCGCGCAGAGCCCGCGCGCAGCAGGTCTGCCGGAGATGTACACCGTCCGCCCCAGGGCCAGCGCGGCTCGCTGTCAAGAATCCTGTTCACCCGCCGGAATTTTGCCCCGCCAATCTCGCGGTGCTACCGATTCCCGCATGCCAGCACTGCTGCTTCGCCAGAACTCGAGCGCCCTCCGCTCGCGCCAGAGCCCCGACGAGCGCGCGACGCCCTTCATCAAATGGGTCGGCGGCAAGACCTCGCTCCTGCCCGAGCTGCTCAAGCACGTCCCGGGCAGGCTACGCCGCTATCACGAGCCGTTCGTCGGCGGCGGCGCGCTCTTCTTCGCCGTCCAGCCGCGGCGCGCGATCCTCTGCGACAGCAACGCCGAGCTGGTGATCGCGTACCAGCAGGTCCGCGATAACGTCTACGGCGTCCTGGACGTCCTCGCCCGCCACGTCTATGACCCGCTGCACTTCGCCGCCGTACGCGCGACGGAGCCGCGCTCGCTCACCGACACCGAGCGCGCCGCGCGCTTCATCTATCTGAACAAGACTTGCTTCAATGGCTTATGGCGGGTCAATCGCGCCGGCCGCTTCAACGTTCCGATTGGCCGATACAAGAACCCGGCTTTTCATAATCCGGCCACGCTGGTCCGCGCCAGCAATGGGCTGCGCGGAACCCAGGTCCTGCACCTGCCGTTCGAGAAGGCGCTGGAGAAGACCGCACCCGGCGACTTCGTCTATCTGGACCCGCCCTACGACCCGGTCTCGCCGACCGCGAGCTTCGCTTCCTATACCGCGTCCGGATTCAACTTCGAGGATCAGAAGCGGCTCGCCTGGGCCTGCACCGCGCTCAATCGCCGCGGCGTGCGCTTCCTGCTCTCCAACTCGGCCACGCCGCGGATTCGCGAGCTGTACAAGCAATTCGAGCAGCGCACCGTCAAGGCGCCGCGCTCGATTAGCTGCAAGGCGGGTGGCCGCGGTCTCGTCGACGAGCTGCTGGTGTTCAACGCATGATACCCGCGCTGCTGGCGGCCTCCCTCTTCATCCGGGCCGCCCACCTGTTCGACGGAACGGCCGAGCGGCACGACGTGGCGATCGAGATCGAGGGCGATCGGATCAAGACGGTCGGCGGGACGATCCCTCCCGGCGCGCGGGTGATTGACTTCGGCCCCGGCTTCACCGTGCTGCCGGGCTTGAGCGACTGCCACGTCCACCTCGCGGATCGCGCCGATCATTACGATCCGATCTGGGCCTTCAAAGAGACGCCGATGCAGCACGCCTTCAATGCGGTGGTCAATGCGCGGCGCACGCTCGAGGCGGGCTTCACCAGCGTTCGCGACCTGGGCAGCCTGCCCTTCATCGCACGGGACCTGCGCGAGAGCATCGACGAGGGGTTCGTGGTCGGGCCGCGGGTGGTGGCGAGCGGCCCCGGCCTCAGCATTACCGGAGGTCACGGCGATTTGAATGGCTATTCGCCCACCGTCAGCGAACAGCTCTATCCGGCCGACCGTGGCTTCCACATCGCCGACGGCGTCGACCAGGTTCGTCAGACCGTCCGCGCGCAGATCAAGCACGGAGTGGACGTGATCAAGATCCACGCCTCGGGCGGCGTGCTCTCGCGCGGCGACCAGCCCGGCGCGCCGCAGTTCACGCTCGAGGAGCTGAAGGTCGCGGTCGAGGAGGCGCACAAGGCCGGACGCAAGATCGCCGCGCACGCGCATGGCGCGCGCAGCATCAAGGGCGCGGTGCTCGCCGGCGTCGACTCGATCGAGCACGGCAGCCTGATCGACGACGAAGGGATCCGGCTGATGAAGGCGCGCGGCACTTTCCTCGTCAGCGATATCTACGACGACGATTACATCCTGGCCGAGGGCCCCCGGCTCGGCCTCGAGCCCGCGCAGCTGCAGAAGGAGCGCCAGCTGGGCCAGCTCCAGCGCGACAACTTCGCCAAGGCGGTCAAGGCGGGCGTGCGGGTGGCCTTCGGCACCGACGCCAGCGTCTATCCGCACGGCGATAACGCAAGGCAGTTCTTCTATATGGTCAAGTATGGGCTGACGCCGGTGCAGGCCATCCGCGCGGCCACCGCAGACGCGGCCGAGCTCATCGACCGCGCTCGAGACGTCGGCACGCTCACCCCCGGCAAGTATGCCGACCTGATCGCGGTCGCCGGCAATCCGCTGCAGGACGTGCGCGCGCTGGAGAAGGTGCCGTTCGTGATGAAGGGCGGCGCGGTGGACGCGCGATAGTCACGCGCGGCTGCGTCGACGACCTCGGGGCGCGGGAACGGCGCCACCGAAATGCAAAAAAGGGCACCGGATCGTTCCGGCGCCCTCCCCTTTTTGACCGCCGCGCATGCCCCAGGGCAGCCGGAGGGTGCGGAGCCGCGTCGCTCGTTCCTTCAGCGAGCTATCGCTCCCTCGCTCCCTACTTCGGTGGGCTGTCGTTCGAAGGCTGCGGATTGCTCTGCGGGAGGTTGTCGCCCTTCGATCCGTTCGAGCGCACGTCGAGACTCAGCGCCTGCGCCTTGCCGTCGACCATCTGATAAGAGGCGCGAACGTCGCTGCCCGGCTGCACGTTCGCCGCCGACCCGAGCTGCCCATCGATGTTGATCGAGGTAGAATCGGTCAGGCCGAGCGTCAGGTTCTTGCTGTCCTGGGTGCGGATGCTCAGCGAAGAGCCCTTGGCCTCGAGCACCTGCCCGTTGACCGTCTGCTCGTCCGTCCACTTCTTCGCCTCAGCGACCTTCTGCTGATGCTCCGCCTTCTGGTCGGATTGCGCCTGCACGGCTTGCTGCTGGGCCTGCATGCCCTGCTGCTGGGCCTGCTCCGAGATCTTCTGCGCATCGGCCTGGGCCTGCTGCGCCCTGGCCTGCTGCCCGCGCGCCCGCGCCTGTGCATCGGCGAGATTCTTCTGCGCCGCCGTCACCTCGCGTTGCGCCTGCTCGGCCTTGGCCTGCTCCTCGGTGGCGCGCTTCTGCGAATCGGCCGCCCGCTGGTAATCCGAGTGCGCCTGCTCCTGGGCGGTCACCGTCTCGGACTTCTTCTCGCTGTTCGATGATCCCATCATGCCGGCGCAGCCGGCCGCCACGACGAGCAACAATGCCAGTTTCCTCATTTGTCTACCCTCAAGATTGGTTTCCTCCCGAGGGCAAACTAGGTCGTGCTCGCAGGAACGGCAGGCCACGGCCAGCCTATGCGTCGACCACCAGCCCCTCGTGCAGGCGCAGGCGGCGCGGCATCCGCTCGGCGAGGCGCGGGTTGTGCGTGACCACGATGGCGCCGATGCCGAGCTTTTGATTCAATTCGATCAGCAATTGATGAATGCCTTCGCCGGTGGCCTCGTCGAGGTTGCCGGTGGGCTCGTCGGCGAGGAGCAGGCGCGGCTTGAGCACCAGCGCGCGGGCGAGCGCGACCCGCTGCTGCTCTCCGCCCGAGAGCTCGCCGGGCCGGTGGTCCATGCGGTGCCCGAGGCCGACGATCTCGAGCATCTCCCTGGCCTGCGCTTCCGCCGCGGGCTTCGAGAGGCGGTTGATCAAGCCGGGCATCGCCGCATTCTCCAGCGCGGTGAATTCCGGGAGCAGGTAATGGAATTGAAAGACGAAGCCGACGGCGCGGTTGCGGAAGGCCGCCAGCTCCTGCTCGCTCATCGCTGAGGCGTCGCGGCCTTCGAAGAGCACCTGCCCCCGCGTGGGCGGGTCGAGCGTGCCGATGACGTGGAGGAAGGTGCTCTTCCCCACCCCGCTCGGGCCGACCAACGATGCCATCTCCCCGGCGCGCAGCGAGAACGACGCCCCGCGCAGGACGTGGATCTCCTTCTCGCCCATCCAGTAGGACTTGTGGACCTCGCGCGCTTCCAGCAGCGGGGCGTCCATCATTCCTCCCGCAGCCCATCAACCGGTGAGAGCCGCGACGCCTTGGTCGCCGGATACAGCGTGGCGAGATAGCTCAATGCCAGTGAAATCGCGGCCACCGCCACGAACTGCCCCGCGTCGGCATTCACCGGGAGATTGGAGATGTAATAGACGTCGGGGTCGAGCTGGAGCCCATATCTCTCGATGAACGAGCAGGACGCCAGTCCCAACAGCAGCCCCATCGCCGTGCCGATGGCGCCGATGCTCAATCCCTCGAGGACGAAGATCTTCATGATGCTGGCGTCGCGCGCGCCCATCGATTTCAGGATCGAGATCTCCTTGGTCTTCTCCAGCACCAGCATGATCAGCGTCGAGAGGATGTTGAAGCAGGCGACCAGCACGATGAAAGTGAGGATGATGGCCATCGCGAGCTTCTCCAGCTTCAGCGCGGAGAAGAGATTGCGATTCAATTCGGCCCAATCCTTGGCGCGATAAGGGAACCCGCCCAGCATGGCGACCACGCGGCGGCCCTCGGCGCGGGCGGCGTCCACGTCCTTGAACTTGAGCTCCAGGCCGACGACGTTGTCGCCCATCTTGAAGAAGCGCTGCGCTTCGGGAATGCCGATATAGACGAACTTCGAGTCGTATTCATACATCCCCGAATAGAGGATGCAGGCGGTGCGGAAGGCGCGGCTGCGCGGCGTGGGGCCGGTGGGTCCCATCTCGCCCAGCGGAGTAATGACGTTGATGATGTCGCCCACCCAGGCGCGCAGCTGGTGCGACATCTCCTTGCCGATGCAGATGCCGGGCAGGTTCTTCACGGCTTCGGGATCCAGCTTCCGGTCGGCCTCATCGGCGTGGGATTGCCTTCGCTTCAAGGTATCGTCGAGGTATTGCTCATATTCGGGCCCCTCGAGGCGCGAGGCCGCGTCCGAATGCGGCTCCACCACGGTGGCGGGGATGCTGGCCGGATCGGTGACCCAGCTGAGCTCGCCCGCGATCACTTGCCGGGGCAGCTCGCTGACGTTGCCCACCGTCGCCGGATCGATGCCCTTGAGCTCGGCGCCGGTGACGGTCTGGCCGTGCGAGAGGATGACCTCATTGAGGATGAACGGCGAGACGCCCGCGACGCCGGGCACCGCGGCGACCTTCGGCATCACCGCTTTCCATTCGGAGAAGTCATTCGAATACTTGAGCAGCAGGCCGTGCGAGTTGGTGCCGAGGATCTTGTGCTTGAGGTCGGCCTCGAAGCCGCTCATCACCGACAGCACCACCGTCAGCGCCCAGACGCCCACCGCGACGCCCGCGATGGAGATGGCGGTCATGACCACCGTCGCCGGGCGCTTCTTGCGCTGCCCGGGCTCGAGCTTCGCCAGCGCGGCGCGGGCGCGCACCCAGAGGGCGAGCAGCAGCAGCGCAGCGACCACCGACGCCGCGGCGACGGCGATACCCAGCGCGCTCGCCTCGGGCCCCTTGTGGAAGTGCAGCGTGGCCGCCACCCCGGCGGCGAAGAGGATCCCCGGTGGCACCAGGCCGAACGCGAGCAGCAAGAGGAGAGTGCGCCGGTTGAGCCGCAGGTGCGTGCGCGCGATGCCGGCCTCGTAGCCGAAGCCGAGGTCGGGCGTGCCCGCCGCGCCGAGCAGCACGCCGGCCGACGCGCCCCACAAGCCCAGCAGCCACGCGGCCGCGCCGGTCACGCCCGCCCAGATGATCAGCTCGTCGGTCGAGGCGAAGAAGCGGTCGTACGAGAACGATGGCGGCTTGAGGCGTTGCAGCGCCGCGAACGCGGCCAGCGCGAGCAGTGCGCCCGCCGCGCCCACCTCGCGCCCGCCGAAGCCGCGCGCGAGGAAGCTGACCGCGAAGCCGATGATCACGAACGCCAGCGCCTCGGCGCCGAACGAAAGGCCGAGCACCGTGTCGGGCGAGAGCAGACTGTGGTTGGAGAGCAACGACCGCAGCGCGAGCTGGCCCGCGAACGCGCCCGCGAAGAGCACCAGCGCGAGCAGGAATGCGCGGCGGCGGAAGCGGCGCGCCCCGGGCAAGGTCACGACGGTTGCCCCGGCTCGTCGGCCAGCGGCTTCATCAGTGGAAAGAGCAGCACGTCGCGGATGGTCGGCGAATCGGTAAAGAGCATCACCAGCCGATCGATGCCGATGCCCTCGCCGGCCGTCGGCGGCATCCCGTGCTCGAGAGCGCGGACGAAGTCGCGGTCGTACGGCATGGCCTCGTGATCGCCGCCGGCCGCCTTGGTCACCTGCGCGTGGAACCGCTCTTCCTGGTCGCGCGGGTCGTTGAGCTCGGAGAAGGCATTGGCGATCTCGAAGCCGCCCGCGAACGCCTCGAAGCGGTCGACCAGCCGCGGCTCCGCGTCGCGCTTGCGCGCCAGCGGCGACACCTCGAGCGGAAAGTCGATCACGAAGCAGGGGCGGTCCCTCGGCAGCATGGGCTCCACCAACGCTTCGAAGGCCCACGCGATCTGCTCTCCCGGCGATGGCGCGCGAGCGAGCTTGTGCCGCGCGTCCTTGTCGTCGCCGGCCTTGCTCGCGAAGTCGGCGCTCTGGAGCGCGTCGAGCTGCTCGGTCAGCGACCCTTCGATATTGAATATCTTGGCGACCTCGCCCACCATCGACACGCGTGGCCACGGCGCGCGGTAATCGATAATAACGCCCTGGTAGGGCGCCTCCTCCGCGCCGGTGGTTTCAAGGCAAAGCCGCTCGACGAGCTGCTCGGTGAGCTTCATCAAGTCTTCGTGCGTGGCGTACGCCTGGTAGAACTCGATGCTGGTGAACTCGGGGTTGTGGGTGCGGTCCACGCCCTCGTTGCGGAAGATGCGGCCGATCTCATAGACGCGCTCGAGCCCGCCGACGATGAGCCGCTTCAGGTGCAGCTCGGTGGCGATGCGCAGCTTCAGGTCCAGGTCGAGCGTGTTGTGGTGCGTGTCGAACGGCCGCGCCGCCGCGCCGCCCGCCTCCTCCGGCTTGTGCAGGATGGGCGTCTCGACCTCGACGTAGTCGCGCTCGTCGAGGAAGCGCCGCAGCGCCGTGATCAGCTTCGCGCGCCGCTTGAAGATCTGCCGCACCTCGAGGTTGGAGGCGAGATCGACATAGCGCTGGCGATAGCGCGTCTCGATATGCGAGAGGCCGTGCCACTTCTCCGGCAGCGGCCGCAGCGCCTTGGTGAGCAGGCGGAACTCGACCGCCTCGAGGGACAGCTCGCCGGCCCGGGTCCGCATCGCGCGGCCGCGCGCGAAGGCGATGTCGCCGAGATCGAGCAGCTTCAGCAGCTCCCAGGACTCGGGCGCGAGCTGGTCCTTCTTGACGAAGATCTGCAGGTCGCCGTCGCGGTCGCGCAGCGAGATGAAGCAGACCTTCCCCATCGAGCGCACGGCCATCACGCGACCCGCGATCGAGTAGGGCTCGGTCGCCATTGCCTCCAGCGCCGCCGCGTCGTCGCCGTCGTGGCGCGAGCGCACGAACGCGGTGGTGTGCGGGACGGCGACTCCGTTGCCGTAGGGGTGCGCGCCGCGCGAGCGGAGCGTCTGCGCCTTCTCCTCGCGGAGACGGATCTGATCCTCGATGGAGCTGGTCTGTCCGGGCTCGGCCATGGGGTGCGTCTCTTTATCTCTCCGCGCGCCCCGCTGTCGACAGAAAGGCGTGCTGCTGCGAGCGCCAGAACGCGAGCGGCGCGAGCGCGATCAGCCCGCACCCGGCCATCAGCGCGCGCGCGCCGACGCCGCGGTCGAGCAAGTAGCCGACGAGCAGCGTGGACAGGGACATGGTGAGCGTCATCGCGCCCATGTCCGCGGCGGCGACGCGGCCGCGGATGCCGTCCGGAACGATCTGCTGCACCAGCGCCGAGGCGTAGGTCCAGAGGATCGACCCGCCCGCGTTGGCGAAGGCGAGCGCGATGGCCGCGAGCGCGATGGTGGGCGAGAGGGCGAAGGCGCAGTAGCAGATCGCGAGCACCACGAAGGCGTAGCCGATGCCGCGGCGCAGGCCGGCCTCGTCGTGCCCGACCAGGCGGAAGGCGATGAAGGGCCCGGCGAAGCTGCCCACGCCGCGCGCGGTCCAGAGCGCCGCGATGCCCGCGCCGTTGCCGTGGCCGAACACCCTCTCGCCGAAGAACGCGAGCAGCACAATCACGCCGCCGAGCGTGAGCCCGAAGCTGGCCTTGGTGAGGAGCAGCGCGCGCACCCTGCGATCGGTCGCGACGTAGCGCAGGCCCTCGCGCAGATCGGCGAGGCCGAGCAGGTTCGCTGCATGCGAGCCCGGCTCGCGCGCGTCCTCCTGCGCCTCGACGGCGTCCTTGTCGAGCCGCACCGGCACCCCGCGCGGTAGCCCCGCGATCAGCAGCGCCGAGCCGACGAACGACGCCGCGTCGCAGACGAAGGCCACGTCGCGGCCGAGCAGCGCCAGCACCGCGCCGCCGAGGGCCGAGCCGAACGCGAGCGTGCTGCTCCAGAGCGAGTTCTCGAGCGTGCTCGCCAGCACCAGATCCTCGGGCGGCACCAGGCTCGGGACCATCGCGACCTGCGCCGGCTCGAAGACGGCGCTCAGCAGAGAGTGCGCGGTCATGATCGCGTAGGCGAGCGGGACGTGCTCGGGCTTGCGCACGAAGAGCAGGCAGAGCACCAGCGCGGCGCGGGAGAGGTCGCTCGCGAGCAGGAGCGCGCGGCGGGGAAGGCGGTCGGCCAGCACGCCCGCGGCGGGCCCGATCAGGAACATCGGCACCAGCCGCGTCAGGAGCGCGAGCGCCACGGCCTCGCCGCGCCCGGTGAGCTGGAGCAATAAAGAATAGAGAGCGACGACATTGAACCAGTCGCCCATCATCGAGATGGCGTTGGCGGTGTAGAGGCGGCGGAAGCCCGGATTGCGGCGAATCACGCCCGCGAGGCGCGCGAAGCTGGGCGGCTCGAGCATGGCGGCGGGTGAATAGCACGCGGCCCGCGGCGCAGGGCGGCGGGTGAATCGCGCGCGGCCGGTGCAGGGCGGCGGGTGAATCGCGCGCGGCGGCGGCGACGACGGACAAATAGTCGCACGCGGCTGCGGCGCACGGTGCGCGATAGAGTGCGCCGATGGCTCGCCCCACCCGCGCCCGCCCGCGCGCCCGCCGCGCCCGAAGCCCACGGAGCGCCCGGTCTGCCGCGGCGCCCCGCCCGGCTGCACGGCGGCGGGTGCGCTGGGGCCGGGTGGCGCTGGTCGCTTTCTTCTGCTGCGCGGCGGTGGCGGCGGCGTTCTGGCTCAGCCTCCCGTCGGCCGACCCCCTGCGCACCGCGCCGCCGCAGACCACCGCGCTGCAGGCGGCGCGCTTCAGGGAAGCCGCGGCGCGCGGCCGCGCGGCCCGGCGCATCCAGCGCTGGGTGCCGATCGCGGGCATCTCGAACTATCTGCGCGAGGCGGTGGTGAACAGCGAGGACGCGCGCTTCTACGATCACGACGGCTTCGACGCCGTCGAGACCACCGCGGCGCTCACCAAGGCGCTGGAGGAGGGGCGCCTCGGACGCGGCGCATCGACCCTGACGCAGCAACTGGCGAAGAACCTCTGGCTCGGCGAGGAGCGGTCGCTCCTGCGCAAGCTGCGCGAAGTTTTGCTGGCCAGACGGCTGGAGGCGTTGGGCAAGGAACGCGTGCTCGAGCTGTACCTCAACGTCGTCGAGTGGGGCGACGGGGTCTGGGGCGCCGACGCGGCGGCGCGCACCTGGTTCGACAAGCCTGCATCTCAGCTTCTTCCCGAGGAGGCAGCGGTGCTCGCGGCCATGCTGCCCGCGCCGCGCCAGCGCAACCCGCGGCATCCCTCGGCGCGGCTGCGGGAGCGCGCCGCACAGGTGCTGGAGCTGTTCGGGCTGTATCGCCAGCTGCCGCCCGCCGAGCTCGCGGCGGCGCGCGAGCGGCTCAAGGCGCTGCTCGGATGATCTCTGCGGCGTCACCGCACGCGAGACATCCGTCTACGGTTCACCGCCGCGCACCGAGGACGATGATGGCCATCCCTGCGAGTGAGACGGCGGCCCCGAGAACGTCGGTCGCGGTCGGCCTCTGCCGGTCCACCGTCCATAACCACGCCATCGCGACCGCGATGTAGACGCCTCCGTAGGCGGCATAGGTCCGGCCCGCGGCGGTCGGGTGCAGCGTCAGCAGCCAGACGAAGAGCGTCAGGCTGGCGGCCGCCGGCAACAGGAGGATCGGCGACTTGCCCGCGCGCAGCCAGAGCCAGGGGAGGTAGCAGCCGACGATCTCGGCGAGCGCGGTAAAGACGAACAGCAAGAGAGAGCGCGCTACCATCATCGGTCCCCCGCCAGCATGCGGCGCGCAAGGCGCGCGCGAGGCAGAGAGCGCGCGGCCCGTTTCGCGAAGCGGACCACCGCGAGCGGCCAGCACGGATCCATCGAAGATCTTGCGGTCGCGGGTCCGCTCCGGCGCGGGAAGCAGACCGGCAGCCTGGTAATCGCGAATGGCCGACGTACGCAGGCCCGCGCTCCGGGCAGCCTCGCAATCAGCATGGATCGCCTCCGATTCGGTTGACTGCAAGTCTACTTGAACTCGGCCGGGAGGCCGGCATCGAGAGGGAGCTGAGCTGCAGATACGTGCGCGCTCCGCGATACCAGAGGTGTTATCCTTGCCGCATGAGCACTCCTCGCCCACTCGTCCGCATGGCTCGCGTTCTGCGGCCCGGCCAGGTCGACGATGGCAGCTTCGATCGCGAGTTCTGGTACCGCGTTGTCCGCCGTTGAAGCGCGCTTCCTGGCCGTCGGCGCCTACGCGGCAATGCAGCACATCCCCCCGCGTTACACCAAGGACCTCGACATCTGGGTGGATGCCTCGCCCGAGAATGCAGTCCGCGTGTACGCCGCGCTGCGCGCCTTCGGGGCCCCCATCGGCGACCTGGTGCTGCAAGACCTCGCGCCGCCGGGCGCCCGCAGGACCTCTTTACCGTCAATTCATCGGTTCATTCCTATTTGATTCTCGCGTTATCCGAGGGGAACAAGCTTGCAACCGTCCAGGGTGCTTGAGTCGAATGCTCCCGGGCTCGACGGCGAAATCGGGACGGCGGCCTCCCGAGCCCGTCAGCGACGCAGGTACCAGACCGGCGCGCCGGGCACGCGAATCTCGAGCCGCCCTTCCCGGCGCTGGAAGAAGGTGGCGAGCTCCCCGCGCGGCGTGCCGGGCTGCCACCACGGGTCGAAGCCATCGAGGTGCAGCCAGGTCGTGCCCTGCATCGAGTCGAGCCGCCAGCGTCCCTCGGTCGCCGGCCCTCCCGCGGCGTGTCGATACGTTCCGTCGGGCCGCAGCGTGAGCTCGTCGCTGCGCCCTTTGAGCTCGAACGCGTAGGTCCCCGCGACGTCGCCGGCCGTGAGCGCCACCGGCTTCGCGCAGCCGAGGAACAAGAGGAGGGCGGCGAGGGATTGCCGGTTGG
The DNA here is from genome assembly GCA_043781235.1 of Deltaproteobacteria bacterium. Taxonomy (GTDB): domain Bacteria; phylum Myxococcota; class Myxococcia; order Myxococcales; family 40CM-4-68-19; genus JANYKT01. The sequence goes on from JAYWBT010000176.1 coordinate 11,608, forward strand.
CGGATCGCAGAACGGACCAGGCGCCGGTCATCAGCGCCTCACGGCTCATCGCGGTGGGCCTGGTCCGGCGCGAAGGCGGGAATGCAGACCGCGAAGTATTCATTCTCTTCGCCAGATGAATTCGAATACCGCACGCGCTCGCCCGGCTCGATCCAGATCGCCTGCCCTGGCCCGATCTCGACGCGATCGCCCGCGACCTCGATGCTCATCCGACCGCGCACCATCACGGTGAGCTCGCCGAACTCCGGCGTTTGCGCGGGCTCGCCCCAGCCCGGCGGCGCGATCATGTGCGCGAGCGAGAACTTGCCGGTACCGGTATTGACGTGGCCGAACAGCTCCTCGATCAGCTTGCCACCGGGAACCGGAATGCGGGTCGCGCTGGTGACCACGCGATACCGGCTAATGGTGGCCGCCAATCTGTCTCTCGGCGCGCGACAGCTCGCCCCACTTCTTGCCCACCATCGGCGGCAGCTTCGCGTCCCACTTGCCGCCCAGATCGATCAGCGCGGCGAGCGTCGAATCGCGGAAGTAGGGATTGATCGACGTCGCCACGAACGAGATGCGTACGCCGGTGGTGCCGACCGTCATCTCCAGATCGGAGTCGTCGCACTCGTCGCACTCGAGCGTCCCGGACTCGCGCACCTTGCCGATGTGCGGCCAGCTGTGGCTCACGTCCTTGTCGAGCCGATCCTTCGCGACCACCGTCTTGAGGCCGATGCGCTCCTCGAGCCGTGCCTTGATCTGCTCGATTGTGGGGATTCTCATTTTCTCGTCGAAGACGACGTCGTAATGAACGATGGCCACCTAGACCTCCGCTTCGCTGGGGGATGCGCCCGGACGATCCTTGCGGCGAACGCCGAGCAGGAATGGGGTGATGAATTCGTCGAGCTCGCCGTCGAGCACCGAGTCCGGATTTCCGCTCTCGACGCCGGTGCGCACGTCCTTGACCATCTGATACGGCGCCAGCACGTAATTGCGGATCTGCGAGCCGAACGAGTTGTCGCTCTTGGTCGCTTCGATCTTGTCGCGTTGCGTCTGCTGCTCGCGCAGCGCCCGCTCGTAGAGGCGCGAGCGCAGCACCTTCCACGCCATGTCCTTGTTCTTGTGCTGGCTGCGCTCGTTCTGCATCGAGACGACGATGCCCGTCGGCAGGTGCGTCATGCGAACGGCCGAATCGGTCTTGTTCACTTTCTGCCCGCCGGCGCCGGAGCTGCGGAAGGTGTCGATGCGCACGTCGGCGGGATTGATATCGATCTCGATGTCTTCATCGACCTCGGGATAGACGAACACCGAGGCAAAGCTGGTATGCCGGCGCGCATTGGCGTCGAAGGGGGAGATCCGCACCAGGCGATGGACGCCGATTTCGGCCTTGAGCCAGCCGAAAGAGTGATCGCCGCGCGCGATGAAGCTCACGTTCTTCAAGCCGGCCTCTTCGCCGGGCTGGAAGTCGCCTGGCTCCACCTCCCAGCCCTTCCGCTCGCAGTAGCGCGTGTACATCCGGTAGAGCATCTGCGCCCAGTCCTGCGACTCGGTTCCGCCGGCGCCGGAGTTGATCTCGACGATGGCGTTGAGATGGTCCTGCGGGCCGCCCAGCATCTTTGCGAGCTCGAGCCGCTCGACCCCCGCGCGCGCCTCGGCCGCGGCAGCCTTCGCTTCTTCGCGGGTGGCCGGGTCGTTGGCTTCGTCGGCGAGTTGCCAGAGAGCGATGGCGTCCTCGAGCCGCGACTTCTCGCGCTCGAACTGACCGAGCGCGAGCTCGAGGCCGCTCTTCTCCTTGCTCAGCTGCTGCGCGCGCTTCTGGTCTTCCCAGAAGCCCGGCTGCACGCTCTCGCGCTCGATCAGCTCTATGCGCGACTGCTTGCGATCGAGGTCAAAGCGCCCCCCGGAGCTTGGACATCCGCTCGGAGAGCTCGGTGAGTTCAGGCGTCATGGCCGGGCCTATAGCAGCTTCGGCGGCGATCGTTCATCACGTCTTGCGCGGCTTCGGCCGCACCGGCCGCTTCCTCTGCGGGTAGACCGTGTCGTAGGCCCAGCCGACCAGGCCGTTCTCCCCCAGCAGGCGGCGCTCGGCGGCGGCCATCCGCCAGGCGTCCTCCATCTTGACGTGATCGTAGCCGAGCGAGTGGCAGAGCCCGTGCGCGATCAGCCGGCGCAGCTCTTTCTCGATCGTCCAGCCGCCCTCTTCCGCCTGGCGCCGCGCGGTTGGCAGCGAGACCACGATGTCGCCGAGCGAGCCGACGTTGATGTGCAGCGGGAAGGTCAGCACGTCGGTGTGCTGGTCCTTCTGCCGCCACTGCTTGTTGATCCGGCGGATCTCCTCGTCGGTGACCAGCGACAGCGACAGGTCGCGGTCGTCGAGGTCCAGCTCTTTCATCTGCTCGCGGGCAATCTTCCGCGCCAGCCTCGCCGCGTACGTCGAGCCTGGCCCCGCGTCGTTGCGGAAGTAGATTATCGGGCCTTTGGGCGGGACGTACGGCCTTTCGGGCGCCCACCGGATCCGCTTGCGCTTGCCTTGATCTGTTGCCATTGGCCCTTCCCGTTCTTGATGATGAGGATGGCGGCCAGGCCATGCGAGATGGCGCCGCTGTTCAGGTTCCACGGATCGGCGAAGGCCGGACCGGGGTTCAGGTAAAAGGCGGGCACCGCCTGCCCCGGCTTCACCTGCTTCTTGCCGGCCAGATCGGTGGCGCGGCCACCCGACTCGAGGATATGCCCGAGACCAGCACCACCGGCGATTTGGCGCGTCGTCGGGCTTGTACTGGCAGCCGGCGCTCTCGTGGAGGTAGCGCTTGTTCGAATGCTTGCGGTACGCGGTGAGGAGCGCCCGGTTGAACGAGCTGCGCGATTCGGAATCCCCGATGATGCCGCGCGCGTCGTCCACCCTGGGCTTCACCTCGGCTTTCGCGGCCAGCCATTCCTGGGTCGGTGGCACCAGCGGCGGCGGCGAGCGCGAAGATGAGCATCATGGTGTTGACGACCCCGGGTGCAGAGCGCGGGCGTAGCAAACGGGCTCCCGTGCGTCAACCCGTCAAGTGACCAACACTTCGCCGCGCAAACCATGCGAGGGAGCGTCCGTCCCCTTCCGCTTCACGCACCGCATCGCTACATATGCGGCACTAGGTTTCCCTATGAGACGCTGGCCTTACATCCTGATTGTCGACGACGACGAGGACTTCCGCGCTGGCCTGCGTCTTGCCCTCGAGATGAAAGGGTACCAGGTCGAGGAGTCCTCTAACGGACAGGAGGCACTGGCGGTGCTGGCCGAGAAGCCGCCGCTGCTGGTGCTGCTGGATCTCCAGATGCCGGTGATGAACGGGCGGGAGATGCTGCAAAAGCTGCGCTCGACGCCGGACCTGAAGGACGTGCCGGTGGTGATCATCTCGGGCTTCGGCTTCGAGTGGGAGGCTGAGCTGATGGGCGCCCAAGGGTACATCGGCAAGCCGTTCGAGCCGCCGGAGCTCGAGAAGACCATCGCCAACCTCCTGCGACCCAAGCTCGTCTCGGTCCGCTCGCCGGCTCCCGAAAAGCTGTCCTGACGCGATACCACCGCTTCCAATGCCTCCCCGCGGGAACCTCGGACGGGCGCCCCTCACGCGCTATTACTTCCCTCTCGCAGCCTAGCCCTCCAGCCGGTGCTCGATTTTTACGCCCACCAAGCCGCGCTGCTGGTGACGCTGCTCGGGCGCCGGGGCGAGCTCACCCCGATGTTTGCGCGCTTTGCGCAGCGCCTCCGGTTTTCACGCCGGGATAGTCGAAGTACGTCGACGCGAAGGCCATATGGGGAAAGCGGTCGAGATGTTCCGGACTGGTGACGGGCCAGGCCGTCACGTCATACCCCGATGCACGTGCCACTTCACCGATTTGCGCATCGTACTTTGTAGAGAATCACCGAGCAGAGGTCGGCGATGAGAACCTCTGCGCCCGGATCAGGTCCCCCATCGGCGGCACCTCCACTGAGGCCTGAGTGAGGTCGCCCCGACGCAGACCCAGCGCCCAGCGCAGGAGGGCCCATTGAAGCATGCTGGAGTAGTACTCTCGCGCAGCTTCCTACTCTCCTCGCAGAACTGATCGACGAAGGCATCGGCGTTTTCCGCATTCTCGTGCAGTGCCTCGCCCAGCGTAAGCGCCTGGCCGAGTATCGGCCTTACCGGGGCGGGTGTCGGCCCCACAGCGGAGGACACCTCGAGCCTGCTCGCATTCGGATCCAGGAGCCTGCGGCTGATGCCACGGACCAAACTACGACCAATAGCGCGACAAAAGCCGACATCGTGAGCCGCGCGGATGCGTTCATTGATTGCGAGTCGCGCCGCCTTCCAATACGACACCACCAGGTCGATCTCGCCAGCAGGCCCATTGAGATCAGCCCCGTCACCGATGGAGATCAACTCGCAGCCGCGCGCGCGCATCCTCGGCGACCGAGAGGTATCGCGAGGAGGCCCATGGACCGGGATCCGGAACAGAGTTGCGTCCAGCTCGTGCGCTTGGGGTAGACGATTGCTCGCTTTGCTCGAAGGACCGCCGAGGTGAGCTCAGCCGGAGCCTCGGCAGCCGATGCGAAGCAGCCAGGTCTCAGGGCCTGCGACCGGCGCGGCCGACCCCGGCGAGGTGGCGAGGTAGCGCAACGAGCTGAACGGGTCGATGAAGGTGGCGCTCATTTTATCGCCCCAGGCGCGCGCGTGGTGCGCGAAATTCATCAGCACGTAGCGCAGCGCGCGGGCGGCCTCGCGCGGCGATTTCAGGATATGCGCGTGGTAGCGATCCCGAACACGCGGCCCTTGCGCTTCATCATGCGGTTGAGCGCCCTCGCGACCCGCACCTCGAGCCCCTTCATCCCGCGCGCGAGCGACGCCTTGTCCTCTGCCTCGACCAGCAGATGCAGATAATTCCCCTGCACGGAGTAATGGACGAGCCGGAACCCGAACCGTTCGCGCCCTGCGTGGAAGGCCGGCTCGAGAGCGCGCAAGGCCCGGAAGCTGCGCAGGTTCCAGCAGCCTTTCCCTGCCCGCAGCGTGACGTGGACCGGGTGGCGCGCGGCGAGCTCGGCTCGTTGCAGGTGCGGCACGCCCGAGGTCTTCGAGCGCTTCCGGCCTGCCCCCGCGCGTCGCCCGCCCCGCAAGTGGGAATCCAGCACCCTTTGCATCGTTTGATTATGGCGTACAAATGGTACAAGTCAGGCGCCTGGTCCGAACCGGGTCAGGCCGGGGCGGTCAGGCTTGTCGGCGCGCCCGCTGCCGGCACTCACGACTCCGGCGAAAACTCTTTACGCGAGCGCCGCGTCTGCACCCGATCCGGGCATACGCAAGCCAGACCCGAGCCACCGCAAGAGCTGCCCTTCGAGATGCGGTACGCGCCTTCCGCACCTGCTTCCGCGGAAAGCGGGCGAATGGCGACGCGCCGCGGGCGGATGGCGACGCGCCGCGGGCGGATGGCGACGCGCCGCTGGCTCATTCCGCAAGTCGCCAGCTCCCCAAGCCCCGCCCAGGCAATCCCGCCAGCGGCGAGGAAACGACGCTGAGGCCAACCCCCCCCGCGTCGCCAGCCGCACGCAAGCGCTGCGCTTTCGCAGCCGCACGCGAGTGGTGTTACAGCGTGGTGCGAAGAGCTTTCTCCTCGGCGCCGAGCGCGGCAATGCGATCGTTGAGCCGGTCGGCGCAGCGCTTGTGATGCGAGAGGCGCGTCTCGGCCGGAAAGTCCGAGACATCGACGGGCTCGCCGAAGATCGCGACGATCGGCCGCCGCCGCGTCACGCTCGCCCACAGCTCGTCCAGGATGTTGTCGGAGAGCCCGCTGACGAACGCCGGCACGATCACCGGCCGCGCCTTGAGCGCCAATTCGCCCGCGCCCGGCTGCGCCGGCAGCAACACGTAGGGATCGTCGCCGCGGTTCCGCGTGCCCTCTGGATGGAAGCCGATCAGCTGCCCCGGCGTGCGCAGCATCTGAATGAGAAGCCCGAGCGAATGCTTGTTGACCGGCATCTTCTCGGCGCTGCGGAAGAAGGGCGGAAACATCGAGCCGCCCGAGAGCAGCACGCAGATGAGCAGGCCAAATGGGTTCTCGTAGAAGAAGTTCGCGCGGACCGGCGAGCTGAGGCGCCTGCGCAACCCGGGGTCTCGCTGCAGCAACATCGAGAGCACCCAGAGATCGAAGAAGGTGCGATGGTTCGCCACCAGCAGGATCGACGCCTCGCGCGGCAACTCGTGGAGCCGCTCCAGCCCGCGCACGTGCAGCCGCCGCCGGAAGAAGAGCCAGATCAACGGCACCAGCACACCGCGCTGGAGAAACTGTCCGGCCGCGGAGGGGTTGAGCCTTCGCATCAGGCGGAACGCGAACCGTTCGAACGGTCGCAGCACGGAGAGCACGGGGAGGTCGTCGGGCATCGCGGCGTACTCTAGTCACCCGGCGTGGCAGCGTGCAGCGAGCAGTGCAGCGTCGTGTCCGGTGAGGTCTCCCGGCGCGTCGCCCGGCGGGGCACGCGCGAAGACCAGCGCCGCCAAACTACGCTGCCGCTGAATACAGCGCCAGGTCAAGAGCGTCCAGCGCACCGGCGCGCCATCGAGCCTGGCGATGCCGGAGCTGCGCAGCGCAGGATGACCCTGTGGCCCCTCGGCGGCCTGCGCCTTTGCGGCGTCACGTCGGTCAGACCCGCGGCGGCGGCCCACGCAGGCGCAGCCTCCGCGCCCGTCGACAACGGCCGGCTCTGCCCCGCGAAGAGCGTCAGCACCGCGTCGTCGCGCAGCCAGGACGAGGAGCCGCGGCCGCGGTGCGCGAAGCGCCAGGCGGGCCCGAGCGCGGCGATGGACGCCGAAGGCACGTCGCCGTTCGCGGTCGAGCCGCCCGGGCTCGATCCGCCGCCTGGGTGGCAGTCCACCTGGCGCGCGAGATCGCCGAGCGAAGGCGCGTGCCCCCCTTCGACCACCAGCCGCAGGAGCCGCCCCGTCTTGTCGCAGCGCCACACCAGCGCGCGTTCGGAGAGACGCCACGCCTCGTGCCCCGCCACGGTCGCGGCGGTAATGTCTCCCCGCGAGACGCCTCTCGCCTCCCGCGCCAGTGCGAAGTCGGGCTTCCCCGTGCGCGCGTCCACGTCCCAGCCCAGCCAGACGCGGTCGCCCTTCCCGTCCGCGCGCTCGACGAAGCCGGCCGAGGGCGAGGGCTGCGCGCTGCGGTGCGGCCACGCCGGCAAGGCGAAGCGCACGCCGCCCGCGCTCTCGAGCACCAACCGCTCGCGGCAGCCGGAGAGCGACACCGGCAGGATGGCCGTTGCCAGCGCCTGGACCACGCGGCCGGAGCTGCTGAAAGACCCCAACAATCACCTCGTAGGAACGCCGCTCACCAGCGAAGCCCGGCTCCTTCCAGTTCTGCGACCGGGACCTCGCGTGCGCCGCGTCCGGGTTGCACTCGAACGCCCTGCGGCTGTCGATCGAGTGAGCCGGGTCTTCCCCACCTCGACAGCCGGCGTCGCGGACGGCGCACGGTCACGACCCAGCCCCCCTCGCGTACTACCACGCCGTCCTCCGCTCGATGAAGGCGCCCGGGCTCGCGCCGATGGTCACCTTCGAGCATTACACTTTGCCGAGCTGGCGCCACCATGCGTCGGCCTACACCGCCCGCGGCCGGCTCGACCAGCGGACCGCGGGACGAGGGCGAGCGCTTCCTCGCGCGCGAGTTCCCCGAGATCAGGCTCCGGGCCACGTTGAATGAACCGTCACGGCGGTGGTGGTGGCGGGCTACTGCTCCCATCGGACGCGCGCACCAACCTGCCCGGCGTCTCGCTGCGCTGGGCCGGCCGAGCGCTCCACCTCGGCGATGACGTCGACCTGAACTTGGCCGCAAGCCCGTGCACCGCGACGACCTGACTTACGAGTAAGACCTCGGGATTGGGTCTGTCTCACCGCCGGACCAGACGGCCCACGGCAGACCGAGACAGCGCAGCGACGGCATAACGAATCATGTGCTTATAGCCTTCGAGGTAGTTGAGATGGGGAAGAAGCTCGCGACGCTTCTCGGGCGAGAGCTGTGCGCGATGGAGTTCCCTGCAGATCGGCTGAATGCCACGGGCACTGGTGTCGAGGAGGCGCCCCCATCGTTTGCGCAGCGCCTCCCGGCGCCGGCCTCGAGTATCTCGGCGGCGCACGCCAAACGTTCATCGCCATGGTCGCGGTCGATACATTCGGTCCAGCCCCGTACCAGCCTCGTTCGTCTCAACCAGTCGCGCATCAGGTTCCACACTTCCGGAGCGCCGTCCTGAATGACACCGACGTTCAAGGAGGAACGCTGTCGGAGCGCGCGTTTCAAATCCGCGATCAGCCTCCAGGATGCCGTCCGGCCCCTCGTGGGCAGCGGCCGAAGACTGCCGCTTCTGAAGAACGGAGCCGTCTCGATCGGTTATCGCGATTGTCGCGACATATGCCATTCGATATCGCACAGCCGCTCTGCCGAGAGTCACGTCTTCTTCCATTGGAATGCTCGTCCTGTCGAGTCCAAGGCTGACGGCGAAGGCTTTCGCCGGGAGCACCTCGACCGTCGCAACGCAGGTTGGACATGTGCAACGCGCTTCTTGACGTCATTCCCGATTGCGACCGTCATTCGCTCGAGGCTGCTCCGCGAAGGCGGATCGGAGAGCAACGCGGCGGCGCGCGCGACGAGCCGCACGCCGGGCGCCGCGCCGGCGGTGCACCTCACGACGGGCGGCTCGCAAGTGCAATTCGAGGCGTACGGGGCCCATCGAGTAACCATGAGCCAGTGCATATGCGAGAGCGGGAGTTGAGCGCTCGATCAGCTTGCGCCGTCACGCTCTCGACACCGACGGAGCGTGATACCCTCGCTCTCCTCGAAGACCTCGGCGAGCGGCGACCAAGCGCCGGCCCGCTGCGGGCTCTTCCTCCCTGAACGTAGGGCTGGCAGCTGGCTGGCCGAGTGCCGCCCGGCGCTGCAGGGGCAGGTAAAGTGCTTCAGCCCGCCGCCGGGGGGCCGCAGAAGCGCTCGGCGATTTTGAGGAGGTCACTCAACTGAAAAGGTTTTTCGAGGGCGCTGTGCGTGGTCAACTCCCTGGCCTCCTGCGCGGCACGCGCGTCCGCCGTGACCAGGACGACGGGAATGGGTGCAAGGGCGAGGTCCTTGAGCTGCTCCGCGCGAAATCGTCGGCCATCCATGACGGGCATCATCATGTCGAGAAGGATCAGCCGGGGCGTGGGAACGCAATTTCGAAGCAGGTCGAGGGCCTCCTGGCCATTCCGGGCGGTGACCACTCGGTAGCCTTCATCCTCGAGCGTCTCCGCCACCGACCGTCGAACGTCGTCGTCGTCGTCCACCACCAGAATGGTTGCGGTCTGGGTCGCTTTCATGAATGTGCGTCGGGTGTTTTAGGTATCTGATCCCGGCTAACGGAGTGCTGGAAAGGGAGGGTGATCTTGAAGGTCGAGCCCTGGCCGATTGCACTCGTGACGTCGATTTGGCCACCGAGCGCTTCGGCGATCTCCCTGGTGATGTACAGACCAAGCCCCCAACCACCGTAATGCCGCGACGGCACTGCTCGCTCGAATTTGCCAAAGACCCGGGCGAGGTCCTCGGCACGGATTCCCATCCCCCGGTCCTGCACCGTGAACACGGCGAAATCCCCGCCCACCCGGACACTGATGTCGATGGGTCGCCCAGGGCCGTACTTGATGGCGTTCGACAGGAGGTTGGTTGCCACCTGCTCCAGGCGGAGTCGATCCCATCGGCCAACCACCGGAGCTTCAGCGTCAAGACTGAGCATGCAGCCCGCGGCGTGTGCCAGAATTTCGTGATGCTCCAGCACTTCGCGCACCACGCTCACCAGGTCGACGTCCTCGAGGTCGAGGCTAAGCCTGCCGAGAGAGTTGCGCGACACTTCCAGCAGGCCGTCCACCATGCGAGTGAGGCGTTCTGTCTGCCGGTTCGCGGTTTCGAGCTTGCGCAGTAACTTCGCGGTGTCATTGCCATCCGTCTTTTGCAGAAGATGGCTCGTTCCCTGAATCTGAAGCTGCAAGGCGGTCAAAGGGGTGCGGAGCTCATGGGACGCGATCGACAGGAACTCGTCACGGATTTCAAGCGCTCGTTGGAGCTTGCCCAGCAAATCTTCTCGTTCTGCGCTGGCCTTCCTCCGTTCATCGACATTCGCATTTGTTCCGAACCAGCGGACGATGCGCCCGGAAGGGCCTCTGAGCGCGCACACGCGGGTGAGAAACCAGCGGAAGACTCCGTCCGCGCCGCGGAGCGGGAATTCCATCTCGAATGACTCGCCTGTAGTCACCGAGCGCGTCCACTTTTCAACCACCTGGCCGAGCATTTGCGGGTCATGGACGGACTTCCAGCCCCAACCCTCCATCTGCTCGAAGGTGGTGCCCGTGTACTCGTACCAGCGTCGATTGTAGAAATCGATGTGTCCGTCGGGTTGTGCACTCCAGGCCAGCTCGGGAAGGTTATCAATGAGGTCGTGAAACTGACGCTCGCTTTCACGGATAGCCTTCTCAGCTTCTCTTTGCTCGGTGACGTCCTGGAAGGTCCCTACAAGATAACGTTGACCCTCGAACTCGACTGAGTCGAGGTTGTTGCTGATGGTGAGGAACCTGCCTTTCCTGGTCAGCACCTTGCTTTCCATGTTCCTGACGAATCCGCGGCTTTGAAACTCCTGCTTGATTCTATCCCGGGCTTCCAGATCCATCGACAGCCCGAGCTCGACGCTCGTTGTTCCAACCGCTTCCTCTTTGGAGTAACCGAACAGCTCGACCCAGGCGGGATTCACGTCGGCAATTACGGTACTCGGCATCTTCACGAGGCAGATGGCGAAGGCTGAGTTCTCAAACACCGCAGAGAACTTCCGCTCGCTGACCCGTAATCGCTCCTCCGCCCTCTTTCGCTCGGTGATGTCTTCGACTTCGATGATGGTGCCGCGCGGCACGCCGCTCTCGAGCAGCGGGCTCGCGGTGAAGGAGACGAAGTAGAAGCTTCCGTCTCGATGAACGAAAACGTCTTCACCGTGGTTCCGCGCGGGCAGGACTCTGTCGATTGGACACTCCTCCATGGGATACCTTGAGCCGTCAGGACGCGTATGGTGAACGATGTCGTGAAAGGGGCGGTTCATTGCCTGCACTTCAGCCAAGGTGTAGCCGAAGATCTTTTCCGCCGCGGGGTTCATGAAGGAGCAATGCTGCCTGGCGTCGATCATGACGAGGCCCAGGCTTGCGTTTGACGTAATGGACTGCGTAAATCGATTGGCGGCTTCTGCCGCGGCGCGCGTCAGCTCGAGTCCGTGGCGCGTCAGTACGTGGGCGGTAACGTCGACGGCGGAGAGGCGAACTCCGGTGACCTGGCCTTGGGGGTCGCGGGTCGGCTGCAAGGCGACGTCAAACCAGCAATCCTGGAGAAACCCGCGGCGCATGAGTTGGACAGCGACTTCGCGAGTCGTCGTCGGCTCCCCGGTTTGATAGGCCTCGTCGAGCAGCTGCACGACAGCTTGTCCGGCAAGCTCGGGCATGCACTCCAGCAGTGACTTTCCAATGACGACGCGCCCCCAGGTCATTTCCTCGTGCTTCAGATTCGACAGCACTGCGGTGTGGTTTTTACCCTCATAGGCTCCGATCGCGGATGGCGCGCCTTCGAGGAGTCGTCTCAGCTCTGCGCGTTCGATCGCGAGATCGGTGGTCTTGCGCCGGGACGATTCGATCAACCACGAGAATGCGACACCGATCAGCCCGAAGAGACAGAGCCCCAGCATGTCCGCGCGGGCTGGGTCCGCGGACGATTGTGCTGGCGCAAGGATCCAGTGGATTGATGCCGCGATCGAAAGGCCCGTGGCGAACAGTCCGGGGCCGATACCACCGAACCAGGCCGCGAAAAAAACGGCAGGGATGGAGAAAATGAAGGGAAGCGTCAGGCCGACAAGTGGATCCAGCGACTTGCGAGCCACGGTGGCGATGGCGACCGCGGCGAGCGCAGCGGCGTATCGATGCCAAGGGTCGCGGCTCGACGATGCGTCGCCAGACACGATGGCCCCGGGTGCGAGTGCGCGATGGCTCATGGCCGCCTTTAACGAATGGATGAGCGTTTCGTGGGGGCTCAGGCCTCGCTCGTCCATTTTCGCTGAAGTGATTTGCTCTCCACCTCGCTCATAGCACCGGTGGAGCGCCAGCTTCCAGATTCAGAAGAAGAAGCCAATGCAAGCCGAGCCGCTTCCGGGTGAGGCCCGGCTCCGCGGGTCGCGCGCGGCACCGGACGGACCGGATTACGGCAGGCGGCCAGATGCGGCGATTTGTCCGACGCAAAATCGTTCATCGGGCCGGTCTTCGGATCGCATCATCGTGCAGCTCGAGTCCGCGGACTGCCTCACAGCCCGGGCACGAGCTTCGCGATGATCTCCTTCATGATCTCGCTGGTGCCGCCGCCGATGGTGAGCAGCCGCGCGTCGCGGAAGGCGCGCGCGACCGGGGTCTCCACCACGTAGCCCATGCCGCCGTGCAGCTGCATGCAGTCGTAGACCACCTTCTGCATCAGGTCAGCGGCAAACAGCTTGGCCATGCTGATCTCCTTGACCGCTGCCTCCTTCCGGTCAAACAGGTCGACCGCGCGGTAGGTGAGCCAGCGCGCCGCCTCGATGGCGGTGAGGTGCTCGACCAGCTTGTGCTTCCAGACCTGGAACTTGGCCAGCGGCTTGCCGAAGGCCGAGCGCTCGCCACCGTAGCGGATGGCGTCCTCGACCAGCCGGTCCATGCCGGCCACCGCGCCGATGGCGGCGACCAGCCGCTCGCCCTGGAAGTTGGTCATCACGTGATAAAATCCCTGGTTCTCCTCGCCCAGCAGGTAGCGGACCGGGACCCGGCAGTCCTCGAAGAAGAGCAGCGCGGTGTCCGAGGCGAGGTTGCCGACCTTTTGCAGTTTCTTGCTGACCGAATACCCTTTGCAGTCAGTCGGGAACGTCAGCAGCGAGATGCCGCCGTAGCCGGGCTCGCCGGTGCGCACCGCGAGCGTGATGAAGTCGGCGCGGGTGCCGTTGGTGATCCACATCTTGGCGCCGTTGATCACGTACTCGTCGCCGACGCGGCGCGCGGTGGTCTTCAGATTCGCGACGTCGCTGCCGGCGTCGGGCTCGCTGATCCCGAGCGCGGCGATCTTCTCGCCCGCGAGCGCGGGAGCGAGGAACTCCTGCTTCTGCTCGGCGGTGCCGATCTCGCCGATGATCGGCGTCGCCATCTGCGACTGCACCAGCAGCGCCATGTTGACGCCCGCGTTCTGGCTGCGGACCAACTCCTCGGCCAGCACCACCACGTACCAGTAGTCGCCGGCCGAGCCGCCCACGTCCTCGGCGTAGTTGATGCCGAGCGCCCCCAGCTCGGCCATCCCGGTGAAGACCTCGCGCGGGAAGATGCCGGCCTCGTCCCACTCGAGCGCGTGGGGGGCGAGCTCGCGCTCGACGTAATCGCGCAGGGTCCTGCGGAAAAGATCGTGCTCGGGCGTGAAGGGCGCTTCGATCATGCGGATTCCTCGGCCATGCGGATTCCTCGGCGCTGAATGAGCGCTCATTCATTTATCACCAAAATTGCTTCAGGAGATCCGCCGCGTGGAGAGCCCGCGAGGATGCCTTAGCTGTCTCAGCCGTTGCGTCGTCCCTCGTGGCGAGTGGCAAGTCGAGACTCAGGTCAGGAACGCCCGGCCGAGGCCCGCGCCCAGCGCGAGCGCGGCAAAGGCGAGGCTGGAGGCGAGCGGGCGCTCCATCTCCCCCGCGCCGCGCGCGATCGAGGCGGGCAGCGCCGCGGCCGCCGCGCCCAGCAGCACCAGGCCCAGAAGGCCGGCGGCGCCGGAGAAGAACGCGAGCCCCAGCGCACCGGCGGCGAGGAGCGCCAAGGCGCGCGGCAGCAGGACGGCGTTGCGCATGGCGGGCTCGGCACGCGCGGCGAGGAACATGCCGAGGAGCGGCGCAACTGCACGCGCAAGCGCCATCGTGCTGGCCGCGAGAGGTCTCGCTCCGGGGAAGATTGCGGCCGAGGAGAGGGCGAGCGTCAGCGCCCGCGCGCCCGTCGCCGCTACGGTCGCGAGAGCGCCCGTCACCAGCGCGAGTGCGGTGAGCTGCGCGACGAGCGGTCCCGCCAGCGCGTCGCGATAAGCCGTCGCGGGCCACGCTGAGCGCGGCGTCCCGCGGTCGTGCAGGTCAGCGACGCAGAGCCCGGCGAGCACCAGCGCCGCCGCCGCGCCGAGCGGGACGAACACCGGCGCCGCCGCGCCCAGCGAGACGCCGAGCGCGCAGCCCAGGGCCTGCCCCATGTCGAGCCGCGCAAAGGCGGCGGCGCGGCGATCCACGGTGACCGAATCGGCGATGCAGGTCGCGGCGAGATCGCTGACCGCCGGGAGCGCGGCGGCGAGCGCGGCCACCGTGGCGAACCCGCCGATGGTGATGAGGGTGGCGCCCTGCGCGATCAACGCCACCGCCAGCAGCGCGAAGGCCACCGCGGGCCGTGGCACGCGCGTGCCCAGCTTTGCCCAGAGCGGCCGCGCGCAGCGAAGCGCGCCGGCGGCCAGCGCCACGCCGCCATGCGAGCGGACGATCCACGCCCACGCCGCGAGCTCGGTCGCGCCCGCGAGGAACGCCAGCCGCGTGGCGAAGCGCGACTCGTCGGCGAACAGCCGCGGCCGCACCGGCGGCGCCGGCTGGATGGGGAACCGCGACCGCTTTGGGCCGGTCGGGGCGAACTCCTCGGGGAGCTTGTCGGGCATGTCCTTGACCGCACCTCTCGGCGCTGACTAAACCCTTCATCCAGTCATGGAGCAAGCGAAGAAAGAGTGCATCCTGATCGAGGCCGCGCGCGCGTTCGCGCGGCGCGGGTTCAAGAAGGCCTCGGTGGACGACATCGCCAAAGCGGCCGGCGTCGCCAAGGGCACCGTGTACCTCGCCTGCGAGTCGAAGGCGGACCTCTTCTACCAGGCGCTCCACCGCGAGGTGCGGCACTGGGTCGCCGAGGTCTCCAAGATGATCGACCCCCGCCAGCCCGCCGATCAGCTGCTCGCAGTGATGGCCTTCGCGGGGTTCGACCGGCTCGAGGGCAGCCCGCTGGTGCGCGATTTGCTCTTCGGCAAGACACGCGAGCTCTTGCCGATGTGGACCGATCGCTTCGACGAGCTTCGGGCGCTCGGCACGCACAACGTCATGGAGGTGCTCAAGCTCGGCATCCGCCAGAGGCTCTTCCGCGCCAACCTCGACGTCGAGCGCATCAGCACGGTGCTGCAGGATCTGCAGATCGCCGGCTACCTCTTCCACGGCGGCAGGCGCTCGAACGAGGAGATGATGGAGTTCTACGCCGCCGGCCTCGACCTGGTGCTGAACGGGCTCAAGGTCCGGCCCTCGGGCAACTGACCGATCCCAGAAACCAGTCATCGACCTCCGGCATCGGAGGCGGCATGCACATCGCGATCACAGGAGCTTCCTCCGGCATCGGCGCGGCGCTCGCACGCGAGCTCGCCACCCTCTCCGGCGTCCGCCTCACGCTGGTAGCGCGGCGCAAGGCCCTGCTCGACCAAGTTGGCCGTGGAGCTGAAGGTGCCTGCCCGGGGCGCAGATTGTCGGCCCCACCGCCACCGCCGAGGTGGAGAAGGCGGAGGAGATGGTGCGGATCGATCTGCTCTCTCCGCTGCGGCTGACCCGCGCGCTGCTGCCGGCCATGCTCGCTCGCAAGGCGGGCGTGATCGTGGACGTCGCCTCGATGGCCGCGCTGGCGCCCACGCCCGGGATGACCTGGTACCACGCGGCCAAGGGCGGCCTCGCGGCGGCGAGCGAGGCGCTACGCGGCGAGCTGCGCGGCACCGGCGTGCACGTGGTGACCGTCTATCCGGGCCTCATCGGCGAGACCGACATGGCGCGCGCCGCGCTGGAGAAGTACCAGACCTCGAAACTGGTCAGCGCCCAGCCGGTAGGGACGGCGGCGGAGCTGGCGCGGCGGATCCGCACGGCCATCGAGAAGCGGCAGGCGCGCGTGATCTACCCGCGCGTGAACACCCTCGCCCGCTGGCTGCCGGCCCCGACTCGCTGGCTGATGGACCGCTTCACGCCGGCGGTGACGGCCTGACCACCGCCGCGCTCGGGCGAGCCGCGCCCTCGGGCCCGGGCGGGGGAGCGGCTCAAGCTCGCGCATGGGCGTCGCCGCCCGCCGATGGGTAACCCGCGCCACGGCGAGCTACGCGAGGTGCCCGACGACCTGCGGAAAGAGCCCCAGCAGCTTCTCGTCGAACTGGTGCCACTTCATCGTCTGCAGCGCCTCGAGCGACGGGAGCGCCGCTCTCCAGGGCCGGGTCGTGGTGAGCGCATCGTACGCCTCGCAGATGGCGAGCACCCGCCCGATCACGCCCGGCGGCCGCTCCAGGTGGCACTCGTAGACCCCCAGCGCGCGCTCGAGCGCGGCCGGGTGCACCTCGCGCTCGCGCAGCACCGCGCGCGCGGCGAAGAGCGGGCTCGCCTTGAGCGCTGCGCGTTCGGCGTCGCTCAGCTCGTCGCTCTTGTGCAGCAGGGACTCCGGCAGCGCCGCCATCCCGACATCGTGGAACAGCGCCGCCATCCCCAGGTCGTGCCGGCGCCGCTTCTCGAAGCCGAGTTGCGCGCCGAACGAGATGGCGAGCACCGCCACGTTCGCGGCGTGGTAGCCCCAGTACGCCTCGCCGCCCGCCTTGGTGCGCGCGAGCTGCAGGAAGCGCAGCGGCGCGGGGCGCTGCAGGTCCACCAGGTTCTGCACCAACCGGCTCGCCGCCCACACCGGAATGGTCTGCCCGCCAGTGCGCAAGAGCTCGATGTAGCGCCCAACGAAGAGGACCGCGTGCGAGTACGCATCGACCAGCAGCGTGTCGTGGCTTCGCGCCAGCGTGG
>JAYWBT010000177.1:0-3485 GCA_043781235.1 Deltaproteobacteria bacterium
CAGTTCGAGCCCGCGCCCGAGTTCGTCATCCTCTTCCTGCCCAACGAGGCCATGCTCACGGCGGCGCTCGAGCACGACCCCTCGCTCATCGAGGCGGGCGTGCAGGAGCGGGTGCTGCTGGCCACGCCGACCACGCTCATCGCGCTCTTGCGCGCCGTCGCCTATGGCTGGCGGCAGGAGTCGCTCTCCCTCAACGCGCAGGCCATCAGCGCGCTCGGGCGCGAGCTGTACAAGCGCCTCGCCGACATGGCCGGTCACCTCGCGCGCGTGGGCAAGTCGCTGGGCAGCTCGGTCGAGGCTTACAACGCGGCGGTGGGCTCGATCGAGCGGCGCGTGCTGGTGAGCGCGCGCAAGTTCCGTGACCTGGAGGCGACGCCCGAGAACCTGGAGCTCGAGTCGCTCGCGCCCATCGAGAGCGCGCCGCGGCTGCTCGCGGCGGGCGAGCTGACGGCGCCCGCCTTGCCGGACGACGCGAACTGAGCCCCAGCCCGTCGTCTTGACCGACCCGAACCCGCAAGATAGGAATCGCCGCCCGTGACCGCCCCCGCCCCCGACAAGTCGCCTCGATTCAAGCGCATCCTGCTCAAGCTCAGCGGGGAGGCGCTGATGGGCGACGGCAAGTACGGCATCGCTCCCAAGACGCTGCAGCAGATCGCCGGCGAGGTCAAAGAGGTGATCGATCTCGGCGTCGAGGTCGGTATCGTCATTGGCGGCGGCAACATCTTCCGCGGCGTCTCCGCCTCGACCGAGGGGATGGACCGGGCCAGCGCCGATTACATGGGCATGCTCGCCACGGTGATCAATGGCCTCGCGCTCCAGGACGCGCTGGAGAAGCTCGGGGTCTTCACCCGCGTGCAGTCGGCCATCGAGATGCAGCAGCTCGCCGAGCCTTACATCCGCCGCCGCGCCGTGCGCCACCTCGAGAAGGGCCGGGTGGTCATCTTCGCCGCGGGCACCGGCAATCCGTACTTCACCACCGACACGGCGGCCTCGCTGCGCGCCATGGAGATCCACGCCGAGGTGATCCTCAAGGCGACCAAGGTCGACGGCATCTACAGCGCCGACCCCAAGAAGGATCCCACCGCCACGCGCTATACCCAGCTGAGCTATATCGACGTGCTGAAGAAGAACCTCAAGGTGATGGACTCCACTGCCATCTCGCTCTGCATGGACAACGACCTGCCCATCATCGTGTTCGACCTGGGCCGGCACGGAAACATCACCCGGGCGGTGATGGGCGAAGAGATCGGCACCATTGTCGGCACGCTGAAGCCCAAACAGCAGGAGGCGTAGAGCTCATGGGGATGGCAGAAGACGTCATCGACGACCTGCGCGGGCGCATCGAAAAGACGCTCGGCGATCTGCGCGTCGCGCTCGCCAAGGTGCGCACCGGACGCGCCAACCCGGCGCTGCTCGAAGGCGTGCGCGTCGATTATTACGGCACCCTCTCGCCGCTGAACCAGGTGGCGAACGTCAGCGTCACCGACCCGCGGCTGATCGTGATCAAGCCCTGGGAGAAGGCGCTCATCCCGGTGATCGAGAAGGCGATCAACGCCGCGGGGCTCGGAGTCAATGCCCAGCCCGACGCCGAGATCGTGCGTGTGCCGATCCCGCCGCTGACCGAGGAGCGCCGCAAGGAGTTCGTCAAGCTGACCAAGCAGAAAGGCGAGGAGCACAAGATCGCCATCCGCAACGAGCGGCGCGACGCCAAGGAGATGATCGGAGAGCTGACCGAGGGCGGGGACCTCGCCGAAGACGAAGGCAAGAAGGCGCTCGAGAAGGTACAGGCAGAAGTCGATCTCGGGATCAAGAGGGTGGACGAGATCATCGCCAACAAGGAAAAAGACCTGATGCAGGTCTGAAGAGGCGCGACGACATGGCAAAAAAAGAGAAGATCGGTCCAGCGAAGCCGGTGACCGGCAAAAAGCTCCTCGACGTCGCCCGCAAGCACCAGGACGCGCTCCAAGCGCAGGGGCTGTCCTCGACGGTGCTCGACCGTTACGAGACCTCGCTCAAGGGGCTCGAGAGCAAGGGGCCCAACCCGGCGGCCCAAACGCTGATCAAGGATCTGCAGGGCGAGGCGGGCGAGATCCAGGCGGCCATCCGCAAGGAGTTCCCCGGCAACGCCTCGTTCCAGTCGGTCTTCAAAGCGGACGACCCGATGCCGTCCGAGCCGCACGCCGTGCTGGCGCTGGGCCGGCTGGTGGTGAAGGAAGCGCCGGACTACTCGCAGAATCTGATCAAGCACGCCATCAACGCCGCCACGCTCAGTCACCTCCGCAGCCTCTGCACGCAGCTGGAGAAAGAGCTGGGCGGGACCGATCCCTCGTCCGACGCCAGGCATCTCGAGGAGAAGATCCTCGAGGTGGCGCGGAGGGCCTTCGAAGGCAAGCCCGAGCTGGCGCAGTTCGACGGACACTAGAGCACCGCAGGGCGCTGCCCGGCATCCTCTTCAACTATGTCCCTCGATCTCAAGGGGCCCGGGCAGCCGGTCCAAGGCATCGACGAGCTGGTCGAGTATCTGCGCGGGGCCGAGCGGCCGCGGTCCGGCTGGATGGTCGGCGTCGAGCACGAGAAGCTCGGCGTGGATCCGTCGCTGAAGGCGGTCGAGTACCGCGGGCCGGGCGGCATCCGGGAGCTCCTGGACGCGCTCGCCCGCGCGGCCGGCGGTACGCAGCACAAGCACAAGGAGAACGGCCAGCCCATCGCGCTGATCGGCGAGAACGCGTCGGTCACGCTCGAGCCGGGCGGCCAGCTCGAGCTGTCGGGAGCGCCGTCGCGATCGCTCGCCGCCGTCCAGGCCGAGATCGAGCGGCACCTCGAGGTCGTCCGTGAGAAGAGCCGCGGCCCGCAATGGCTCGCCTGCGGCTACCGCCCGTTCGGCACGCGCGAGGAGGTCCCGTGGATGCCCAAGGGCCGCTACGGCGCGATGAAATCGTCGCTGGGCCCGCGCGGACGGCTGGCGCTCGACATGATGCTGATGACGGGCACCGTGCAGGCCAACTTCGATTGGAGCGACGAGCAGGACCTCGCCGAAAAGGTCCGCACCGCGACGGCGATCAGTCCCATCGTCACCGCCATCTTCGCGAACAGCCCCATCGTCAATGGGCAGGACAGCGGCTACCTCGACTTCCGCTACCAGGTGTGGCGCGAGACCGACGCGGCCCGCTGCGGCCTGCTCGAGAACATGCTCCAGCCCGGCTGGGGCTACCGCAAGTATGTCGACTGGGCGCTCGACGTTCCCATGCTCTTCGTCCGCCGCGGCACCGACTACACCGAGGCGGGCGGGCAGACCTTCCGGCAATACCTGACCACCGGGCGGCTCGCCAATGGCGAGGAGAGCCAGCCACTCTTCTCCAATTGGATCGACCACCTCACCACGCTCTTCCCCGAGGTGCGGGTGAAGCGCGTGTTCGAGGTGCGCGGGACGGACATGGTTCCGCTGCCGCACATGATGGCGCATACGGCGCTCTGGGTCGGCCTGC
>JAYWBT010000178.1:0-3446 GCA_043781235.1 Deltaproteobacteria bacterium
CCTCGCGCCGGATCGTCTCCGGCGCCCGCTGCGCCGACGGCCGCGCAAACTGCGTGCTCGAGGCGAAGAGGAACCCCTCGCGGCCCGAGGGAACGTGGCGCGACGGCCGCCGCGTCACCACCCATTGGATCTTCAGGCCCGAGGCCGCGCCGCCCGCGTAATACCGCGCCACCGCCTTCACCTTGAACGGCTGGTCGAGGCTGACTCGAGGGTTTCCGGAGAGCTGCACCTCGAAGGTCGGGATGCGATACGCCTCGATTAGAAAAGTGCGCTGCGCAATCTCCTGCTTGCCGTCGTGCGGCAGCCGCTTGAACACGACCGCGGTGAAGACGCCGGTCGGCGCCGTCTTCTCCTGCCACTCGCCTGAGAAGGCCTCGAGCCGCGTCAGCTTGAGCGGGAGCGGCCAGACCGAGCCGTCAGGCCCGCGCAGCTCGAGGCCATAGGTGGCCGCCTCTCCGGCGCTGCCGAGCTGGCCCGCCACCTTGTTGCGGAGAAACCCTTTGAGGAACACCTTCTCGCCGGGCCGGTAGATCGGCCGCTCGGTGAAGACGAAGCCGATCAGCTTGTCGTTCGGAGGAGGCGGCGGCGTCTCGAAGAGCCAGGTCAGCCAGGTGGAGGACGGCGACCAATGGTTCGAGGCGAACCGCGGCGGCGGCTCGCGCGGGTCGAGCACGAGCGCGTCCTCGCCGCTCGTCACCACGATGCGCAGCAGCCGCGTCCAGCTCTCGAGCCGCCCCAGCAGCGCGCCGCCGAAGCCGTCCGTGGTCAGCTCCTCGCGGGCCGGCTGCTCCTCCTCGCGGTATCCCGATGATACCTTGTCGTCTGGAATGCGGACGCGCTTCTTGCCCTCGAGCGCGATGCGGGCGCCCCGCACGGGCCGCGCGTCATCGAGCGTCCGCACGTAAAGCAGCGCGCGCTCCCGCTCCTCGACGACGGTCAATGAGAGATTTGTTATCTGCACGCGCACGTAGGCGCGCTGGGCAGGCCCGGTGAGACGCCGCAACCCGACGAGATAGGTGCCGGGCCGGTTTCCGCCGACGACCGGATCGAGCAGCGAAGGAAGGTCGAGGCCGAACCTTGCCGTCCCGCCGCGGCCCGCGATCGGCAGGTCGACGACCTTCGAAACCAGCGGCGAGCCGAGCAGGCGGATGTGGCTTTGGAGTCCCTCGCGGCTGACGGGCTGATCGAGCGGCTGGCCTGGGACGACCGGCTCCTCGCCTGGAAAGGGAGGTGCCTGGTCCTCGTCGATGGTCAAGGGCGCGCTGGGAAACGGCCACAGGCCCGCGTGCAACGGATCGACCCGGTAGATGCGCACGTCGGCGCGGGCCTCGCCGTGGCCCACGGCCGGCACCATTCGCGGGCCGTGCGCCTCGAGGATCGCGGTCGCTTGCGAAAAGCGCAAAAAGGGGCTCTTGAAGCCCAGATAGAAGAACAGCGTCGCGGCACGCGGATCTTGCAGAGTCCTGCCGCTCTCGTCGGCGATCGACGCAGCCGCAAGGCGCAGCTTGTAGAGCGTGTCAGGACGAAAGCGTCCCTTGAGCGCCACGCGCCCGCCGAAGACCTCGTGGTGCAGGTCGGGCACCGCTGGCTCGAGGTGGACGAGCTTCTTCACCTGCGTCAGCGAGAGCTCGCCAAGTGGTGCGGAGAAGACGAGCTGCGGCCCTTCACCGCTCGAACCGCACGAAAGCGCGAGGTCGCGCGCGAGCTGCCCGCCTCCGGCAACATCGGCCTGGCCATTGCCGCAGACGATTTGCGCGAGGTGGAACGGCTTGCGGGTCGCGAGGCGCCCCGTCCAGAGCACCTTGTCCTCGCCTCCGAGCGCGAGGCTGACGCTGACGACCAGGAGCTTGCCCTCGGGCACGTCCTCGTCGAGCGTGATCGCGTAGGTCGCGGGATCGCGCTGCGAGCCGCGCGGGAGCTGCGCCAGCGCGAATCTCTGCACGTTGCGGCGCGGCGAATCGCCGAGACCCGGCAGGTCCGCGAGATCGAGGCGGAGCATCTGGCGCAGCGAGGCGAGCGTCAACGCTTGCGGGAACGTCAGCGTCAGCATCCGGAAGGGTCGCAGATCGTCGCTGCCTGCCGCGGGCGACATCGACGCGGGCGCGCTCATCATCGTCGAGAGCACGCGACCTGCCCCAGCGGCCTCCACCGCGAATCTTGCCAGCGCCGGCCACGGCTCTGCGGGCCGGAACTGCAGCGTCCGCCGATCGGCCCAGGTCCACGCGCCGGGCCACGGGGGCGCAATCTTCAGCCGCTGCGCGCCGTCGTCGGCGGGGCCCCGCGCGTCGACCTGATCGCTCGAGAAGTAAGCGGTCACCGGATCGTACCCGCGCAAGAACTGCTCGGGCAGCAGCCGCACGCCACTGCCCCGCGGCGCCTGGCCGCGATCGGCGGGCGCGTAGTCGTCTTCGGCTCTCACGGCATCGGCGCCCAGCACCGATGCGAACGCGAGACAGAGCAGATTGCGGCGGCTCATTCTTCCCCTCCACCCTCTTGCCCGCCCTCGATGCGGCGGAAGAGCTCGTTCAGGTATGCGTCGGGAACGCCGCGCTCGCGGCCTTCGAGGCCGAGCAGCACAGGCTTGAAGCGCTGGGCACGGCCATCCCTCGGCGCGCGCACGGCGAGCAGGTAGCTGCCGGCCTTCAAGACGAGGAGCTGCTGGCAGCCGCTGCCGATGGTTTGCTGGTCCTCGCCGAGCACGGCGCACTCGAGCGCGTCCGCGGAGACTTGTAGTCCGAGGCCGACGGTGCCCGCCTTGGCGCTGAAGCGAAAGAGCCGGACCTGGCCGGGCTCGACCCACGCCTCCGCCCCGATTCCCTCTGACAGGTCCTCGACCGGGTCGGCCGTCCAGTGCAGCCCTCCCGACAGCGGCGCCTCCGCGAAGCCGCGGATGACGAGCCTCGCCTCGCCAGCCGGCAGGAGGCGGTGCAGCTCACAGCCCGCGCCAAGCCCGTCGCTGGCCGCGAGGGTGCCAGAGGCGAAGAGGCCGCAGACGCCGGAGTCGCCGTGGACGTGCACGACCGCGGGTGACTTGAGGATGAGGGCCCGCTCGAAGGTACCGCCGCGCAGCTCCTGGACCTGTGCCGGCTCGAGCGGCGGCGCGCTCGCTCCAGGGCGTGCGCCAAACGCCGCTTCGTCGCGGTGGCCAGGAGCAGCCACCACCGCGCGCCAGGGCGCCGAAGTGCGCTCCACGTCCACGCGAGCGGCCTGGGCACCCGGGATGACCGCGGTGCAGCCGGTTGCGCGGCCTCCGCCGTCGAGCTGTAGGACGCAGCGGAGCGCGCCGACGATCGACAGCTCACGAGCCTCGCGCGCCGACGGGATCACGAGCTTCGCGCTGCCGGGCGCAGAGGGGCGCTCCTCATAGAGCTGCCTGACCGTCGCCACGACCGAGGAATCCGCGACACCAAGCACGGTGGCGAGCGCCCGGGGCTCAGCCGGCGAAT
>JAYWBT010000179.1:0-10355 GCA_043781235.1 Deltaproteobacteria bacterium
ATGCTCTGCTGCGCGCGGGCCGCTTCGATGAGCAGGTCGACCAGCTTTTCGGCCAGACCGCGCGAGCCTGGCAGCGCCTCGGAGTAGGTGCGGCGCACCGCCGCCTCGCGTCGCGGATCGAGCACCGCCTTGCCGGTCTTCTTCTTCGAGTCGCCGATCACCCGCGCTACCTCGAGCCGGCGCTGCACCAACGCCGCCAGATCGTGATCGATCGCATCGACCCAGGCGCGGAGCTGCGCCAAAGGCAGTCGCGCGTCGGGGGCCAGCGCGAGCGCGCGGGCAAGCTCGGCAAAGCGCGCCGGCACCAAAGCCTGCTCGGCGTCGCTCAGGGCACGCGCGGGGTCGTCGTGCACCTCGACGATGATGCCGTCGGCGCCCGCCGCCCAGGCAGCGCGGGCGAGTCCCTCGACCAGATCGGCCCGGCCCGCCGCATGCGACGGGTCGGCCACCAAGGGCAGGTGGGTGAGCGGCCGCGCCGCGAGCATGCCGCCCAGATCGAGCGTGTTGCGCGTCGAGGGCTCGAAGGTCCGGATGCCGCGCTCGCAGAGGATGACGCGCGGCTCGCCGCTCGCCATCACGTACTCGGCCGCGCCAAGCCATTCGTCCACCGTGGCGCCCGCGCCGCGCTTGAGCAGCACCGGGCGCTTGGAGCGGCCCACCGCGCGCAGCAGATCGTAGTTCTGCATGTTGCGCGCACCGATCTGCAGCACGTCGGCGTGCTCGGCCACCGGGCCCACCTGATCGACTGCCATCACCTCGGTCACGATGGGCAGGCCCACTGCCTTGCCCGCGTCGTAGAGCCAGGCGAGCGCCTCGAGACCGTGGCCCTGGAACGCATAGGGGTTGGTGCGCGGCTTGAAAATGCCTCCGCGCAGCGCCGTGGCGCCGCAGGCAGCGACGTGCTGGGCGATGCGCATCACCTGCTCGCGCGACTCCACCGAGCAGGGCCCCGCGATCACCGCGCGCGCGCCGCCGCCGACTTTGAAAGGCCCGACTTCCACCACCGAGGGCGGCCTGCGTGCGGTGACGTGGGGAAGCGACTTGACGGCGGGTGCGGTGCCTTCCTTCGCGGGCAGGCGCGAGGCGTGGGCCGCGGGCTGCCCGAGCGAGATGACCTGCACGTCGCGCACCGGCGCCAGCGCCTGCAGGCGGGCAGCATCCGCGCCGAGCACCCAGAGCCGCACCGGGAACTCGGAGGTGCCGGCGAGCGGCAGGAGGGTCGCGCCGGTGAGCACGTCGAGCTTGGTGGTGGCGGTCATGCTGCTGGTGCGCAGGAACGCCAGCGCCACCTGTGCGCGGGCGTGATCGGCCGGGCGCAGGTGCACGAAGCGGGTGTTGTTCTGATCGCGATCGCTGACGTCTTCCACCAGGATCTCGAGGCCGTGCCGCTCGGCCGCGGTGCGCGAGCAGATGGCCGCGTCGGTGGAGGCGTCGGTGGAGACGATCTTCGCCGCGCCCGCGGTGTCGTAGCAGATCACCGGCTCGATTCTCAGCTCGGCGAGTCTAGCGGTGCACTGCCGCAGTGCCGCCGGATGCGACCAGGCGCGCTTGACGTCGCCGAGCGGCGTGCCCTGCCGCGCAGCGAGCGAGAGCCGCACCGGCACCGCGGTGAGCGCCGTCGCGACCAGCTCCTGCCCGTGCACCACCGCTGCGGCCAACGGCTCGAGCGCCTCGGTGATGGCGCCGACGACGGCGTTCTCGAGCGGCAGCACGGCCTCGTCGAGCTCGCCCGACTGCAGCCCCTCGAGCAGCTTCTCAAAGCTGGCGTAGGGGACCGGCACGCCTCCGTGCGCGGCCGCGGCCACCTCGCCAAAAGCGCCTGGCTCGCCCTGATAGCCAACCCGCAGCTCTTCGGACTTGCGCGCGGTGTCCTTGGCAGCGTCTTTCGAAGCATCCCTGTCGGCAATCTCTCGCAGCACGTGACTACCTCCTTGATCCATCTACCATCCTACAGGAGCGCGCCAGCCGCGGAGTCGGGATATGTTCGCGCGATGCCGCGCAAGCCTACGGACGACTCCCCTCTCGGAACCCAACCCTGGACCGCAGACCTCGCCGCCGAGCCGTTCGCCGCGGTGTTTCGCAAGCACTTCCTGGCGCTGCGGGCAGCGCACCAGTCGCAGCCGCAAGAGGGAGTCCTGATCGCCGCGGTCGACGGCAACGGCCTCTTCGACGCTCACGCTCATTTGCGACTCCCGTCGAGCGGCATCGCCCATCTCATCGTCGGGAGGCACGAGCGCTGCGACGTGGTGCTCTCGCGCGACAGCGACGTTTCGCTGCGCCACCTGCTGGTGCGCACCACCCGCGGAGCCAACGGAACACTGAACCTTCGCGCGATCGATCTCCGCTCCCGGGTCGGCCTCCTCAGCGAGGACGGCAAGCGCTGTGAGGCGATCGCGAGCAAGGGACCGCTCTTCCTGCAAGTCGGCAGCTACGTCATCTTCCTCTTGCCGACCGGCCCCTCAGTCAAGCAGTGGACAATCGACGCCGACGAGACCTGGCGCGGGTTTGCGCCGCGCAACCAAGAGATCCTGCCGCCGCCGCAGCCGCTCAAGTCTCGGGCTGCGCCTGCGCCAGGGGCGGTGCGGCTCGCGACCATCACCATCCAGTCGAGCTCCCCGCAGGCCGGCGATCTGACCAGCATCCACGCGGTCTGGAGCGATCAACTGGAGCGCGGCATCTTGGTGGGCCGCGACGATCGCTGCAGCCACGGCGGGCTCGAGGAGGGCAACCTGAGCCGCGTGCATCTGGTGCTGCTCAGCGTCGATGACGAGGTCTGGGCGATCGACACCGCGAGCACCAACGGCACCCGGGTCTTCAGCAGCTCCCCCTTCCGCCAGATGCTGATGACCGGCGAGACCCAGCTGATCCTGGCCGACGCGCTGGCGCTGCGCTGGGCTCCTGTCATGCTGGCAGCACGCGCATAATCGAGGTTTCCAATGAGACGACAAGCAGTGCTCTTCCTTCTCTGCGCGGTGCTCGGTTCCTGCAAGAACGCCGGAGTCAGCACGGCGGCTGGCGCGGCGACGATGACCACGCTCGCCATCGGAACCGCGGCCTACGAGCGCAGCCAGGGCGGCTGCATCGCCATCTGCACCAACGGGACGGTCTGCAACGGCAGGACGGGCCTCTGCGAGGTGCTCCCGTGCCGCGGCCGCTGCGGCGGCGACGAGCACTGCGAGGTGACCTTCAGCGAGAGCAAGTGCATGCCGGGCGCGGGCGGCGTGACGGCGCAGGCGAGCGGCGGCAAGACCCAGGGGCCGGCGATCGTGCCGGTGAGCCCACCCAACACCACCAGCGCGGCCCCCACCATCGTACCGACGGCCGAACAGCAGCCGCCCAAGGGAAATTAGCCAACCTTCAACGCGCCCGCGCCTGCTGCGGGATCAGCTCTCCGCTGCGACGAGGAGCTTTGCGAGCACGGCGCGCACCGCCTGCGGCACGGGTATCGGCTTGCGGCTGGTCCGGTCGACGTAGACGTGGACGAAGTGGCCGGTGGCAGCCGGATCGAGATCTCCGCGGCGGAAGATGGCCAGCTCGTAGCGCACGCTGGAGGTGCCGATCCTGGCCACCCGCACGCCGATGTCGAGCAAGTAGGGAAAGGCGATCGATCGGGAATAGCGGCAGCCCGTTTCCACCACCACGCCGAAGGCGTCGCTGCTGGCCAGATCGAGCACGCCCTGGTCGATCAGGAACCGGTTTACCGCGGTATCGAAGTACGCATAGTAGGTGGCGTTGTTGACGTGGCCATAGACGTCGTTGTCCGCCCAGCGGGTCGCCAGCTCGAACAGGTGGGGATAGCGTTGCCGCGTCTCGGGAGGTCTCTCCATCGGCATCCGTTTTCCCGTCGGCATCAGTTGTGCGGCAGCAGGATCTGACGCACGGCTGCGCCGGAGGCGAGGATCTCGAAGGCATGGTTGATTTGCTGGAGCGGCATCGAGGCGCTCTGCAATCGATCGACCGGCAAGCGGCCCGCTCTCCAGAGCGCGAGGTAGCGCGGGATGTCGCGTTGGGGAGCGGCCGATCCCATGTACGAGCCGAGCAGCGACTGCCCCAGGCCGGCGAAGGCGAGCGCCTGCAGCGAGAGTGTCCTGGAAGGGTGAGGCAGGCCCATCGCCACCGTCGTCCCCCCGCGGCGCGCGGCGCGGAAGGCCGCCTCCAGAACCGCCGGCACTCCCGCGGCCTCGAAGGTCACCTCGGCTCCGCCAGAGGTCAACTCCTTGATGGCCTGCTCGGCCTCGGCAGGCTCGAAGGCCGCGGTAGCGCCCAGCTCGAGCGCGAGCTTGCGCTTCGAGGCGACCGGATCGACGGCGATGATCTGGCCGGCGTTGGCGACGACCGCGCCCATCACCGAGGCCAGGCCCACGCCGCCGAGGCCGAAGATGGCCACCGACTGGCCGGGCCGGACCGCTGCGGTGTTGAGAACGGCGCCCACGCCGGTGAGGACGGCGCAGCCGAAAAGCGCAGCCGTGGGGAACGGCACCTCCTTGGGGACGACGACGACCGATTCGCGCGCGACCACCGCACGCTGCGCGAACCCGGAAACGCCGAGGTGGTGCTGCACCACTTTTCCTTCCCCGTCGCGAAGGAGCGGAGGACCATGCAAGAGCGCACCAGCGGCGTTCACCACTGCGGCGGGCGCGCAGAGCGCGGGCCTGCCCGAGGAGCACTCGGCGCACACGCCGCAGCTGGGCACGAAACAGAGGACCACGTGGTCGCCCGGCTTGACGTCGCGTCCGCCGGGACCCACCTCCTCGACGACGCCGGCGGCCTCGTGCCCCAGCGCCATCGGCAGCGGGCGCAAGCGCGACCCGTCCACGACCGAGAGATCCGAATGGCAGACGCCCGCGGCCTCGATGCGGATGAGCAGCTCGCCCGCGCGCGGCGCGCTGAGCGAGAGCTCCTCGAGCTGCAGGGGCCGGGACTCGCTGTAAGGCCTTTGATCGGTGACGGCGCGCAGCACGGCGGCCAGGGTCTTCATCGTTCCTCCAGCTCAGGCAATTTGTATCAGGCGCCGAGGAACGCCGCCTTGACATGCTCGTTGGCGAGCAGCTCCTCTCCGCTCCCCGAGAGCGTGATGCGGCCCGTCTCGAGGACGTAGCCCCGGCTCGAGATGCGCAGCGACTGGTAGACGTTCTGTTCGACGAGCAGCACCGCGACGCCCTGCGCGTTGATGGTTGCGACGGTGTCGAACATCGTCTTCACCAGCAGCGGAGAGAGCCCCAGCGAGGGCTCGTCGAGGAGCAACAGGCGCGGCCGCGCCATCAGCCCGCGCGCGATGGCGAGCATCTGCTGCTCGCCTCCCGAAAGCGTGCCGGCGAGCTGCCCGGTGCGTTCGCGAAGCCGGGGAAAGAGCGCAAGACCGCGCTCCAGGTTCTTCTCGCGCTCGGCACGGGCGCTCTTCACATACGAGCCCATGCGCAGGTTTTCGAGCACGGTCATCTCGGCAAAGACGTGGCGGCCCTCGGGCACCTGGATGATGCCGAGCTCGACCACCTGGTGCGAGGCGAGCGCGGTGAGATCGTGGCCGTCGAAGACGAGCTTTCCCGCCCGCGCCCGCGAGAGGCGCGAGATGGCGCGCAAGCTGGTGCTCTTGCCGGCGCCGTTGCTGCCCAACAGCGAGACGATCTCGCCGGCCCGGACCTCGAGCGAGACGCCACGCAAGGCCTCTACGTCGCCGTAAGAAAAGTCGAGGTCGCGCACTTCCAGGAGCGGCCTGGAGATGGCCTGGGCGGCAGTGGCGTCGCTCACGCCTTGGCCCCGGTGCTGTCGCCGAGATAGGCGGCGATGACCCGGTGGTCCTGGACCACCTCGAATGGCGTTCCCTCGGCGAGCTTCTCCCCCGAGCTGAGCACGACGATGCGGTCCGAGATCCGCACGATGGCCTTCATGTCGTGCTCGATCACGATCTGGGTCAGCCCGCGCGTTTTGATCTCCAAGAGGAGTGCTATCAAATCCTCGCTCTCGTGCGCATTGAGGCCGCCCATGACCTCGTCGAGCAGGATCAGCCGCGGCGCGGTGGCGAGCACGCGCGCCAGCTCAAGCTTCTTGCGCTCGCCGATCGGCAGCCCGCCCGCGAGCATCCCTGCCCTGCTGGAAAGGCCGACCACCCGCAGCTGCTCGTGCCCGATCTCCCTGGCCCGCTTGACCGAGCCGGTGCGGGCGAGCGCGCCAACCATGGCGTTGTCGAGCACGGTGAGCTTCGCCAGCGGGCGGACTTTTTGCCAGGTGCGCACCATGCCCAGCTTGCAGATGCGGTCGGGGGAGAGCCCGTCGATGCGGCGGCCGTCGAAATGGATCTCGCCGCGCGAGGGAGGGAAAAAGCCGGTGATGCAGTTGAAGAGCGTGGTCTTGCCGGCGCCGTTGGGTCCAATCAGCCCGAGCACGATGCCCGCGGGCACCGCGAACGAGACGTCGAGGTTGGCCTTCACGCCGCCGAAGAAGCGGCTCAGGTTGCGGACCTCCAGAAGAGGCGCGCTCATCAGCCGCTCCCGCTCGAGCGCCGCCTTTGCCGGCGCGCAAGGGCGAACCCCACCACGCCGTCGGGCATGAAGAGGATCACGACGATGACCAGGAGCCCGTAGATGAGCACATGCGCGTGCGCGAGGTTCTCCTTGAGGAACGCGCCCGTCGCCGAGGTCTCGCTGAGCCCGAGTTGGAAGAGGCCCTGCGCGACCAGGTTCGCGCGCAGCGCCTCGGAGAGCAGGACCAGCACCAGCGCGCCCAACATCGGCCCCAGTACGGTGCCGGCGCCGCCGATGATGCACACCAGCACCACCTCGATGGAGACGTCGATCCCAAAGACGGCCTGCGGATCGATGAAGCCGACGTAGAGCGCGGCGAAGCTGCCCGCCAACGCCGTCAGGGCAGCCGAGATGACCAGCCCGGCGTTCTTGTAGAAGGTCAGCGGGATCCCCAGCGAGCGTGCGGCGTCCTGATCTTCGCGGATCGCCTGCAGGTAGTAGCCGAGCTTGGAATGCTTCACCGCCAGGTTTGCGGCCACCGAGAAGACGGCCATGGCAAGGCCCAGGTAGTAATAAGGCAGCTTCCCGTTCCAATCGGTGATCACCCGGCCGCCGATCGAGAGCGCGGGGATCTCGCTGGCGAGAATTCCTTCGGCGCCGTTGGTCAGCGACTTCCAGTTCAGCGCCAGGAGCCGCACGATCTCCGCCACCGCGATGGAGCCGAGCACGAAGTAGGGCCCGCGCAGGCGGAAGGTGATGCTGCCGATCAGCAGGGCAATCAATCCCGCAATCGCAACCGCGACCCAGACGCCAAACCAGGGCGCGAGGTGCCGTTCCTGCAGCAGGATGAAGGTCCCGTACGCGCCGAGCCCATAATAGGCCGCGTGCCCCACCGAGTATTGGCCGGCGAAACCGCCGATCACGTTCCAGCTCTCGCCGGTCGCGACCGCGATGAAGAGCAAGATGAAGATATGCAGCGCATAAGGGCTGGAGATCCAGAGCGGAAGCGCGACCAGGGCCGCCAGCGACGCTGCCCAGAGAACGACCTGCCCGCGCACGCTCACATCCGGCTCTTTCCCAGCAGCCCGGAAGGCTTGAGGAGCAGGACCAAAAGGAAGATCAGGTAGACGCACAATTCTTTCAATCCCGAGCCGAGATAGGCGGCGGAAAGCGACTCTGCGGTGCCGATCAAAAGGCCGCCCAGCGTCGCGCCCACCACGCTGCCCATGCCACCGAGCACCACCACCACGAACGCCTTGAGGGTGAACGCGCTGCCGACCTGGGGAAAGATGTAGTAGGTCGGCGCAATCAAGGCCCCCGCGGCCCCTGCGAGCGAGGCGCCCAGCCCGAAGGCGAGGACGCCCATCCGCCGCACGTCGACGCCCATCAGCTGCGCGGCCTCGCGGTCCTGCGCGGTGGCGCGGATGGCGTGGCCGGTATCGGTGCGCATGAGAAACCAATAGAGCGCGGCGGTGATCGCGACGGTGATGGCGAAGCAATAGAGGAGCGGCGTGGAGAGGTGGACTTCTCCCAGCGCCACGCTCGAAGATGAATAGGTCGTAGAGAGGATCCGATAGTTGCTGGTGAAGAGGAGCATCGCGGTATTGGAGAGGACCAGCCCGATGCCGATGGTGAGGAGGATCTGGTTCTGCTGCGGCGCATCGGTCACCCGGTCGATCAGCCCGCGGTACAAGATCGCGCCGAGGAGGAAGAGGGCTGGCATCGTCACCACCACCGAGACGAAGGGATCGACGCCGAGCAGCTTGAAGAGGAAGAAGGTGAGGTACATGCCGACCATCACCAGCTCGCCCTGGGCGAAGTTGATCACCCGCATGACGCCGAAGATCAGCGTCAATCAAATCCCGATCAACGCATAGATGCCGCCGATCAGCACGCCGCTCAGGATCGACTGCAGCAGAACCACCATGGCGCGACTACTTCGGCACCGGGAAGACGATCTTCTTCGAGGCGAACTGCGGCGGGAAGACCGTCTCGAATCTCCCCTGCTGGATCTGCTCGACCAGCATGGGATGGTGGTTCTGGTTGGTGAAGCCGTCGTAATCCTCGAACTTCACCGGCCCGAGGATGCCGTTCCAGGAGCCCGCTCGCAGCCCGTCGCGGGTCTTGTCCCGGTCGCCGCCCGCCTTGCTCACGGTCTCGGCCATGACCATCAACGATTCGTACGCGCAGGCCGCATGATAGGTCGGCTCCTTGCCGAACTTTGCTTGATAGCGATTGAAGAACTGCTTCGCGCCCGGCCAGCTCACCTCGTCGGTCCACTGCGTGCTGGTGAGGACCAGACCGCTGATCTGCTTCTCGGCCGCGAACTCCACGGTGGTGAACCCGGCGCCGCCGCCGAGGAACGCCTGCGGCGCGAGCTGCAGCTCGCGCGACTGGCGCATCAGCAGAATCGCGTCGGCCACGTAGGAGACCATGAAGATCAAATCCGGATTCTTCGCCTTCACCTGCGCGAGCATCGAGCGATAATCCGGCGTGCCCTTCGAGTACGCCTCGTCGGCGACGATCCGGAGGCCCTTCTTCTGCGCGTACTCCTTGGCGGTCTTCGAGGTGGAGGTGCCGAAGTCGGTGTTCTCGTAGATGAAGGCGATGGTCTGCGGCTTCCCCACCGAGAGCACCGCATCGAGGATCACCGAGCCGTAGACGTTGGCGGGCGCGTTGATTCTAAAAACGTACTTGTATCCCTGCCGGGTGATCTCCTCCTTGGCAGCGGCGGGAACGAGCAGCGGAATCTTGTAGCGCTCGGCCAGCTTGGCGACGGCATTCGCCGACGCGCTGGTATAGGGGCCGACCACGCCCGCGACGCCGTCGCGGGTGGCCAGCTTCTCGATCGCCGAGAGCGCGACCTGCGGCTTGCCCGTGTCGTCCTCCCAGACCAGCTCGACCGGGGTGCCGGCCTTGGCGAGATCCTCCTGCGCCAGCTTGAATCCGTTGGTGAGGTTCTCGCCGATGGGCGCCTCGGGACCGGTGATCGAGTTGATGACGCCGATCTTGATCGGTGCCGCACGCGCCCCGGCTGAGGCCAGCAGCGAACAGGCAACCAGAATCGTGGGAAGCGCTTTCATGGGTTCCTCCCTTTGCAGGGCGCGACGCGCGCCTGGGCAGCTCATACCAAAGTGATGACATCTGCTGTCAGTATTTGCGATAGGACAGGAACTTGCCGTGCATGGTGATGCGGACGCGGTCGCCCTTCGGGTCCGGCTTAGCCCGGCGGCAGCTCGGGCGCGGCGGCGAAGCTGACCGTGCCGGTGAGCGATTCGAGGAAGAGCTTGATTGCCCCGAGGTCCTTCTTGCTCAGCTTGTTCGGCTTGAGCTTCTCGTCGAGGTTCGCGTTGGCGTGCCCGCCGCCCGCCATCACCGCAATCGCCTCCTCGAGCGTGGCCACGCTGCCGTCGTGGAAGTAAGGCGCGGTCTTGGCCACGTCGCGCAGCGTGGGCGTCTTGAACTTGCCGTCGTCCTGCTTGTCCTTGCTGAAGTCCATGCGGCCATGATCGTGCTCGGTCACCGTCTGCTTGTCGAACCCGATGCCGGTGTTGTGGAACTGGTAGTCGGAGTAGAGCGGCGGCACGTGGCAGGCGGTGCAGCGCGACTTCTGGAAGACGTCGAAGCCGTGCTTGACGCTTTTCGAGACCGCCTTCTTGTTGCCACCATCGAACTTGTCCCAGGGCGCGTCGCCCGACTTGAGGTTGCGCAGGAATGCGGCGAGCGCCTGGGGGATGTTGACCGGCGTCGCGTCCTGGTGGAAGGCCCGCTGGAACTCGGCGCGATAGAGAGAGATGGCATTCAGCTTCGCAGCCACGGTCTTCGGATCGGCGCCCAGCTGGCCGGTCCAGGCGGCGTTGCTCACCTTCTCGACCGAGCCCATCCGCCCGTCCC
>JAYWBT010000180.1:0-3416 GCA_043781235.1 Deltaproteobacteria bacterium
CGCGAGCGACTGCACCGCGATCTCCTCGCCGATGATCTTCTGCAGCTCGCGCACCAGCACCGGATAGGGATGCGGGCCGGCCGCGCTGCCGATGCAGTAGTAGGTGGTGCGGACGTTGGTGACCCAGTCGCGGAGGGCCTCGTTCATCGCGTCCTTGAGGGTGCGCGAGCCCGACTCGACCGGCCGCACCTCGGCGCCGAGCAAGTTCATGCGCAGGACGTTGGGGGACTGCCGGGCGACGTCGAACTCGCCCATGTAGACGATGCACTCGAGGCCGAGCAGCGCGCAGACCGTCGCGGTGGCGACGCCGTGCTGTCCGGCGCCGGTCTCGGCGATGATGCGCTTCTTGCCCATCCGCCGCGCCAGCAGCGCCTGCCCCAGCGTGTTGTTGAGCTTGTGCGCGCCGGTGTGGAGCAGGTCCTCGCGCTTGAGATAGACCCGGCCCGCGATGCCGAAAGCCCGGGCGAGCCGGTCGGCGCGGAAGAGCGGCGTGGGGCGGCCCGCATAGGTCGCGAGCAGCAAAGAGAGCTCGGCGCGGTAGCCCTGGTCGGCGCGCGCGGCGGTCCACGCCTGCGACAGCTCGTCGAGCGCGGGGATGAGCGTCTCCGGCACGAAGCGCCCGCCGTACTCGCCGAAGCGGCCGCGCTGGTCGGGCGGCGCCTCGATCGGGTCTGAAAGGATCGGCAACATTTCTTTCATTTGGAATCAGCTCCCCTCGCTGCCCGGACGAAGGCGCGCACCCGCGCCGGGTCCTTGTAGCCGTGTGCATTTTCAATTCCGGAAGCGACGTCGACGCCGGCAGGCTGCGCCTCGGCGATGGCCTGCGCGACGTTCTCGGGCGAGAGGCCTCCGGCGATGAAGAGCGGCGCGGCGAAGCGTGCGCGCGCGTGTGCGGCCAGCGACCAGGCGAAGCTCTTGCCCGAACCGCCGGCCGGCCCGTCGAGCAGGATGCGGGCAGCGCCCGGCCGCGCCTCCAGCGACTCGACGCCGGAAACTTGTAGAGCTGCATAGAAGGGAATGCTGTCGTGCGCCGCAGTGGCGCCGTGGTGCTCCGCCGCTGTTCGGGCGCCGTGCAGCTCCGCGGCGGGCCAGGCGCCGTGCAGCTGCGCCGCCTGCAGCCCGGCCTCGCGCACGGTGCGCAGCACCTCGTCGAGCGGGGCGTCGAGGAAGACGCCGACCACAGGCAAGTCCGCAGGCAGCGCCGCGCGGATGGCCTGCGCCATCGCCAGATCGACCCGCCGCTTGCTGCGGGCGGCGAAGATGACGCCGATCTCGTCGGCCCCGGCCTCGGCGCAGAGGAGCGCGTCCTCGACGGTGCGCACGCCGCACAGCTTGATGCGCAGCTGGCTCATGCCTGCACCAGCGCGCGCGCCGCGCTCTCGGGATCCTCTGCCGACGAGAGCGCCTCGCCGACCAGCACCATGGCCGCGCCTTCCGCCCGGTAGCGCCGCACGTCCTCAAATGTCCGCACGCCGCTCTCCGCCACCAGGGGCGCGATCTGGCGCGCCCGCGGGGCCAGCCGCGCGAAGACGTCCTTGTGCACCTCCAGCGTCTTCAAGTTGCGGGCGTTGATGCCGAGCAGGTCGGGAGCACAGAGCGCGGCCGCCTCGAGCTCGCTCTCCTCGTGCACCTCGAAGAGCACCAGCAGCTGCAGCTCGCGGGCGAGCGCGCGCAGGTCGCGGAGGAGCGGGGCTTCTGCCGCCGCGGCGATGAGCAGCACCGCATCGGCGCCGTGCGCCCGCGCTTCGCGAATCTGGAATTCGTTGACGAGAAAGTCTTTCCGTAAGACCGGCAGCCCGACCGCAGTGCGCACCGCTACCAGATCAGCGAGCGAGCCGCCGAAGTGGACGCGATCGGTCAGCACCGACACCGCCGCCGCACCGCCGCGCTGGTACGCCTGCGCAAGCTTCGCCGGATCGAGCCCGAGGTTGATGGGGCCGCGCGAGGGACTTCTGCGCTTGACCTCCGCGATCAGTCCCGCGCGCGGGAAGGGCCGCACCGGGTCCGCGGGCGCAGGCAGCGGCAGCTTCTGGCGCTCGCGCGCATCGGCTACCGCCTGCTCGACCAGCCGCTGCAAGTGGCTCACGGCGCTGCCTTTCGCGACTGCGACGCGCGCACCAGCTTCTCCAGCCGGTCGAGCGCCGCGCCCGAATCGATGACGCGCTCCGCGAGCCGGGCCCCTTCTGGAATCGTCTCGCAGACGCCCGCCGCCGCCAACGCCGCGCCGGCGTTGAGCACCACCGCGCTGCGCCGGGCGCCCGGCTCGCCGCGCAGCACGCCGCGGAGCAGGGCCGCGTTCTCCGCCGCATCTCCGCCGCGCAGCGCACTCAAAGGCGCGCGCTCGATGCCCGCGTCTTCCGGTGAAATTTCGAAACTGCGCACGCTGCCGTCGCGCACTTCGCAGATGAGCGTCGGCCCGCTGGTGGAGATCTCGTCGAGCCCGCCTGCGCCGTGGACCACGAAAGCGCGGTCGCAGCCCAGCTCCGCGAGCGTCTGCGCCAGGACATTTACTTGCCGGCGGTCGTAAACGCCGAGGAGCTGCCGCCGCGCTCCCGCCGGGTTCGCCAGCGGCCCGAGCAGGTTGAAGAGCGTGCGCAGCCCCAGCTCCTTGCGGACCGGCGCGACGTGCTTCATGGCGCCGTGGTGGCGCGGCGCGAAGAGAAAGCCGATGCCGACTTCGTCGATGCAGCTCGCGACAGCCTGGGGAGTGAGCTCGACTTCCACGCCCAGCGCCTGCAGCACGTCGGCGCTGCCGCACTTCGACGAGACCGCCCGGTTGCCGTGCTTGGCGACGCGCGCCCCGCCCGCCGCCGCCACCAAGGCCGCCGCCGTCGAGATATTAAACGTCTGGGAGCCGTCGCCGCCGGTGCCGCAGGTGTCGATGAGCCGCTCCAGCGACACTTCGACGCGGACCGCCCGCGACCTGAGGGCTTGTGCGGCGCCGGCGATCTCGTCGGGCGTCTCGCCCTTCATCCGCAGCGCGACGAGCAGCGCCGCCATCTGCGACGCGGGCGCGCTGCCGTCGAGCATCGCGTCGATGGCCGCCGAGGACTGCGCGCGCGAGAGGTGCTGACCCTCGACCGCCAGCTTGATCTGTTCGCGCAGCGGCATTCAGGCCTCGAGGAAGTTCCGGAGCAACGTCTGACCTTCGGGAGTGAGAATGGATTCGGGATGGAACTGCACGCCGTAGACCGGCAGCCGGGTGTGGCGCAGCGCCATGACGATTCCGTCGCGGGTGCGGGCGCAGACGCGCAGCTCTTTCGGCAGCGTCTTCTCCTCGACCACCAGCGAGTGGTAGCGCCCCGCCTCGAAGCGCCCGGGCAGGCCGCGGAAGAGCGCGCTCTTGTCGTGGATGATCTCTTCCGCCTTGCCGTGCACCGGCGCGCGGGCCCGGACCACGCGCGCCCCGAAGGCCT
>JAYWBT010000181.1:0-10297 GCA_043781235.1 Deltaproteobacteria bacterium
CGGCCCGACTCGACGCGCTTGATGCGCCACGATTGGTTGCCGAGCAGGAAGATGTCGCCCGCCATGCTCTCGATGGCGAAGTCCTCGTCGAGCGACCCGATGGTCACGCCTTCTGGCTCAGCCACCACGGCGTACTGCGCGGTGTCGGGGATGGCGCCGCCGCTGGTCAGCGCCGCGATCCGCGAACCGCGCCGGCCGCGCAATTTCTTGTTGACGCCGTCGCGATGCAGCCGCGCCCCCTGCGCCCGGCCCGCGCGCCGCGCGACTCCCTCGGCGTGCATCTCGATCACCTGATCGAACTCGGTGCGCTTCAACTCGCGATAGGGCCAGGCGCGCCGCACCAGGGCGAAGAGCGCGTCTTCCTCGAGCTCTTCGCAGGCGGCCATGGCGACGATCTGCTGGGCGAGGACGTCGAGTGGATGATCGGGGATGCGCGTCACCTCGAGCTCGCCGCGCCGCAGGCCGCGCACCAGCGCCGCGCACTCGACCAGCTGATCGCGGGTGAAGGGAAAGAGCCGCCCCTTGGGCACGCCGCCGCGGTGGTGGGCCGCGCGCCCGACGCGCTGGAGCGCCACCGAAAAAGACCGCGGCGACTCGAGCTGGACGACCAATTCGACGGCGCCCACGTCGATGCCCAACTCGAGCGAGGCGGTGGCGACGACCACCTTGACCTCGGCGCGCTTGAGCTTCTCCTCTGCAAGCAGGCGCAGCTCGCGAGAGAGGCTGCCGTGGTGGGCGCAGACCTGATCCTCGCCAAGCCGCTCGCCGAGCGCGTGCGCCACCCGCTCGACCTGCCGCCGGGTGTTGACGAAGACCAGCGTGGTGCGGTGTTCGCGAATGAGCTGGGCGACGCGGTCGTGTGCCTCGGCCCGCTGCTCTTTGGACGCCACCGCCTGCAGCTCGTCGCGCGGCACCTCGATGGCGAGGTCGAGCGCGCGCTTGCTGCCGCTGTCGACGATGGCGCACTGGGGCCGCCCCGCTCCGACCAGGAAGCGCGCGATCTCCTCGATCGGCCTCTGCGTCGCCGAGAGGCCGATGCGCACCGGCCTCTCACTGCAGAGCGCCTCGAGCCGCTCGAGCGAGAGCGCAAGGTGCGCCCCGCGCTTGTCGCGCGCCACCGCGTGGATCTCGTCGACGATCACCGTGCGCACGGTCTTGAGCAGCGCGCGTCCCTTCTCGGAAGTGAGCAAGAGATAGAGCGACTCGGGCGTGGTCACCAGCACGTGCGGCGGCTTGCGCAACATCGCCTGGCGGTCTTTTTGCGGGGTATCGCCGGTGCGCACCGCGGTGCGGATCT
Source organism: Deltaproteobacteria bacterium (assembly GCA_043781235.1). Classification (GTDB taxonomy): domain Bacteria; phylum Myxococcota; class Myxococcia; order Myxococcales; family 40CM-4-68-19; genus JANYKT01. The sequence goes on from JAYWBT010000181.1 coordinate 1,298, forward strand.
CGGGCACCTCGCCGGACAGCGCGCGCAATTCGGCGAGCGGCTCGAGCAGGTTCTTGCGCACGTCGTTGGCGAGCGCCTTGAGGGGCGAGACATAGAGCACCTGGGTCTCGGCCGGAAGCGCTGAGCCCTGGCAGATCATCCGATCGAGGCAGGCGAGAAAAGCAGCGAGCGTTTTGCCCGAGCCGGTGGGCGCGGCGATCAGCGTGTCGTGGCCGCGCTGGATGTGCGGCCAGCCCTGGGCCTGCGGCTCGGTGGGCGTGCCGAAGCGCGCCTCGAACCAGCGCGCGACCACGGGATGGAAGCCTTGCAGCTCTCGATTCATCTTCTACCGAGCATAACGCAGCGAGCTGACAGCTGGGGCCGAGCAGCCAAGGGACTGCTACCTCTTCTCCGGCGCGTGCCCGCCCAGCGTGGCCCGGGCGATGGGCGCGCGGTCGCGGCCGAACGACGCCAGCGCCAGGGCCAGGGACTCGAGCCCTGCGGGGGGACAGGTGCCCAGATCGAGGAGCGCGCGCAACTCGTCGCCGATCAGCTCGATGGAGAGCGAGTGCACGCGGCCCGACCAGCGATCTGCGCCGTTGGTGCCGCGCGGCTCGCCTTGGCCGGCAAGGCCGCCATGGGCAGCGAGGAGCGCCCAGGCGCGGATCAGGTTGGCCAGCTCCTCGGCGTCCTCGGGAAGCGGGGTGCCGTCGAACGCGCAGGCGAGCGGCATCGCCTCCCAGTTGCCGGGCAGGAGCCGGAGCCTGAGCGAGCCGACCTGGACCTCGGACGCAGCCGGCGCGTCTGCCTTGGCCCCGCGCACCTCGAAGGTCTCGCCGCTCTGCCGGTCGGCGACGTCGAAAAGAACCGGGAAGCCGTCATCGCCCAGCAGCAGCTTGCCCTCGTCGTCGCGCGCGGTCAGCTCGCAGGCAAGCGCGTCGGTTGGCAGGCGCGCAGCCATCTCGTCGAGCCTGCGAAGATAGGCGCGATAGAGCGGCTCGAGCGCGCGCGCGAGCGGAGTCGGGGAGCTCACTTCGAGAGCTGCTCCACCTTCTTTTCGAGCTCCTGGATCTTCTTGTGCAGCCGCTCCATCTCGCCCGCCAGCGCGCTGGGCCCACCCAGCGCATCGAGCGCCTGCTTGACGCTCGCTTCGACCTTGGACTTGAGCTCATCGACCGCGCGTTCGCTCGCAGCCAGCACTTCCTTCACTGGACCCGAGCCCGCGCCGTCGCCGCGGAAGACCGAAGTCACGCCGCGCACGCGCTGCTCCACTTCTTCGCGCAGGCTCTCGGTCTTGCTCTTCACCTCGTTGATGCGCTCGGCGATCTTGGTGCCGACCTTCTCTTGGTAGAAGCCCGCAACCGCCTCGCCGCCGTGGCGAATGATCTCGCGCAGCACCCCGAGCGGCATCTGCGAGCGCTTCTTCTCCTCCTCGAAGATGATCTGGGCCAGCGTGACCGAGGTGAGATCTTCCTTGCTGCGGTTGTCGATGATCTTCACCTCGGCGCCGCCCTTGATCATCTGGGCTATCTCGTCGAGCGTGACGTAGCGACTCTCGACCGTGTCGTAGAGCTTGCGGTTGGTGTAGCGCTTGATGACCTTGGGCTCGCGCCGGTCGTCGGGCCCGGGGGTTGCGGTCGGCGCGGGCTGCTCGTGCTCGCTCATGCTGGGAACTCCGGACTCCGGGATGCCGCGCCGCGCTAAGACTTGCTATTTGTTGACGCGACGCAGAAGAGCGCTTGATTCCCCCACAGGCGCCCGTGTGTGTCAAGGCAGGATGGAGCCCTCGATTTTCTTCGGACATCGGACATTTCCTTGTCAGGATGCTGGACCCCGCGCGAGAATGGCGGGCGTGGTTGTCCAGTGCACCCAATGCCAGAGCAAGTTCCGCATCGCCGATGACAAGGTGACGGAGCGCGGCGTGCGCGTTCGCTGCACCTCGTGCAAGACCGTGTTCCAGGTGAAGAAGCCGGGCTTGCAATCGAGCGAGCCTGCAGCCGCCTTGGGCAGCACCAGGGAGTTGCCGGCTCTCGAGCAGGCTGCGCTTGCCCGGTCTGCGCCACCGGCAGTACGCGTGCCCGCATCTCCGGCGACCAACGGCGCGCGCCGGCCGCAGGCCGATGATCTCTTCGGCATGGCGGAGCTGACTGGCGATCTGCCACCGCTTTCGCCGAGACGTCCAGGTGCGCCTCCTCCCGGGATGCCGCCCGCTGCACGGCCGCCCGGTCCATCGCGTCCGGCCCCTCAAGCAAAGCCGGCACCGGCTATCAGCAAGCAGCCGCCGAAGCCCATGCCTTCGTTCGACGGCATCGATCTCGAGGTCGCCGACGAGCCCGCATCGCCACCGCCTCCGAGGCCGGACGCGCGCGCGCTGCGCCCTCCGCCGTTCGGGGTGGCCGGCGACGCGCCGCAGTCGAGCGGCCCCGGGCCGCAGCCGCCGCCTCCGCCAGTCGAGGAAGAGGAGACCGCGGGCGCGTCGCTCCAGGCCGGCACCTCCAAGACCTCGCTGCGCGATCCATTCGAGGGCATGAACCTTGGCGAGGGCGCAGGCGGCGACGCGGTCGAGCTCTCCGCGCCCAAGACCGCCACGCCCAGGTCTGCCCTGCCCAAGACGGGCGCGACAGATGCGCCGCAGCCAGCCGACGGTTTCGCGGCCGGCGACGCCTTTCCCAACGGGGGTGCGCGTGCTCCTTCTGCCGAGCCGGTGCAGCCGCCCTACTCGCCCTACCGCGAGTTCGTCTCTGCGGCGCTCACCGGACTCGTCGGCGCAGCGCTCGCCATCGCGGTCGTGCTCGGCGGGGCGCTCGGCGGAGATGGCTCCGGCGGCTGGCTAGGGCTCTCGACCGGCAGCGATCTGGTCGCCACCCGCGTGGTGAGCGGCCTCTACGACACCGCCTCGGGCCAGCCGGTCTTCTTCGTGCGCGGCCGCGTCGAGAACCGAAGCAAAAAGCAGCACGGCCCGGTGCGCGTGGTCGCCGAATTGGTCGCGGAAGCTGGCTCCGAGGCTCACTCCGAGACCATCGCCGGCGCAGAGCCCACGCCCGAGGAAATCTTCGCAGTGGGCTCCGCGGCCGAGGCGCAGAAACTCTTGCGCGGGCTGGAGGCCGCCGAGGGCGATCGCCGACTGCCGCCAGGCGCGAGCCTTCCTTTCTTTGCAATCTTCGCCGACCCGCCCCGCGATCTCGAGCGGCACAAGCTGCACGTGCGCCTGGAAGCCGTCGACGCCTGGACGCCCCCGGCCAAGACGGTCAAGGGCCGCTGAAGCCGTGGACGCCTCCGCGCTCGCGCGAATGCTTGCTGCCCTCGAGGACGGCGAGCTGCGCGCGCGCAAGGCGGCAACGCTGCTCTCCACTCTCCCTGCCGATCAGGCAGTCGGCCTGCTTGGCTCGCTGGTGCGGCGCTCGCAGAGGCGGCTCGATCCCGACTCAGCCGCGCTCGAGGGCCTCTTGCGCGCCCTGCGCAATCACGTCGAGCCGACAACGGTCGAGCGGCTCTACCGCGCCGCCGAGGCAGCCGGCGAGGAGGAGGTGGCCTCCTTGGTCACGCCCGCGGGCGCACGCCGCTCGTTCGATCGCGATCGCGAGCAGTGGGTCGATCGCGAGATGCGCGCGCGCACGCTGGGCGAGCGCAAGCAGCTGGCGCGGACGCACGACCGCGACCTCATCTCCCGGCTCGCGCAGGATCAGGACCCGGAGGTGGTGCGGCAGCTGCTCGCGAACCCCAAGTGCACCGAGCGCGAGGCGCTCTTGGCAGCCTCGCGCAGGCCGGCCCGCAGCGCGGTGCTCGAGGAGGTCTTCCGCGCCAAGCGCTGGGCCTCGAACCGCCGGGTCCGCCGCGCGCTGGCGATGAATCCGTACAGCCCTCCCGCGCTGGCATCGGCCGCGCTGGCGCTGCTCACCGCGCCCGATCTGCGCGAGGTGGCGGCCGACCCAACCGTCTCCTCCGAGGTGCGCGTGCAAGCCCGTCGGCTGCTGGGCCAGCGCGGGCTGCACAACGCTTGAGGGGCTCTCGAGCTATTTGGGCTCGTCCTTGGGCCCGGGAGGCTTCGAGCGGCGCAGCGCATTGCCGAGCGCGTCGCCCAACTGGCCGAGCCTGCTCGCCCCGAAGATCAAGAGGAGCACCACCGAGATGAGGAGCAACTCTCCGGGACCAGGCACCGCGCCTCCAGCGAAACGAACCGAGGGCGCTCTAGCACGGCCAGCGCGCGGATTCCATCGGTGCTGACCCCGTCGTTTCTGCGCCTCGATCGGCCGCTCCTCTGGGGCCACCGCGGCGCCTCGCGCGAGGCGCCCGAGAACACGCTGGCCGCGTTTGCGCTCGCAGCTCGGCAGGGCGCCGATGGGGTGGAGCTCGACGCGCAGCTCACCGGGACGGGAGAGGTGGCCGTGCTGCACGACGAGTCGCTCGGGCGCACCACCGGCTTCGCGGGGCTGATCGGCGAGACGCCCTGGTCCAAGATCCGCACGCTCGACGCCGGGTCGCGCAAGGCCGCGCGCTGGGCGGGCGAGCGGGTGCCGCTGCTCGCGCAGGTTCTCAGCGAGACCCCGCCCTCGCTCCTTCTCAACATCGAGCTGAAGTGCGCGCACGCCGACGATCGCGGACTGACCGCCGCGGTCGTGCAGGTGATTGGCGAGGGCCGCGCGCAGGACCGCGTGCTGCTCAGCTCATTCAACCCGTTCTGCCTCTGGCGCGCCCGCGCGCTCGCGCCCCACCTGCCGCGCGCGCTGCTCTTCGAGGGCGGCGCCGCCTGGCCGCTGCGCCACGCGCTTGCCGCGCCCATCGCGCACGCGCTCCACCCCGAGGCGAGCCTCGCAACCGACGAGCAGGTGGCGCGGTGGCGTGCCCGCGGCTACACGGTGGCGGCGTGGACGGTGGATGACCCTGCCGTCGCGGCGCAACTCTGGGCGAGCGGCGTCTCGGGCCTCATCACCAACGATCCGGCAGCTCTGCTCGCGCAGTTCGGCAGCTAGCAAATTGCTGCGCAAGCACCGCGCGGCGACTGCAACCCTCGCGTCGGAGCGGGAGCCGACCGGCTGCTTAGAAGGTAAGACCGAGCCGGCCCGCGGTGCTCCAGAGCTGCGTGAACTGCGTGGGGATGGGCGCGCCGCTGGCGAGCGCATCTTGCTGGACGGCGTTGGCACCGAGCGCGACCGAGCCCTCGATGCCGAGCACGATGGCGCCTACGACCAGGCGCAGCCCGAGCGAGACGCGGTGGTAGCGGTTCTGGAAAAAGCTCACGGTATGGAAGACGCCGTCGTCGGCGCTGGGGTCCTTCGGGTCCTCGCTGCCTGGGCGGAAGTCGACCACGCCGCTCGCCGCATTCACCAAGGCGAGGCCGTACTGGCCATACGGCTGCAGCTTGACCACGCCGCCCAGACCAAAGCTCTTCGAGACCTGCACGTCGGCCCCGCCCAGGGTGAGATCGAGCTCCTGCGAACCCACCACCCGGGTCGCGTAGGCACGCAGCGCGATGTCGGGCGCGTAGGCCACCCCGTCGACGAGTCCGAACCGCAACTCGCCCGTCATCGCCAGCATCTGCGAGTTGTCGAGCCAAGCTACCGTGGCTCCCAATTCGAGCGAGCCACCCAGGCCCTTGCGCAGTGCCACCGTCGGCACCAAGAGCACCTTGGGTGGCGCCGCTGTTGCCTGAGTGCCAGAGGTGGCCCATTGGTTGGGCGCGATGTTGAGGAACGCCTCCGAGCCCGAGAAGCCCAGTTCGAAGCCAGCCTGCCCGGTGGTGCCTGCGCTCTCCTGGAAAGGTGGCACGAAGGCGAGGCCCAAGGTGCTCGAGAGCCGCGCGAAGCGCGCCTGCGCGGAGGGGTCTCCCAGTTCCTTGCTGCGATCGGACCCGTCGCACCTCGTGCAGACGACGATGTCGGCGGGGTGGCCGAGTCGCCAGAGCTGAAGATCGTTGTCGGAGTAGGCGCGCGCCGGAGCTGGCCAAACCGCGGCAACAAGCAGGGCTGTTGCGGCGCGGCGCACGGAAGATCTGGTAGCAGCGAACGCCGACGGTAGCAAGAAACGAAGGCCGATGACCGGCGCTCCTCTCGAAGGCGAAGCACTAATTGATGTAGATCTTGCTCGCCTTGAGGGTCAGCTTGGGGCCGGCTTTGATGTTGGCCTTGTCCTTGACCGTCAGATCGAAGGTGCTGCCGATGTCGATCTTGCCCGATTTCTGGGTCTTGATCTCGAGGTCTTCGCAGTCGAGGATGATCTTTTTCTTGGCGTGGATCTCGACGTCGCCCTCACCCGCTTCGATGAGGAACTTCTTGTTCTTCACGTCGAAGGTCAGGGTCCGCTTGCCCGACTTGTCGGAGATGACGATCCGCTCGGCGTCCTTCTTGTCGTCGAGGATGATCTGATGACCTGACTTGCTCATGATCATGCGGGTGGTGTTCTCGTCGGTGTACGCGCCCGCCATCGGCTTGTCTTTGCCGTTCCAGAGCGCGCCGACGACGTAGGGCTTGAGCGCCTCGCCGCGCTCGAACGCGACCAGCACCTCGTCATTCACCTCGGGCAACCAGTAGAATCCGCGGCCTGCGCCTGCGGCAGGCTGGACCACGCGCACCCAGTCGGACTCGGGCTTGCCCGGAAGGCGCGGGAAGCAGACCTTGACTCGTCCCAGCTTCTGGTCGTCCTTGACGTTGGTCACCAGCGCCACCTCAACACCAAACATCTTGGCATCGCCGGTCGCGGCGGTCTCCTGCGCCTTTTGCAACATCGCGAACAGGTTCTCGGCCATCTGTCTTTCCTCGAAGCGCGCTGGAGGAGCGGACTACAAAATCGGCGGCAGCGTCAGCACGGTGCCCGGCGGAACGTCCTTCGGATCGGAGATTCCGTTCGCGTCGGCGATGCGGCGCCACTCGGCCGAATCGTCGTACTCCTCGTGCGCGATGAGCGCCAGCGTCTCGCCGATCTTCACCGTGCGCCGCTTGGTGTGATCGGGCGAGTTGCGTGGGTTCTGCTCCAGCTGCTCCTTGGCCGTCTGCGCCTCCTTGATGGAGAGGTTGGCGGTCGCGCGGCAGGGCTTGCCGTCGGGGAGGAACATGGTGAAGCGCAGGGTCAGGCTCTCGACCACGCCTTTGAACTTGGTCGTGCCCCAGCTGAACATCACCAGGGGCGGGCGGTGCTTGCCGGCATCAACCAGCGCCAGCTGGTAGACTTTGTCCGTGTACTCTTTGACGTCCTTCTTGTCCTCGTAGGTGTCGAAGAAGAGCTCGACGCTCAGCACCGACGGGTTGCCCGAGGTGAACTCCTGCTCGGGGGTATCGAGGCCGGGGGCCTTGTGCGGCTCCCACTGAACGCTCTTCTGGATCGAGTACTCCTTGGGATTGAAGAGGACGTCGATGGTGTCGTTGGTATCCGAGTTGATCAGCTGCGCCTTCGTCAGCGTCGGCATTTCTCTCTCCTGAAAGCAGTCTGGCTAGCCACCGAAGCGCTCGCGGTCGCTCGCGATGCGCCGGCGGATGCGGTGGTAGATGCGCTGGGCCACCGCGTCGACCGAGCCCTCGATCTTCGAGTGGCTCACGGCGTCGCTGCCCTCTTTGTGCTCGGGGGTTGCCCTCTTGGTGCGCGCGTGCGGCTCGGCGTGCGCCCTCGCTCCGCCCGACGAGCCCATCGACTCGAGCGGCGGAGGCGTGGGCGGAATGGCGGCCACCATGGACATGTCGATGCTGGAGGCGCGAGGCTTGGTGAACTCTTGCGCGCTGACCGCGCCGGCCCCACCCGCGGAGTTGAAAGCGACGTAGATGCTCTCGGCGCCGCGGCCGGAGAGGGCGCCTGCTCCCGCATCGCCCGAGACCAGGCTGCTTCCCGCGAGCACGTCCAGGCGCGAGCCCAGGCTCCCCAGCTTGCCGGCCGAGGCGTCCCAGCTGCGGTCCATCGCACCGGCGTCGGAGGAGTCGTCCCGACTGCCGCCCGCGGCCGACCACGGCGAGGAGCTGACCAGGATGGAGCGCCAGATGCTCGCCGCCGAGTTGGCCGCACGCACGCCCGAGCGCAGCGCGCGGTTGCGGCTGCTGGTCGAGTCCTCGAAGTCGCCCGCGCTCTCGGAGGCGCTCGAGCCGCGCAAGGAGCCCGACCACCAGAGGGGGGCGCCTGCATAGCGAAAGCGGAGCGAGGTGGGCAGAGACGGGTAGTGCGGGCGGGCCAGGCCGCTCAGGTCGACGCCGCCGAACGACTGGGTGCGGCTGCCCAGGTTGCCGGGACCGTAGCTCCAGGTTGCGTAGCCGTCGGACCCGCGGTAGTCGCCGCTCCAGGCTCCAGGGGCCAATCCAGAGAATGCCGCGCTGCTCGACGGGGCGCTGGCGCGGCCGGCGGCCTGCGACTGGCCCATCGAACGGCCCGGAATCAAGCGCCCGGAGACGCCGTCGCTCATGCGCAGAGAGGACTGGAGGGCGCCCGCCATGGAACGCTGCGGGGCGAGCCGCGCGCCGCCGGCGTACGAGCCATCGATGAACGAGGCCGAGGTTTGGTTGGGCACCGGCGGCAGCGTGGCCCGCGCGGCGGAGACGAGCCTGCCATTCTCTGCTGCGGCCTGCGCCGCCTTGGCCTGCCGCGCGGCCTCGAGCCGCACCTGCAGCGCGGCAGGATCGAGCGGCGCGCCGACGCGCATGCGGCCGCGCGGCGAAAACACCGACTCGCCGTCGTCGACGGCAACCCGGCCGAGCATCATTCGGCCGCCGAGCGACTGCGCGGTGACGTTGCCGCCCGGCCCGCGGCCGGCGACGAGCTCGAGGTTTGCAGGCCCCTGCAGCGTGACGATTCCGGGCGTCCCTCCGGGCGCGCCGTTGGTGAAGTCGGCCGGTCCATTGAACGGGCGCACCAGCTGGTAGGCGCCCAGCGGCGGAGCCTGGCCCTTGACCGAGAACGGCGACGCCATGATCTGGCTGGTGGCCGAGATGCGTCCGCGGCCCAGCTGGGCCCAGAGCGGCAGCGGGATGACGATCTCTTCTTCGCCGACGCCCAGTGGGCGCGTCAGCTGCGCGGCTGTTTGAGGCTGCACGCCCTCGACCAGCTCGC
>JAYWBT010000182.1:0-65056 GCA_043781235.1 Deltaproteobacteria bacterium
CTCGGCCTTCGGGCACTGAATGAGCAGATGCTCGCAGACGCAGTCCTTGAGGTACTGCGCAAGACGGCCTATCGCCTTTGCGAACACGGTTATCGCGCCGTGCCGGTATTTCGCGAGGGCGGCGAGGTCGATGGTCGAGCGCCAGGGGCTCGCCGCGTCGGCGGTGGCCGGGACGGCGGTGATGGTCCTGCTCCCGTACTCTAGGACATAGAACCAGCGACCCGCGGCGTCGGTGGCGATCGACACCGGGCCAATCTGCAGCGGATGGATCTCTGTCTCGATGGTGGACTGGCCCGGCCGGTAAGCACGGCCGACATACGCGTTCTCGTAGGTGATCATCGACCATCCTCCGGCGGCGCTGTACGCGACCCGGCTGGACGAGCTGACACCCAGGTCCACCACAAACTGCGGTTGCGTGCCGGAATCCGTCACGACGGTGGTGGTCCAGATGGCGAGTCTCTTGGACTGGCCGACCCCGTCGATGATCGCGTAGAGCGATTCCGATTTCTTGTCGGGCGACGGGACCAGCGCGAGATCGTCGTGCCCGAGCCCCGCGATCGTCCCGTTCAGAGGCAGGGCGAAGGACCGGTGCGCCGCCGCCGGGGTGGCGCTGACTCCGAGGAGTTGATCGAAGGCGACCGGGTTCATGTCGCTGCTGTGCGCACCGGCGTAGAGAACAGTGGTGCCGCCCAGCCCGGAGGCCACCAGGTGACCGGTCGCAAAGAACGACGACAGCTGCGTCGGAGCCGTCGTCGCGCCCGGATTGAACTGGTAGATCCCGAGACCGCGAGCCGCCGCATAGACCAACCCGGGCGACGCGTCGCTGGTCGCGAGGGTCACCAGCTTCATCAGCGGGCACGGCACCTGGTTGGTGTTCCAGCTGAGCGTTCCGTCGGCAGCGACGGCGCCGACGACGAACACGCTGTCGACCTTGGCTTGACCGGTCCAGGCGATCGCGTAGATGTCCTTGTCGTTGCCGACGGGAGCGAACGCGATGTCCTGGACGTCGGCGAGGGCAACCGGGAAGTCGACCGACGCGATCAGCTTCTTGCCCACGAGATCGTAGACGTTCACCTTGCCGTCGCCGCCGCAGGTAAAGGCGAGCGGCCGGCCGGGGTGGACCCGGATTCGGCTGTGCATACCCGCGCCGAAGATCGTCGTCGGATGAGGCGTATTCGCAGGCAGGTTGCTGCGAAGGATGTCATAGGGCGGGTAAACGAGGTCGTCGAACATCGCGCAGAAGGTCTTGCTCTGGAGCAAGTTCTTGAGGCCATCGAAGAAGGCGCGCAGGATTGCGTCCTCCTCGTTATCGGCGCCCGGCGCGGACGGATCCTTCTCGCCCGAGATGAAGATGTGGATGCTGTTGGTCTGATTCGCGATCTGCCACAACAGGTTCATGAGCGCGATCAGACGCTTGGCCGCCAGCCCGACCGGCCCGTCTGCCGCGCCGGGAGTCAGCTGGCCCTTCACGAACTTGATCACGTTCAGGATGCAGTCCTTGTAGATGTCGAGAAGGATGGTGCCATCGAGCAGCTCCTCCCAGGGATTCTCCGGGTGGACATACGTCTCGGCATGGAAGGCGCGGCGCTTGTCGATCCAGAGGCTGACCGTGCCGTCGGCGAGCTTCCCGTCGGAGTTGCGCGACAGCGTGCCCTCGGCGACCGCAAGATCGCCCAGCGCGAGCGCAGTGATGGTGTCGTCGGCAGTTGACTCGAGCCGGATGTCGGCGCCCGTCGGATGGAGGGCATAGCCATCGCGCACGATCACCGCCTCGCGCGGCTTCCCGAGCTTGTGGGCATCCGCATAGTCGGTCGTCATGCATTGCACCTGCAGGCCGCAGACCACGCCCCAGCCGTGGAGATGCTGGTTGTGAAACTCGAGGTCATCGTCCACCAGGTCCTGGAACCGCCGGCGGCAATCGGCCACTTCTGCGGTCTTCAGATCTGCATGCCAGTTGATCAGCGCCAGCGGCACCGCCCAGCGCTTCGGCCCATCGGGTGACTGGAACCGGGCGAGGCGCGCCGGGAGGAACGCGTGCGGCATTCCCGGCCGCACTCCGATCATCCAGTAATCGCCGGGGGCGCGAGCAGCGCCCTTGGTGTACACGCGTACACCGGTGCCGGTTCCATTCGACGCGACCAGCTCAGTGGCGGTGTTCTCGTCGGCCGCGAAGGCGAACTGGTTTTCCCAGATTCGCAGGAACACCTGCGGCGGGAGGTGTTCGACGAAATCAGCCGGCAACGCCGCGTCCAGCGTCACTGTCCGCACGGTGGGGTCGTAGCTATCGACTTGCATCACCGCGCCGACCGCGGAGGCGATGCGCGCCCCATCTCCGAAGTCCACGGCGGTACCCAGTACCTCCACCCACTGCCTCGCGCTCGGTTGGTGATAGACGTCGACGGGAATGCCATCGAGCCGGAGCGTCCTCGGGCCCGTGAGGGTCACGCGATACAGGAAGGACGCATTGTCCCAGCCCCAAAGCATCCTTTCGTCGCCGGTCACCTGCACGCGAATCAACTGGTTCTCCGGGCCCAGAAAGCCGGTCTGCGCGGTCGGTTGACACGCGTCGCCGGCGGCGGTGGGGTCGGGAACGAGGTCGACACGCAGCATCATCGTCGAGTCGAGCCGCATGGTCGCCGGATCGAAAGCGACGCGCCCCGGGTAGGCCACCTCCAGCGCGTCGGAGAACGCGGTCTCGCAGCCCGAATCGTTGACGGGCAGCCGCTGTACCCGCTGGATCAGGCGCGTGCGCGACGCGGTGTCGGGACCGCCGAGAGCGACCTCGCGCAGCGCCGCATCCTCGACTGCGCAAACCTCCTGCTCGGTAACGGCGAGGTAGATCGCCTCGCTGAACGGCGCGGTATTGGTCGGATAAGGGGCCGGGCGCCCGGTGGGGTAGTCGACCCATTCGGTCCGCTGCTGTCCGAGGTACGTCGCCTGCGGCTCAGCGTTGCGGACCCGCATGCCCCCGACGTAGAGCGTCCCTTCCCCGATGTCGAAATCGAACGGCCCGGAGCCGGCGGCGGGTACCGAGATCTCGAACCCGCCGTCCGGCGCGCCGGTCGGCCCGATGATGTCGATCAGCTCGGCGCGCGACTCCTCGGCGCGGATCTCCTCGGCCTCGTTCGCGTCCGCCTCGACGGTAACCCGCCCTTGCTGCGAAACGATCGACCGGTACATCCTGCCGGCATCGTAGGATCTGCGCGCTCTATCGCTGCCCATTCAAGACCCCTGTCAGGTTACGTGGATGACCACCGGCTCAAGCCCGAGCGGCAGGTACTCCTGGTACTTGATGAGGAGGCTGCGCTCCTTGACCGCGCTCTTCTCCCGCGAGAAGGCCCCCATCTCGGAGCCGTCCTCGGCGCCCCCCGCAATCGCGCTGCTCGCGGTGGCAAGGAGCTGCGCGTACTCGGGCCGCCCGAATTCGCGCGACGCGAACAGCCCGGCGCGCGGCCGCTCCGGCACGCTCTCGTATTGCCGCGGCAGGACGCTGCCGGTGGAATACGCGCTGAAGCGCACGCAGCCGTGCTGGCAGTCGTCGACACCGACGAAGTCGTGGAGGATGCATTCGCTTGCGTCCAAACGGTGGACCTGCGCCCAGCCGAGGACCGTGCAGCGCGAGAGCGCGACCTGACCGGTGCTCAAGGAGATCGCCAATGCCTCGTAATCCGCCCCCTGCACGATGCTGTCGCGCACCGCGACCGACTCGACCAGGCCCCGGCTACCATCGGGGGCTCGCTCGGTGAGGATCGGTCCGGTGATGCAGCGCTCGATCTCCAGCAGCCGCACCCTGCCCCGGATCGACAACCGGGTCGCCGCCAGCTTGCGGCCATCCGCGGCAAGTCGCCATCCGGGTCGAGGAGGAGCCGGGTTCCAGCTCCCGGGGTCGAGCGTGCAACACGAGAGGGTCACCCGGTCGAACGAGCCTTGCAGCACGAGGTCACAGCCGCCGCTGATGAAGAGGCCGCGGAGCGCGAGCGTCGCGTCGCCTCTTCCGGTGAACACCCACCTGGCGGCATCCGGGCGGATGACCGGGCGCTGCTTGTTCTCCGCGCGCAGCTCGACGTGGTCGATGAGATCCAGATCGGCGACCGTCGGATAGGTGACCGAGTCGCCGATCACGACCGTGCCGCTGAGCGCGCTGCTGCTTGGGTCTAGGTGCAGCAGCGCCGGCGCCAGCGGAACCCCCTCGTTGACGAGGGTGACCGGCAACGGCGGCTCCTCTTCCGACGCTCCCGGGGCGAGGCGATCGTAGGCCCCTGCACCGATCTCGGACGAGAAGCCGTGATGGTAGCTCACGCGGAACGGTCCGTCGGTGGGCGCGGCGGGCCAGACGATCCTCCCGCGCTCCGCATCGATCCACGGCCTGCCCGCCCGCTGGCGCGGATCGGATGAGATCTCCACCGCTGGAATCAGATCGTAGAGGGAGCCGAGCTTGCGGTACACGGCCAGCGAGCTCGCAGGAGCATCCGGCCGCGGGTCGCGATAGAGATCGAGCAGCGCGACCTTGATCAGATCCGCCGTGATCGGCCCCGGGAGCTGGTGCGGCTGCGGTGAGACCCACTGGTCGCCGAAGGGCCGAGCGCCGGCCGCGAAGAGGGGGATGTCCCGCCCGGTCGGGTCGAAGGTGTACTGGTTGGGACAGGTCTTGTCCCTGACCGGCGTGACCTGCGCGACCGGCAGGCTCTTCAACCGCCACAAGAACACGCCGAGGCGCGGGATGTCGTGCCAGCCGGTCATTCCCCGGCCCCTCCGGACGTCGGCGGTGTGGAAGAACTCGTCGAAAGGGGTGTTGGTCAGGGCGGCACCGTGCACGTTGCGCAGATCCGCAAGGCCACCAGCACCGGTGAGAGTGCGCGCGCCGATCAGCCCCTGCGCCAGCTGCAACCGCAGGCGCGGATCGGCGGTCACCACGAAGGTAAAGGTGTCGTTGAGGACGAAGCTCGGCGTGCCGCCACCGTTGACCAGCATCACCACGATCGTCCCGCCACCCGGCGGGTCGAGGGTCGCGCTCGAAGCAGTGCCCTGCGAGACCCAGCCCGCTCCGTCGATGCTGGTCGACCAGGAGGCCACCGCCACCTGGCCGGCGACGTCGATGCTCACCGAAATGCTGTGATTGTTCAGCGGCGAGCCTCCGAGCCTCAGGGTGCCCGAGCTCGCGCCCGCGTGAGCGACGGCCGAAAATGTCGGCAGCACAGGAAAACCGATCGCAGGGTCGAGGCCGTGCCGGGTGCGCCCCAGCCGATGGAAGAACTCGACCGCGCGCGCGCTCCAGCCGGTGATGTCGCTGGCGAGCTCTTCGAGGAGGCCGATGGTGCCCTTGCGACGCCGGTAATAGATGGTCCTGGCGACGTCGACTCGTCGCCCACGCGCGTCGAGACTGGCAACCAGATTGGTTTGCAGGAGCTCGCCCAGGTAGGCGATGACCCAGTCGTCGCAGGTCTCGATCGACTGGTCTTCCCAGAGGCGGTCGATGCTGCGGCGAACGACCGCGGCCTGTGCACCGACGCGCTCGACCAGCTCCCGGAGCGGGCCTTTGCGATTGAAATCGTCCGAGTCCTCGGCGCGATAGATCGCCGGGAGCAGGTTCCAGAGCTTCTCGGCGTACCAGGCCTCGTACCGATCCGGATCATTCGCCATGGCGCGCGACCTCCGCGCTGACGTGGAGGCGGTCTCCACGAAGCAGATAGAAGTTTCCCTCGCCAGGCGAGTGGCGTTTTCCGGAGTCCAATCGCAACTGGTCGGCCATCTCGAAGCCAAGCCCGCGCGCGGACCACCAGGCGTCGAGGCGGTCTAAGATTGGGACCGGCACCCGAATCCAGACGCGGAATTCCAATCCGCGGACCGCGACCACGCCCGGGACGCGCAGGCAGGCGTCATAGATGTAGCTGTCGTAGACGATCTGGCCGATCTGGACGACCTCGGTCCCGAAAGGCTCGGCACGCGGGTCGAGCAGCGCCGTGATGACCGCGGCCTGGACGAGGTCCGGGTCGTACGCTGGATCGACCTCCAGCGTGAGCCTGAGATCGGGATACAGCGGCGCCGCCAGCGCGACGAGGACCGGCCGATTCGGATCGGCGAACGCGCGGAGCGCCTCGGTGGCTGCCGCGACCACAGCGTCATCGTCCCCGACAAAGACCTTGACCAGGCTGCGCTGGGAGGCGCCGTCCCAGCTGAAGTAGGACCGCGCCCGCCTCACCCCGGGCGTCTGTGCCGCGACCGCTTCGTAGTCGTCGCCGGAGACAGCGCGGCCGAAGGTGAGCACCGAGCGCGGCGCGTAACGGCGGACCTGTTCAGGCGGATCGGGATCGGCGCCGCCGCCCGGCGCGACCGGATTCTCGATCGCCTGGAGCCCCGGCTGGGGCTTGAGGATCGAGGTGAGCGTCCCGACGGGAGGCACCGCGGCGCCGCTGCCGTAGCGGTATTGAGCGACCACGTTCTCCCTGCCGGCGGGCAGCCTTGCACCGTTCTCGCCATCGCCGAATCGGACGTGGGTCTTCTGCTCGTCGTCCTCGCGGGTGACGAACACGCGTGCGTCGGGCGCCACGCCATAGAAGCTGGGGACTTCGCGCCATTCGATCCAGTCGACGCGGACCCGCAGCGTGCTCCGGTATCCGTTGAACGATCGCGGACCGGTACCGGCCAGATAGGTGAGCGGCGAGCGCTTGAGCACGAACTCCTGCCCGATCAGGGTGGGGTCGCCGCTTCCGAGGATCTCGCTCGAGACCGTCTGGCCGCGGGAGACCGGCAACAGGTGCAGCAGCGCCCGCAGCGGGGGAACGAGATCCTTCCCGAAAGTGCTGCCCGTCGTCCCGATCCAGCCGGGGACGCCGTTGCCGATCGCGTCCGTGACCAGCACCGGCGCCGTCCGTCCGGCCGGCAAGGCCGGCGGCGCGGGCACGTCCACGGCCGTGGGTTTGCCGGGAGCGGGAGGGCCGATGAGCTGTCCGACCTCCTTCCAGCCGTAATGGATCACGATGGCCTTCAGGCCTTGGTCGCGTTGGGCCATCCTGTCGAGGTCACCATTTGCGGCGAAGGTGAGCTTGGAATGAGGGATGGGAATCGGGGGCGAAGAATTGCTGGGCGGGCCAATCGGCGGTCCCTGGCCGTACCGGTCGGACTGGGGTGCGTTGGCGTACCATATCTGCTCGGAATATCCGGTGACCTTCACGAGCTGCGGGCGCGGAGTTTCGAAGTAATCGAGCAGTTGTTGCAGCAATGCTCCTAGGAATCCGCCACTGATCTGCTTGAACAGCCAGTTGAGGCCCCCTTCGGCCGTCTTCTCGAACAGCACGGGATCGCCCGCGCTGATCCCTCGCGTGATCCCCTCCAGATGTGCGGCACCGAGCTTGTTATCGAGCAGCGAGGCGCCGGCAAGGACGCGTGGATCCTCGATAGGCTGGCTGGGGGGCCCGCCGCCGAAGATGAAAGCGAACGGACTGAATAGGCCCTCCAGGAACTGTTGCGCCAGGCTAGCGTCCATCAACGAGGGGTCCGAAGAGCCAGGGTAACGGTCGTGGTACAGCCAGAGATGCGCGAGCTTTGTGGCCCGGAGGATGCGGTACTGGCTGTGTGCCAGGCCCTCGGGCAAGTTGTGCGCGGAGACGGCCGTCACCTCGGTGTACGCGTGCTCGACCTGGTCCCAGAAGGGAATGACGTCGCGGACCGTGACCAGCGCATAGCCGGATTCGCCGAGTCCCGCGGGCGAGCCGCTCGGCTGCTCCCCGTCCCAACTCCGCTTCAAGACCAGGATGACGTCGTCGCGCTTCACGTTGGTGATGGCACCATCGAGAGTGAACTTGAACAGCTCCCCTTCCTGGACCGTGAGCCCGGGCCCCGGGGGCAGCAGCACCCTGGCCGGAAAAAAATTGACGAAGAAGCCGGTCGCGTCCCTCGGGGCGGGGCCTGTCCAGGTCGTCGTACCCAGCCCGCCCGGGGCCGAGGAGAACCGCGCCGAGAAGGGCAGCGGTCGCCCGAGCTCGCCAATCTCGACATCGCCATCCAGCTCGAAGATCTGCGCCGGCTCACCCGGCGCGGACCCACCCTCGAGCGGGAACCCGCTCGGAATGACGAATGACCGCGGGCTATCCGTCAGCGCCGCGACGACGCCGGTCGCGCCGATGCCAGGACGCGGCCGGTAGCCCAGCAGCCGGATGATGCGCCGGACATCCTCGGGGCGGACCGCCGTGCGCAGGAGCACTTCCTGGAGCGCGCGCTCATTGTAGAACGCGAGCACGTCGGCGAGGTAGGCCCACCACTCCAGCATCTGGAGAGCGAGGTCGCTCCCCTCGGTCGGGTGCCAGTCGGTGAGCGCCGTCTCGCCTGGACGCGAGCGCAGCAGCGCATGGCGGAACGCCACATAGTCGCCGACGCGGTAATCGAGGGAAGCGCGGCCCGGCGGATTGAAGATGGTCCGGGGATGAACGAAGACCTCGCAGGGGCACTCTGTCGGGGCGCTCATTTGCCACCCAACACATCGACGCGCAGCGAGCCGGCTTCCGGCCGGCTCGGATCGTTGTCCACGCGCACGATCTCGTCTTGCGCGGGCCGGACGAAGTCGGGCATTGGCACCAGGCCGGGCGTGTACCCACGCCGGCGGTAGACGACGTCCACCACGCCGTCCACGCCGGGTACCTCCTGGACCGCCGCCTCGAGAGCGCTGCGCTCGAGGGCCACGCCGAAGGTGAAGCGATTGGGGTGGAAGAACCCGCTGGTCCCGTCGGCGTGCCTGCTGGCGTCCAAGGCCTTGAGTACGGCTTGCTTCACGTCGGCGCTGAACGCTCCGGGGCGCGCGCACACCGTGACGCCGAGATCGAGCGACGCGTACCGCGGGGCGAGGGTGAAGGACTCGTAACCGGCGAGGCGGTAGCGGTTGAGGAGACCGGTGAGGTCGGCGTTCGGGCCGGGCGAGAGCGATTCGCTGTCCTTCGGATCGACCGCGGTGAAGACGGTCAGCCAGCTCCCGGTGTACCGGAATGCGCTGCCCGCCCGCTGCACCCAGGGCAAAGTCATCGCCGCGTCCTCATAGTCCCCGGAGCGGACAGCACGGTACTGCTTTGCGCGGAATGCCTGCGGCGCCATCTCGCGCACTTGTTCCGCGGACTCGGCATCGCGGCCGCCAACGGCCGGCAGCGGATTGGCGGCCGAGACGATCTGCGACGCGATCCGATGGGCGGGGTCGACGCGGTTGATGGCGTTGGCGGCGAGGTTGCCGCGCGTGCCGCCCCCGGATCGATAGGTCACCTCGAAGACGGTGTCGTCCGCGGGGATCGCACCGAAGACACCGTCGCCGAAGCGGATGGTGTCGCCGTCGCTGCCGTCGTAGTCCGCCATTCCTTCGGCGGCGTCGGTGGCGCGGTACCGCATGGGATCGATGGTGACGATCTCCTTGATGGGAGTCGTATCCAGGAGGCTCCGGTACCAGGTCCACACCTTGCCGGCGGCGCCGAGCTCGGTCACGCGGAGCTCGGGCCGCGGCGACTCTGACGGATCGTCCTGCGCCAGCCAGGCCAGGGGCGCGTCGCGCAGCGTGTGGAGGAATTGTGCGGTGTTGTTGGCGCCGGTGCGCACGATGGCCCGCGGCACGCCACGCGACGGCGTCCATGGTTTCCGCGTGGTGATGAAGCGCTCGGCGGAGCGACGGCCTTGGGTCGCCGGGACGAGGTTGCCGCCGAGACGGGTCCGCGTCAGGTCGTGCTCGAAGCGCAACGCATCCTCCGCGCGCCAGGCAATGCGGACCAGCTGCACGCCGTAGAGCGGGTCGGTAATCGGAGGATCAACCTCGACGAGCCTGACGATCTCGCGCACCGGCGGATCGGCTTCCGGTTCCGCGGTGGTGTCGATGAGCACGAGCTGGTCGGGAGCGAGGGGCGTGGACCCCGGATCCTCGATCCACATCTCCGTGGCCCCGGGCAACAGGCACTGCTGCTGGTCGTCCCACCAATACGGCCGCATCGCGTTCCATTCGGGCCTGGAGGGGTACGTGTCCTGGTTGTCGAGGCCGGTTCCGGTCTCGAAGTCCACCGAAGTACCGTCGGGCGCCAGCGCGCTGACCAGAAGCCCACCCGGGATGGGGTCGCTCGCCGTCGCGACCATCTCGAGCTCGAGCAAGACCCGCGCGGCCGTGGCGACGCGCGGCTCGTAGTCCACCAGCCGGGCCAACCGAACCAGCGACCGGCGCTGGGTGGCCGTCTCGATCCAGCCCTCCGCCGCGATCCGGTCCTGCTGGTAGCTGAGATCATCCGCCACGCTGGCCAGGGCCTCCATGAACATGACGCCGAAGTCGGCTTCCGAGCGCTCTTGCCAGGCCGGGTACCGCAGCGCCGAGAAGTCGGACAGCGCCTTGCGGAAGCTCTGGAAGTCCTTCGCGAGGTAGTCGATGGGCGGCGCGGAGCCGGGCAGCGGCGGGCACTCCAGCTGCGGCGCCTCGCAATCGAGGGTCGATGGGCAGCCCGCCTTGAAGGAGAAATCGACGTGATCGAAGAACGGATCGAGCAGCGGGCTCGGGCTGGGCGGCACGGTGGCCGCGAGGAGGCGCAGCTGGTAGGTGGAGAAGTCGCCGGGCGAGGCGACCTGGAGGTCAAGCGTCGGCCGCCCCGCCCGGTCGGTGCCCCAGACGGGCGGAGTCACGACCGGCACCTGCGCGATGGTCTCGCCCCCGGTAATGCTTGCCTCCAGCGCCATCCGGCTGGGCGATGCGTTGATGAAGTGCACGCGGAGCCGCGTCTGACCGGGATCCAAGACCTCGACGAACTCGATGCCGTTCACCGTCGATTGAGACGCGAGCTTTGCTCGCCGGTCGTGTCCGGAGGTCATTTCACACCACCCGCACGTCCACGCGCTGGGTCGCACGCGTTGACACCAGCACGTACTCGACCCGCACCCCGATCTGGTCCTCCTCCGGGGTGGCCTCGGGCGGCAGCACCTCGACCTTCCGCACCGTGAGGTGCTCGGACAGCCAGGTCGCGAGAGCCTGCTGCACCAGCATCTGCGCGGTGGCCGAGACCGCGTCGGAGTTGCCGGCGAAGACCAGCGCCCGCAGGCCGCAGCCAAACTCCGGCAGGTCCGCGCGCTCGCCGGGCGAGGTCAGCAGCACCTGGAACACCATCTGCTTGACGTGGGCCTCATAATCCGCCCGCTGCGCCTGGCGCGACGCCGGGTCGATCCGGAACGGAAATGCATAGTCATGGCGCTCGGCCGGCATCGGTCAGGTCCCCGCGCCGCGCGACTGCGTCGACGCAATCACCACGGTCCCCTGCATTCCGCCATCACCCGCGAGGCAAAACCCGACGCTCTCCTCGGTCAGCGATGGATCGCCGTCCGACGTGTGCCTCTCGGCATGCACGTCCCATTGCACCCGCACGCACGGGTGAGGCGAGTTCCCGATGGTGAAGGAGCACCCGCCGACGGTGCAGGTGTCGGTTGAGCGCACGACAAAGTTTCCCTCGGCTTTGACCCGCGTATTCGACGTGGAGGAGGTGACGGTTCCCCCGTGCGGGCAAGACAGCGAGCTGGTGGTGGTCAGGAAGTGCGAAGCCATTAGGTGACCTCCATCGCGCCGTCGTTGACGCTGACCTTGTCCTCGGTGACGGCAATCTTGCCGGACTTGCGGACGATGGTGACGCCGTCGCGATCGAGCGTCACGCGGTTCTCGTTAGAGTCGGTGATGATGATCGCGTGATCCTTGTCGTCGAAGACGATCTGCTGGTTGCCCTTGGTCTTGATCACCTTCACTTCCTTCTTGACGCGGGCGGGGAGCTGATTCTGGCGCCAGTAGCACCCGACCCAGATCGGGTACGAGACGTCGCCGCCCTCGAACTCGATCCACACGCCCGCGTCGACCTCGGGCAGGAACGCGATCCCGGCCTGTTCGCCAGCGTAGGGCACGCACGGCATGCACCAGCCGGTCTCGAGATCGCCGAGCACCGCGGGGACCTTGGCCTTGATGCGCGCGGTCGGCTCATCGATCTGCGTGACCGTGCCCCGGTACTTTCCGTAGAACCGGCTCCGGATCCGCTCGACGAGCTCCATCAGGGTCTGTTCATTCATTGCGGCGCCTTTCTCTTCCGGGTCAGGGCGAGCCGACCGCGTTGCGGACCAGCACGAACCTCATGCGATGCGCCTGCGCCGTGATGGTGTGGCGCACGCTCCAGACGAAGTAATTTCCCGAGTGGACCTTTCCGGCGCCATTGATCTGAACGACCCTGCCGACGCGCAGCACCTTGTGCAGCCGGGCAAGATCGGTCTCTCCCTCGCAGCGCACGAACCAGCCGGCCTCGGTCAGCAGGGCCGCGGAGAGCCGCTGCAGCTCGCTGGTGCTGTCAGCAGCGGCGGTGAGTCGCGCCTCCATGGCCTTATCGGTCTGGCCGGTGAAGGCAGCAAGCGATCGAGCGTCCATCGGCGAAAGTCCGGATTGCGCTGAGTCTCCGCTCTGCGAGTCCTTGCTGGTGAGCAGCAACACCTTGGCGAGCGCCGTGCTGGGCCGCGCGATGTCCCACTCGAAGTCCAGCGCATCGACCGTGGCGGCGTCCGGCGGGTTCAGGGTCAGGGGCACGTCGTCCGGGGTCGAATCGATCTTGGGCGTGATGAAGTAGCCGGTGTTGCTTCCCGGCGTGGCGCCGCAACACACGCGGAAGAGCTTGCCGTTGCGGCGCGCCCGATCGCGCAGGAACTGGGCGTCGGTGGCCCGCTGCATGAGCGTGTGTCCGCTCTTGGTGTGCTGGGGCGAGTCGTCGTCCGTGTTCGCGTCTGCCGCGATGAAACCGTAGCTCTGGAAGATGACGTTCGCGGTCTTGCCGTCGGTGGTGTCCTCCCACTCGTGGACCTGCTCCTTCAGGTTCATCAGGCACGAGACGTCCTGGCCCCACACCCGCAGCGTCGCCGCGGTCGTGCCGCGATCGAGGTGAATCTTGTGCGACAGGACATAGCCCTCGAAGATGCACTCGCTCGTTCCACTTTCGGGAGTGGCCACGACCGCGATGCGCGCATACGGCTGGAATTCGTCTCTTCCGATGTTGGTGAGGTCCTCCGATCCGGCCGCGCCCATGGTGGCGATCGGCAGGGTGATCTCGATCGCGCCGGGCAGATCGGCGTTCTCCTCGACTTCCAGGGAGGTGAAGAGGTCGTAGAACCAGGCCGGCGCGGCCTGACCCGGATCACCGAACATCACCTGGAAGGTGTCGCCCATGGTCAGCGGTCCTTCGCGGGGACGCCGACGAGGTCGCGCGCGGCCAGCGCGTCGGGGGCGATGGCGTCGCCGGCGTCACACAGCCGCCAGAACGCGGTCGCGTCGCCGAGGTAGCGCGAGGCGATCAGATCGGGACGCTGCGTGTCCACCCGCGGATGAAACCCGCGAATGGCCGGCCGCAAACGGATGGGCAGCCGGGTGACGGTGAAGGTCGCCCCGCTCGCCGTGCGCGCGGTATACGTGCCGGCGTTCGCGTAGCGGCTATTGGGGTAAAACATGGTTCCTCATGGTCAAGGGAGCATGCCGATCACCGCGCGGGCTGCGTCGCCGAGGTTGGCCACGGCCCCCGCCACGCGCAGGCCCTGGGTGTAGTGGTAGGCTCCGCTGGCGATCGGGCCCAACGGTCCGGAGACCGACCGCAGCTCGCTCGGCGTGAGCACGCGCAGCTCGATTTGCGCATCGGCATGCGTCGGATTGAGATCTTCGTCGTAGAGCTTCTCGGTGATCGTCAGGCTGGTCACCCGGACCGGCACGATCCGGGCCGCCCCCCAGACGAACAACACCGTTGGCACCTGGGCGCTCGGGGTCGGTCGGCTCTCGCCGGCGGACGCCGGCAGCGGCGGACCCGAGGCGGTGGGAAAGAGCAGCATCTCCAGCGCGGCGAGCCGCGGATGGATCCCGAAACTCTTGGCCATCGCTCTGACCGCGAGATCCGGGTCAGCCAGCTGGTCGGTGACGTCCAACGAAACGCTGAACGAGAAGGTCTCGCCCGGCTCGCCGGTCACGGCGAGCGGGTTCGATCCGGACTGCCCCGATGCGGTCGCGGCCTGCGACCAGACATGGCGCAACGTCTCGGGGTTGTACTGGAAGATGACGACGTTCGGCACCCCGACCTCGAAGGCCGACATGTACTCGACCAGCGCGCCCTTCTTCATGACCACCTCGCCAGCGCGTAGGACATCTCGGCCGCGATCCGTCGCGCCATCGACTCGAGCGCTTCTCCGGGGCGAGGTGCGACGCTCACGCGCAGCCGATCGGTGGCGAACGCCGCGCCGGGCGCATCCGCCGACGCCAGGCACTCCGCGACGAGTCCCGCGAGACGGCGCGCGTCCGCTTCGGAGAGCCCCTCCAGTCGAAGAGTCAGGCGATCGACGTGCAGGTCCATTGCCTCATCCCTCCAACTCGCCCGCGCGCAGGAGCAAACCGTGCTTGGCGAGCTCGCGCCGCCCCGCGTGCAGCACGTGCGCCATTCCGATCCGCGCGCCCTCGCTGCGCGCGAGGAAGGCAGCGCCCATCGCCGCGGCCTTGATGTCGGCTCCGCTCATGTCGAACCGTTGCGCGAGGAGATCCCAGTCGATCGAATCGAGCAGCTCCTCGCCGTTCGGCGCGCGCGCCGGAAGGGCCAGCGTCCAGAGGAGCCGGCGCTCGTCGACTCCCGGCGGGAGGAAGTCGACCACGAAGCGGATCCGACGCAGGAAGGCAGTGTCGATGTCGCCCTTGCGGTTGGTCGCGAGGACGGCGATTCCGTCGAAGTTCTCCATGCGCTGCAGGAGGTAATCGATCCCGATGTTGGCGAACCGGTCCTGCGCGTCATTGACCTTGGTCCGCTGGCCAAAGAGCGCGTCGGCCTCGTCGAAGAAGAGCAGCACATTCGCTCGCTCGCAGGAGTCGAAGACCTGGCGCAGGTTCTTTTCGGTCTCGCCGATGTACTTGCTCATCACGCCGGCGAGATCGACCCGGTAGATCTCCATCCCGAGCGAGCGCGCGAGGACCTGCGCCGTCATGGTCTTTCCCATGCCGCTCTTTCCGGTGAACAGCGCCGCGATGCCACGACCCATGGGACAGAGCCGCCCGAAGCCCCAATCTTCATAGACAGGCCAGCGGAGCTTCGCCTGCGCCTCGAACTCTTCCAGGTGGCGCCTCACCGACGGTGGGAGGACGAGGTCGTCCCAGACGTACGGACGGGGCAGGCGCGCCGCCAGCGAACCGGAGTCCGCCCGCAGGGTCGCGCGGCAGGCGTCTATCACTGCCTCGGGTCCCGCCCGTGCCACCGCCGCTGCGCGCGCGATATCCGAGGGCAGGAGTGGCCAGTCGAGCACTGGCGGTGGCACGGGCTCCCCGGACAGCTTCGACCACAGCCCGGAGCGCGCCGCGCGGGTCAGCGGAGGGAGCCGCACCGTGCGGCGGGCGGCGTCCTCGCTCACGGCGTGCGAGGCGGAGCCCGCGAGGCTGGTGCCGAAAAGCGACAGCGGAACGCGCCGGGTGGCATCGCGCCAGGCGGCGGGAATTGCCTCGTCGGCGTCGTGCCAGTAGACGACGGCGCGCAGGAGCCGGGCAGTCCGGGTCACCTGCACGAACGCCTCGGCGGCCGCCGCCGGGTCCACGCCGGCGCCCATCAGTTTGCCGGCGTCGGCGACCAGCAGCGCGAGGTCGAACTCGTCGCACAGCTGCATCGCGAGCGTGCGCTTGCCGGCTCCGGCAGCACCCGCGATCAGGATCTCGATCGACTGCTCGTCATCCTTCGAAAGCGTGCGGACGAAGGACGTCATCGCTGCGAGGTCGGCAGGGTAGAGGCAGTGGACCTTGCGGGCGGCCGAGGGTGGCACGAGCCTGGCCGCGCCTCCCAGGCGCGGATCGAGCGAGATTCCGTGCAAGAGACAGGTGGCGATGTGAGGGTCGATCACCCAAGACGCGGTGACCGACCAGGGATTGGCTTGTCCGTCCGAAGGTCGCGCCATCCTCCAGCGAAGGAGCGCGGAGTCCGGTCCGACCTGCGTGCCGGCCGGCCACTGGAAGAGCTGCCGCGCCAGCCACGGAGTCGGAAGGCTGCTGGTCGCGTCGTCGTGGATGTATCCGAAGACGCGACGGAGCCAGGGGTCCGCCTCGACCGCGAGGGCCAGCGTCAGGAGATCCACCTCGGGATCGCGCAGGCCAAAGTCGAGTCGGAACCGGCCGAGAATTTCGTCCGCGGCGGTGGCGAGATCGGCGGCACGGATCGGGGCGTCCAGATCGCGCACCGCCGGATCGCTGTCGTAGAACGCAAGCTCGGCGCGGGCGAGCTGGTCCGGATCGGCCAGGACCCGGTCGACCTCAACATGCGAGATCGCAAGGCCCTGCCCGCCGGTGGCGTCGCCCGCCCAGAGGCTCCGGAGCCAGAGCACACGGCGGCGGGCGCGCAGGCGAATGCGGGTCAGGAAGGCCGGCTCCGTCGCGGAATGCTCCGCGGCGATCGTCAGCCGGTCGCCCCTCCCGGACCTCATCTCGCGCGACGCTTCCCTCATGGCACGTCCAGCCAGATCTCCATCAGCGGCTTGCCCGCGTCTGGCCGCACGGAGAGGAGGTATCGTCCCGGCGGAGTGGATTGCGGAATCTGGACCTCCAGCGTGGTCGGACTGACAACACGAAACTGGCCGGGCGTGAGTGGGCTGTTGGTGGTCGCCTCGAGCGGGAGCGCGCGAATCCGCGCCTCGGTCCCGCCGACGACGAAGCCCGTGAAGCTCCGGTCGGTGATGATGATCGTGGCGAGCCCCGTCGCGGAGGCGGTCGCGGTGAGCTCGATCGATCCGGGGATGATCTCGAACGCCTCGACCTCGTGGGGCCGCTTGAAGTCGGGCGCTTTCAGCACCGGTTTCGGCGCCTTCGGCGGCGGCGGCTCGATGAAGATGACGCTGGCCCGGTAGACCGCCGAGAGCCGCATCGGGCTGCTGATCGACTGCCAGAGCCTACCGGTCTCGTCGATCGTCTGGGGCTCGAGGGTGAGCGTAAACTCCTCGCTCCGATCTCCCGGGGGCACCGTGGCGCTGATGCTGGAGTGCTCGTGGAAGCACTTGAGGGCGATGCTCATCGCCTGCTGCTCCGCGATGTAGGACTTCGACGAATGGGCCGTGACCAGGTAATAGAGCGTGAGCGCGAGCGGCTGTTCGGGGATCTTCTGTGCGCTGCCGCCCGTCGGAAATGTGTTGCGATAGAATTTGTCCGGGGCGACGTGGAACAGGTAGACGCTGACCTGACAGCCGTCCTCCGCCCGCGCGGCGTCCGGCGCCAGGCCGGTCCAGGAAAAAGTGGGCGCGGAGCCCGGGTCGTCGACCCATAGCTGGGACGCGCGCACGCACGCTTTCAAGTGGTCGATCAGCCGATCGGTCACGATGGAGAGATCGAGGAGTCCCAG
Source organism: Deltaproteobacteria bacterium (assembly GCA_043781235.1). GTDB lineage: Bacteria > Myxococcota > Myxococcia > Myxococcales > 40CM-4-68-19 > JANYKT01. The sequence goes on from JAYWBT010000182.1 coordinate 17,355, forward strand.
CGTCATGGCCGTCAACCCTGCCGAAGACCGATGGCCGACGTGAACCCGCGCGCCAGCTGGGTGGTCGGTGCGACGCGCGCGGCGGCGGGCGGGCGCGGGACCGACGGCGGCGCCGGCACCGGGAGCAGGTGCACCTCGACGGCTCCGATGTGGATCCCGGTGAACCGCTCGGGACCGGACACGGCTGCAGATCGCCCGCGAGGCGCCGCAGCGGCGCCCGGGCCCAGCGGCTCGCGAGGAGGCGGCCCCCGCGGCGGTGTCGCACGCGCTCCCGTTCCGCGAGCAGCCATCTCGCGCGCGGCCGTCTGCCGGGTGACGATCTCGCGGATGACCGTCTCGCGGATCGGCCCGGCGCGGTGCGCGGCTTCCGTCCTGGCAGGCTCGCGCCCGGGACGCGCCGCGGAAAGATCGCGCTCGGAGTGAGGGCGGGCGATCGGAGCGGTTTGCTCCCCGGAGGTGGTCCATCTCACCGCCGCCGCGAGGGCGACCGCCAGCGGGTCCGGGCCGAGCCGGACGTTGCTCCTCGGTTCCGTCCGGAGCCGCTCGGTTTGCGCTCTCGGGATCGGCTGGGTCCGTGGCGCGGCCGCGGGCGGTTCCGTTGGCTGCGACTGGAGAGCGTCCGCCGGGGCCGAGTCATGGGCGCTCGCCATTGGCAGGGACTCGTCGCGCCGGGCCGCCGGTGCGAGTCCGGCGTCGGAGGGCGCGGCGGGAGCCGCGATGACGGCGGGTGCCGCGATGACGGCGTGTGCCGCCGGCTCTGCCGCGATCGCCGGGTCATCGCTCCATATATGTTGCGGGTCGATCTGCGCGGTTGCGCGCGGCCAGGTCGGGCCGGCGGGCGGCAACGTCAAAGGGGCTGTCCTCGGTACCCGTGCGGCAAACGCGGGCTCGTCCGGCGGCGTCGCGGGCAGCGACCGCACCAGCCGCCGCGGGCGCAGCAAGCCCGGGGTGTCCTGGACCGCTCGGCGCGCGACTTGCTGGAGATACGTTCCGCGCGGCATCACGCCCTGGTCCTTTCCTGCTGCGCCTGCTGGGCTTCGGCCAGCTCCACGTAGCGGGCCCGGCGCGCCGCGGGGAGCGCGAGGATCTCCGCCTCGGACCAATGGTAGTGGTGCGCGATCGCGCAGACGTCCTCGTAAACGAAGGCCGCCTGCTCGCGCAGCTCGCTCAGCGTGTACTGCAAGGGCTCGAAGCTGGCCTCGACGGTCGCGCCGCACTCCGGGCAGATGCCCTGGAGCTCGGAGTAGAGGCTCGGGGCCATCGCCTCCATCGCCGCCTCCACCTGCCGTTGCTCCCGCTCGGTGATGTCCGCGGGGCGGACGCAGCGCCGCAGCAGCGCCTGCTCGGGCTGCGGCGCGCGCGCGATCGCGAGCTGATCGGCGGCTCGCGGAAGCCGGAACTCGAGGTTCTGGTCCTCCAGCCGGTACCATCCGTCGTCTCCCGAAGGCAGGACGCCGGGCGGCGCGGCGGGCAGGTGATGCTCAAGATACGCCTGGATCGAGAACGTGATGTCGACGTGCGCGTGACAGCCGGGAGCGGTGCAGACCTCCTCCGCGCTGACGATGTCGCCCACCACCCGCCGGCGCAGATGGAGAAGGAGCGCGTCGACGTCGCCGATCGGCAAGGTCGCAGGATCGAGCGGGGCGCCGTCCGCGCAGCTTGCGACGAGTGACAGGAGCGCGAGAGCCACGCCCAGGTCCAGCGGACCTGCCTCGAGCAGCAAGATGTCCTCTGCGCCGGCAGGCAGCCGCAAGACGACGTCCCTGCCTGCTACCGGAAGCCGGACGGCTGCCACGTTACGTCTTCTTCTCGTCCGGCTCTACGATGGTGAGATCCCGCTCCCACCCCTCGTTCTCCAGCTTGACGTGCTGGAGGGCGATGGCGTTGCCTCCCGCATCGAGATCGGGGATCGCCTGGTATTCCGAGACCCAGCAGCGGTAGACGATGTATTGGTGCACCGGCTGACCAGCCTCGTTTTGAAGGACGATCCGCACGGTCTTGCGGAGGTCCCCGAGCGACGACTTGGGTGCCCCCTTGTCCAGCACCTGGGACGCGTTGGCCCAGTTCTCGAAGTCGGAATCATGGGTCACGCCGCGCTCGAGCGTGATGGCCTCGTACTTGGTGCGCCCGATCCCCTTCAAGGTGATCGCGTTGCCCCCTTCCTTGTAATCGATGACGTCGGAAGACCGCTTCATGCCCGTCACCTTGCTGACGCCGGCGACGGGCTGGACCGATTCCCCGAGGTAAACGAGGAAGCGGTAGTTCTTGTACGGATCGAAGCGATTGATGTTGACGGAAAATGGCTTGCTCATGGTCGCCCCCCTACGCCTGCACCTGACCCGCGATCTGCGAGATCTTGATGATGACGAACTCGGCCGGCTTGAGCGGGCGGAACCCGACCAGGATGTTGACGATACCGAGATCGATGTCGCTCTGCAGCGTGGTGCTCGCGTCGCACTTGACCCGGAACGCCTGGCTCGGCGAGGCGCCCTGGAAGGCGGCCTGACGGAAGAGCGAGAGCATGAAGTTTTCGATGCTGATGCGTATGGCGGACCACAGCGGCTCATCGTTGGGCTCGAACACCACCCATCCGAGATTGCGCAGGAGCGTCTGCTCGATGAACAGCGCGGTGCGCCGCACCGGCACGTATCGCCACTGCTCGAATGCGGGGTTGGCGGTGACGGTGGTTCGTGCGCCCCAAACCACCGTCCCGCTGCCGGGAAACGACCGCAGCACGTTCACCCCGAGCGGGTTCAGGGTGCCCTGGCGCATGTCGGTCATCCTCCCCTCGTCGACGACGCCGGTGGTGTTGAGGATGGAGGTCTCGAGACCGGCAGGCGCCTTCCAGACTCCACGGTTGGTGTCGATGCGGGCGCAGATTCCGGCCACGAATCCGCTGGGCGGCAGGGCGATGACCTCGTTGGTGATGGGATCGATCGTCTTGAGGTAGGGGAAGTAGAAGGCGCCGTTGGGTACGGCGGTCGGCACGGTGCCGTTGAGGACGGCGTCCGCGATCTTGGGCAGGTCTCTTCCTGCCCCGTCGGCGGTCAAGTTGGGAGGCGGATCGATGATGAAGAAAGCCCGCTTGTGCTCGCAGAAGCCAAGGGCGGTGCTCCAGATGCCCGCGTCGGCGATCCCGGGGACGACGAGGAGGTTGAAGATGTCCACCTTGTCGAGCGAGCTGTCGGTCTCGAAGACGTCGTGAAAGTCCTGCGGGCTGAACGTCGTCCAGCCACCCGCGAGGGTGGCGGGGACCGTCAAGGCCGACAGCTCGATGGCCCCCGACGTGAAGCTGCCCGGATACCGACCAAGGACCTGGTCCTGCGGAGCCACCTGCACGAGCCGCGACAACGCGAGGCGTTTTTCGATGAAGTTCGAGTCCGTAATGGTCGCAGGGTCCGCGCCAGCGATCTTCACGCCTCGGTAGGACTCCACCTGCGAGCCGAAGGTGATGAGGATGTCCGCGGTATCGTTCGCCGGGGATGGCCTGACGTTGCCGATCGTGATCGTCATCCGGGTCACGTCAGTCAGCTGCCTGGCCGTGAAAGTGATTCCGCTTGTGCTGGCGCTGGCGGGCGAGATGGGCTGGGGGGAGATCGTTGGCGGGACCTGGGAATCGTAATATTGCGGCTGCAGGCCGACCACATAGGCGTCGGAGCCGCCGTTGAGGAAGAACTGGTTCACCGCGTACGCGACGTTGGAGTCGATGAAAGTGCTGCGATACAGCCCGCCGAAGATGCGCTCGTAGTCAGTGAAGTTGAAGATCCGGATTGCCCTGCCCCACTCGCCTCTTTCTGCGCACTCGCCCCTGAATGGATGCGTGTAACCAACGAAAGCGGTGATCGAGGTCGGCGCGGCCGTGATGGCGTGCGACGAGCTGGGTACCTCTTCGATATAGAGGCCGGGATACGAGACGGAAACGGGCATGAATTCTCCTTACGTCCTGGCGCAAATCATCGGACAGAAGCTTCAAGCGCTTGCGGGCAGGGTCGCTCTTGCCGGGGTGGCCGCGGTTGGCTCCGTTCCGCCAGCGAGATTGATGGAGCCCGGTTTCGGCCGCTTGTATCCATCCGGCGCGGAAACGGTCACCGCGAACCCCAGTTGAGGATTGAGGTCGCCAAGCCCGCTGACGGCAGTCACCTTCTTGGTCCACGTCACGGTGAGCGTGAAGGTCTTGGAGCCGGTGGCTGGCTGCTGGACGTTCGAAACCGCGATCGTCCATTCTGTGGGAGCGGAGCCAGTTCGCGCCGCCACAAGTGTAAACGACGTGGTCGGATTCCCGCCCGTGACGGGTCCTGCGACCGTCCAGTTCGGCGGATTCGTTGCTGCCACGAGAACAGCGGAACCCGCGATTGGATCCGGCGCACTGGGGGCGACTTGGGCGCGCACGAGGCTTGGCCTGGTCCCGGGAGGCCCGCTGGTGCCCCCGATGACGTTCGGCAGGGAACCGAGGGTCAGTCCCTCATACGTGTCCGTCTCGGTGACCGTGACATCCACTTTGGCCGGATCGGTGTTTTGGGCCACCGTCACCACGATGTTGTTGCCCGTCGATCCCGGGGCCACGGCGGTGAACACCATCGCGATGCCAGGAGCGGGCACCTTGCCTGGACCGAGTCGCCCTTGCGCAACCAGATACTTCAGCCAATCCTGAAACGCGCCAGTGACTTCTGGATTGCTGGAATTGACCCCATTCCCATCGAAGAAGATCTCGGCCAGCGGAAGAGAAAGCTGCTGGCCGGCATCCGTGACAAAAACGATCGGCCCATCTCCAACTGCTGCGATTTGCGTCATCGGTCCCCCTACGACGCTTGATTGAATGTCTGTCTTGCTCCCCGCACGAACGGAAAGCAAGAGGGGTCAAGCATTCTTCGTGACGCGCAGTGGGACAATCGAGGATCTGATTCTTACCTTCCCTCGGGAATGTTGAAGTTAGGAGCCTCGAGCGGGCGTTCCGGATCGGTCGGGTCGTAGAAGACACGACGCGGGATGGCGGCGGCGAAGCGGGCCGCGGCTTCGATCCCGGCCGGCTGATCCCAGTCCTCGGGGCGTTCGAGCACCTGCACGAACCAGCCACCGCCATCGAGGGGCTGCGAGACCACCGCCGGGGCGCGGGCCAAATGCTCGGGGCCGAGGAAGGCGGTGTACTCCGGTCCGAACCACATCCGATAGTGTGGATGTTCGAGACCCTTCGTGTAATCCTGGACTGTCAACCGCATCTCTTCTCCGCCAATCGGCGACGGAACCCAACGCTGGCTGAATGCGCGATAGGCGTCCTGGCGGGCGGCGACGGCGAGCGGAGCACGGACGATCCCCATCAGCTTCCAAACGCCGTCGCGCTGGCTGTTGAGCTCGAAGCACTTCGCTGCGGCAGGCGCGCCCCAAGCGGTGTAGCCCGCGAACGAACGCTGAAACTCCCGGTCGGGAACGATGCTGAAGGTGATGTTCGCTTTGGGCTGCGCCAGTTCGAGTACCCCCCATCCGCGCAGCTTTTCCACGAGGAGGCGCAGCCGCTCGGCAGGGTCGGCGGGCAGCGACTCGCGCGCCGTCGCTTTGCCGTACTTATCCGGATCAATCCACCGGACATCGTTTAGGACGTGGCGGAGCAACGGCTCGCCCGTCTTGGACGGCAGAGGGCCGGGCGGGAGGTTCACGTGGGTCAACATCAACATTCCGGCTCCGTTCAAGGAAAGCGATAGATCCTGGCGAGTCCATTGCGAACAAGCCTTGCGAGCCTGTCTTCTAACGGACGACTCAATCTGGTTTCGCCCCGCTCGTGGGCCGCTGAGCGGACCACGACCTCGATGAAGCCTCGGAAGGTCTCGACGTAGTCCAGCATGGCGTGGAGGTTCTCTGTGTGGAGGCTCTCTGTGGTGTCGTTGTAAATGTAGTCCCAGCCCTTGACCTCGACAAAGTGATACTGCCGTCCCCAAACAGGAGATCCGTTGCCGAGATCACGGACCCCGTCGGGACGGAATCCGCCCTCCCCGCTCGGATCCATGAAGACCTCGAAATTCTCCGGAACCCCGAGACGGTTGAGCGCAAGATTCTGAAATTCGCCGCCGGCGATTCTGTTGGTGAGAATTTGGCGGTACTGTCGCTCCCAGGCTGGGTCGGGCCGATCGGCGAGCTCCGGGAAGCGTTCGCGATGGGTTTGCTGATACTCGAACCAACGCTGTCGTATGTGGCCTTCGGTACCGGCCTGCAGCGGCGCCCCCGTCAGCGGATCCAGACGCGCGCGCGGTGCTTCCCCGCGGGTGGTCGCGGCTTCGGGGGCCGGGACCGGCCCTCCGCCGCGCAGCCGGTCCATCATCGCCGACAAGTCGCGGGCCGCAGCCTCGTCGAGAGCATGCCCCGCGGCCGCGCGCTCTCCGAGAGCGCGCAGCCGGGCTGCCTCCGCCGGTTCAAGCCTGCCCGCCAGCCGGAACATCCCTTCGACCTCGGCAGGCGAACGGCCCGTGCGCTGCGCCATGGCCTCGACGAGCGCGCGCGCTCTTCCTTCCGGCAGCCTGAGTGGTTCCTCGACGCGGAACCGCAACCGGCAACGGGTGCACTCGATCGAGAGGCGCGTGCGTCCGCGCACCGCTGCGAGGAAGCGGCCAGCCATTTCGGCCCCGACCGCCAGCGCCACGTCCGCCACCATCTCCCGGATGGGAACCGCCGCACGCTCCAGGTGCAAGTTCGAGAGATCGTCGAGACGCCCGTCCTGCGGCGGCGCGATGCGGGTCAAATGATAGCCCGCTTCGACGAGGTGCCCGAGCGCGGAGCCGAGGAAATCAATCTGCATCGCCCATCCGACGATGGCGAGCGTGCCGCGGATCGCGGCGCCGATCGCCGGGAAGGGCGGCGGCATCGCCAGCATCGCCGTCGCGGCGCCGTGAACGGTGAGGAAGCCCACGAACACCGGCAGCATCTCTTCGAAGCGTTGCACCACCAGCTCCGGCAGACCCTCGATGACACGCTCCTTGACGAGGTCGCTGTTGTGCCAATAGAAGTCCGCGCCGCGCGCCACGGCCCGCGTCGGCTCTGTCACGTCCATGCGCAGCGCGTTCAAGATCCCGAACAACACCGGGTCGGAGATGCCGGCGATGTTGATGCCGTGGTGCATCGGCTCCGACCCGACGTATCCCGTGTCGCGGTAGCCTTGACCGGTGATGCCGCGCAACGGGTTGTTCTGTGAGTCGTAGAGGAGCACGCCGTTGGTGCGGTCAACGATGGCGATCTGGTCGCCTTCCCTGCTGTGATCGATCTGCAGCAGGTTCCGGGTGGCCGTCGGATTACCCCAGTTGAACTGCTCGAAGATCCGCTCCTCGAGGGGTTCGAAAGCCCGCTGCACCGTGCCGCCGGACCGAGCGAACTCGGTATATCCTTGCGTGAAGAGATGCGTGAAAAACCGCCTGCGGCCGTCGTCGCCGATGATCTGCAGGATCTCTTCGGGCGCGAGCCCGCCCTGCGCGAGCGCGGTCGTGGCGTCGCTGTGTGACACGCCCGCGAAGCGCCCCATCAGCGTGAGGTAGTAACGCGACAGGTCTTCGTTGCCGGCGAGCACGCTCCAGTTCGCCTCGACGGCAGCCGCCGGAGCATGATGACCGCTGCGCTCGGCCATCGCCACTGCGTCGTCCACTGCGATGCCTGTGATCAGGGCATCGGTCTCCTCGAGCATCCGACCCGCCGTGGCGAGCAGGGCCGTCTGGTGTTCGTCGGCTCCGAGCGCTCCTCTGAGCACTTGCGCGACCGGCTCATCGAGCAGGACGCCCCTCAGGTGAGACTGGCGCTCGAACTGTTGGTGCGTCACCGCCTGCCCGCCGGTCGAATACTCGTTGACGGCGCCCTGCACCAGGTCGGTGATACGAGTCGCCTCTTCGGGCGAGCGCGCCAACCGCCGGACGTAAGCGAAGATCGACGCGCGTATGCTTCCTTCCCAGCGGATCGTGATGCTCTGCGGTGCGCGCCGCCGCTGAGGCCTCGGCTGACGCTGGACTTCTGGAACCTCGCTACTCGCACGGCGTGCAATCGTCGGCTGGGATGCCGATGACGGCAGCGTGGTCGCACCCTGCTGCACGGTGTGCGCGAGCTCGTGCGCGATCAGCTCGCGCCCCGCCGTCGAATGAGGGCTCCATTGAGCAGCGCCGAAATAGATGTTGGGGCCGGCAGTGAACGCGAGCGCGTTCAGCGACTCCGCCGCGTTCGCCGCCGCACGGCTGGTATGGATCCGCACGCCGCTGAAGTTCTGCCCGAATCGGACACCGAAGAAGTGCTCCAGCGACCCAGGCAGCGGCATTCCCGCTTCCGTCGGAAGCCCGTCGATCACCGGCAGCGCCATACGCCCGGCAACGTGCCTGGCTCGGACCGGGCCAGCCTCACTTTTGCACGCACAGCCGGGGCCGCAGGCAGGGCACGCCACGCTCCGCCTTTCAATGGGAACCGCGGTGCCGGCTGCATCCATGACCTGCCGCGCAGCGCGATCCGCCTCGGCCTCGAGTGGATCATTTGGGGCACCGACTCTCAGCCTCGCCTGCACAGCGACCGCGCTCGGCTGGACGCGCAGCACGGCCTGATTGCCGACGCTGGCCTGGAGTCGCGCGGCATTCCGCGCCGCACCTCCAGGAGGCGCAAAGCGCTCCTGCTTTGCTGCGCTCGACATGGACCGGATGGAACGCGCCAGCGCTGGCTGTGTCGCCCGACTGGGTGGATGCATCGCGCCGTCCTGTCCCGGTGGTGCGGATACAACAGTCCGCTCCGATCCAACCGATGTCAATCCAGTCCCGGATCGCAATCGGAATATCCACCGCCTCGGTGCGGCGCCGCCGTCGTGTACCAATGGAGGTTGACTCTTGTTCAACTAGATACGGCCGTGCCCATCCAAGGCTGGGTCGATATGGATGCGCCGACTCGCAAGGCAAGGACGCGGTCTGTTGTCACGGCGACGGGTGTCGCGCCGCCGAAGCACAAGCGGCGCCAATCGCATGCCGCACGACTTCAAGCCTCCGTTGGTAATCAAGCGATGGCGCGCGTTCAGGAAGCGCCCGACCTGGCAAGGCCCCTCTCCCGTGCGGGCTCAAGTACTCCACGCGGGCTTCGGAAATCAGGCGGCGTTGCGCCTTCCCTTGGATTCGATAACCAGCCTGGGCGACCCCGCCGACGACTTGTCGGCGGTCGCTCGGCAGCTCATCGGGGAGGGAGGTGAGCCGGGCGCTGTCCGTCGCGCAACCTCGTACTGGATGAACGCGACTTGGGACTGGACCAAACGATGACTCTCGCGACGCCGCTTCACCCGGCCGCGCCGCCGGACGACGGAGCCTTCTGCCAGACTGGCACGGGATCAATGCGCGCCAGCGCCTGTAGCACGCTGGCGAGCGAGACCAGCTGCTCGTTGCGAGCCGTCTGATCCTGAGACGTCCCGCCGCTGGTGTCTTGCATTACCGCCTTGATGCGGTCGTACGCCAACGCTGCGAGGTCTTTCGTGTTCTCCAAGAGCGTCACCAACGCAGCGTAGCCTTCCCGGCCCCTTTGCTCCGAGAACATCGTGTCCGCCTGGACGAGCTGCTGGAGCGCAGATGTCATCTGAGCCTGCGCCTTTGCAAGTTCCGCTGCCCGCGCCTTCTTTTGGTCGTCCGTCGGATTCGGGACTTGTGCGGCGGTCACAATCGCGTACGCCGCGTTGAACTGAGCCACCGCGTACGTGCTGAGTTTTTCGATAGCCGAGGCGAGATTATCCTGAGTCAGCGGCATACTGACGGAGGATACCGCAGCGCGCCCGAAGAAGTCACTACACCGGGCCACGCCGGCTTGATCGCGAGCCGTCAAAAAAGGCATCGGCTTGAAGCCTGGGCGCCCGATTCGCTACAAAACTTCGAGCTTGGCAGCAGCACGCATCGGGGGAACAACATGAACGACCGGAGGACGATGGTCCGGGAGGCAGCGCCGCAATCCGTTCTGATGCGATTGAGCAAGATCATTGTTGACCCCGCCAAGGATCGGCGGGGCAGCCACCCGGATTTGCAGGTTTGCCAGAATTCCATCCCGAGGGTGGACGAGTGGGCCGCCGTCGTGCGAGCGATGGCGGCCTGTCCTTCGTGCTCGCTCTATTGGGCGCCCTGCGTGCGGCAATGAAGAGCCGCGCGGACCTCGCGCTCGAGAACCTGGCCCTGCGCCAACAGCTCGCCCTGCTCCACCGGCGAGCGAAGCGACCGCGGTTCGGCCCGATCGACCGCCTCTTCTGGACCTGGCTGTCAAGCCGCTGGAACAGGTGGCGAGAGGCACTCCTCGTCATTCGGCCCGAGACCGTGATTCGCTGGCACCGTCAGGGTTGCGGCGCCTTCTGGAGCTGGAAGTCGCACCGCGGCCAGGTCGGCCGACCGCGGGTCGCCTCGGATCTTGCGGCGCTCGTTCGCACGATGGCCCTCGCCAATCCACTCTGGGGCGCGCCACGCATCCACGGCGAACTGCTCAAGCTCGGCCTCGACGTATCTCAGCGCACCGTTGCGCGATTGATGCCACGCCGACCGAAGCCGCCATCGCAGACGCGGCGCTCATTTCTCGAAAACCACCTCAAAGATCTCGTCTCCGTCGACTTCTTCGCCGTGCCAACCGCGACCTTCCGCGTGCTGTATGTGTTCGTCGTCCTGCTCCCATCATCGACGGCAGGTCGTCCACTTCAACGTCACCGAATCGCCGACCGCCGCTTGGACAGCCCAGCAGAAGATTCAGGGGATCGCGCGCCCATCGTCCAGTCTTGCGATCGAGTTTTGGCAACGACAAGCGATCGAGGCGCCCGAATTGCGGTCGCTTCGGTTGGCGGCGGATCATGGCGACTTGTTGCCGGAGCGCAAGGTTGTCGAGCGTGAGGCCGGTGCGGGTTCTGAGCGCCGCGCGCAGGGCGCCCAACAGAGCCAGTGCGAGGGACATTGCTCTCCATGGCTCGCACGCCGCTGATGTTCCATCTTTATTCCAGGACACCGAAACGTCGCGCTCGCTCGAGCAAACCAGGCTGCGCGACCGCCCAGGAAGTACCGGCAGTTGCGGCAACTGCGCTGGGAGCGATGTGAACCGACGGCGTCGCCTTGCGCGGCGAGAAACATGAAAGAGCCCGGACCTCGATTAGTTCGAGATCCGGGCCTCGAATTGGAGCGGAACACCAGATTCGAACTGGCGACCTTCGCCTTGGCAAGGCGACGCTCTACCAACTGAGCTAGTTCCGCAAAGCGGCGACCTAACTAGCTTCGCTGTTCTCCTGTGTCAAGCGTGTAGAAGGCGCGGACGTACTCGACCGCGGACCAGATGCCGGGGATGAGCGAGAGGTAGAGAATCACCAGTCCCACCGCCTGGAAGTCGGTCTCGATCGTCCCGAAGAGGTAGTCGATCGGGTAGTGGTAGTGGAGCATCAGGCAGATCAGGCTGGTGAGCTGCAGGGACGTCTTCCACTTGCCGCCCTGCGAGGCCGCGATCACCAGGCCCTCGCTCACCGCGATGGTGCGCAGGCCGGAGATGAGGAACTCGCGCGCGAGGATCAGCACCACCACCCAGACCGGCACCCGGCCGAGCCGCAAGAGCTCGATGAGGGCGGCGGTGACGATGATCTTGTCGGCGAGCGGGTCGAGGAACTTGCCGAGCGTGGTCACCTTGCCGGAGACGCGGGCGAGCCAGCCGTCCACCCAGTCGGTGATGGCGGCGACCGCGAAGATGGCGGCGGCGAGGAAGCTGTTGCGGCGGCTCTCCCAGGCCAGCAAAGCGAGGAAGAGCGGGATCAGCGCCATCCGCGCGATGGTCATCATGTTCGGGGCGTTGAGGATCTCCGCGCGCAGCCGCTCGCGGCGGGTCGGCTTGCGGGGGAGCGTCAGGGGCGCGGACATCGCTTCGGCACCCACGGCTAGCGGCCGTCCGGCGCGTCGAGCAGCGCGCGGCCCTCGCCGGCCAGCTCGAGCGCGATGCCCAGCTCCGGCGCTTCCTCGACGATGGGCACCAGCCGCGGCTGGATCAGCGGGCCGTGCCAGCCGACCAGCTGGTCCATCGGGATGCGGATCGGCTCTCCCTTGATAATCTGGACGGCCTTGGGCTTGCCGGCAGTTACCAGCAGCAGCTTGCCGCGGCCGCGCAGGTGGACCAGGTGCAGGTCGGAGCCGATCTTGGACGGCACGCGGCCGTTCTCGAAGACGATGCTCTCCTGAAAGGCGAAGAGGATCTCCTCGCGGAAGTAGGCGGGCTCGTCGCCGAGCTCGAGCGAGGTGAAGTGGCGGCCCTCGCGCGAGATGATGAAGCGGCCTTCGCCGAGGGCGCGCAGCATCCGCCGCGCCCCCTCGCCGAACGGCTTGTCGGTGGCCTTGCCGCGGAAGCGCTTCAGCTCGGGCTTCATCACCACCGAGCCCCAGCTGGCGACCAGGCCGTCGAGGCGGGTGAGCATCTCGCCCTTCACCTGGATAAGGACCTCGCTGGGACCGATGCCGAAGCCGCCGGCGTTCGCCGGCACGAGCAGCATGGTCGAGCTGGTGTAGCTCGCAAGAGCGCTCGCGTCGCTCAGCTCGGCGGCGGCCTCGGACGGCGTGGCGGCCGGGGGGGCCTCGGGCGAGGGCGCGTGGACCGCGAGGCGGCCAAGGGGCGTGGGCTGCTGCTCGCGCGGGGCGACGGGGGGCGCGCCCGGGGTCGCGGGATCGGTCGCGACCCAGCGGGTGCCGAACGCGGGTGTCGGCTGCGACTCGGCTCGCGTCGCGGAGCTCGCAGCGGTCTCGGAAGTCGCAGCGGTCTTCGAGGTCGCAGCGGTGCCGGAGGACAGGGCCGCGCTCAAGGTCGCAGCGGCGGCGGCCATCGCCGGAATCTTGTCGGTTTTTTGGTGCGCCTGCTGCGCGGCGGGATCGGAGGGGACCGTGGTCGGCTCGCGCTCCAGCGCAGACTTGAACGGCTTCTCCACGCTGAGCGCACGCGCGGCCTCCTGCGCGACCTCGCGCACCGGCGAGGCGGCGAGAGCCTGGCTCATCCGGTCGGCCATCGCCGTGTTGCCGCTCTTGCGGAACCACTCGCGCGCTCGGCCGATGTCGCCCTTCTGCGCGAGCGCGAGGCCGAGATAGTTCTGCGCCTTCTGGTGATCGGGCGCGAGGTCGAGCGCGGTCTCGAAGCAGCGGACGGCGTCGGACGAGGCGTTCGACTTGAGGAAGACGAGGCCGAGGTTTACCCGCAACGTTGGATCGGCCGGGTGGTCCTCGATCAGGCCGCGATAGATGGACTCGGCCCGCTCCAGCTCGCCCAGCTTGAAGAGCGAGAGGCCGAGAAGATTGCGCGCCCGCTGGTTGCGCGGTTTGTAGCGCAGCGCCTTCTCCAGCGTGTTGCGGGCGAGGGCCGCGTCGCCGCGCTGGAGCGCGTCGGTGCCCTGCGCGAGCGTGCGGTCGAACTCATGGTTCTCGACCAGGTCTGCATCCTCGTCATCGAAGATGCCGGCTGCCGTCTCGGCCCCCCGGGGCTCGGTCACGGCCCGGACTCCGCCCGCGCCAGTTTCTGTTTCTGCGCCTGACGCTTGAGCTCGTAGTAATGGCTCATCACCTTGCGCACGTACTGGCGCGTCTCCTCGAAGGGCGGCACGCCGCGGTACTTGCGTACAGCTTCGGGACCGGCGTTGTAAGCGGCGAGGACCAGCATCATGTCGCCACCGAACTGGTTGGCGAGCTGGCGGAGGTAGCGCGTGCCGCCGAAAATGTTCTGCCGGGGATCGACGGGATCTTCGACGTACATCTCGCCAGCGGTTCCGGGCATCAGCTGCATCAGACCCTGCGCGCCCTTCTGCGAGACGGCGCCCGCATCGCCTGCGCTCTCGACGGCGATGACCGCCCGGACCAGCTCTGCCGGGATGTTGTAGAGCTGCGCGGCGCGGTCGATCTGATCGGGCGGCGCGTCGCTGCGGCGCTCCCACCAGTGTAACTCGGCGCGGGCCGGCGGCGTCTTTCGCTGGACGCGACGTCGCGAGGGCGCGGGCGCGTCGTCGAGATGGGCGACGCCGTCCTTGTCGGTCCACAGGTGGACCTGCGAGCGCGCCATGGCGGGCGCGCCCCCCAGGCCCAGGAAGACCAGGACGGCAAGGAAGGCAAGACGAGACATGATCCAGATTTGACGATAACCCTCGGCAGAGCCGGCAGGCAAATGTTTGCCTCTGGCGCTGAAGGTGTATCTGTTGGCTTACATGCGCCACCAGTTCGACTGTCTCGTGCTCGGATCAGGAATCGCCGGTCTCTCGTTCGCCCTCCAGGCGGCCCGCCATGGGTCCGTCGCCGTGCTCACCAAGCGGGGGCGGTCCGAGACGAACACCGCCTACGCGCAGGGCGGGATCGCGGCGGTGTTCGGGCCGCAAGACAGCGTCGAGCAGCACGTGCAGGACACGCTGGTGGCAGGCGCGGGGCTCTGCCGCGAGCCCGCGGTCCGCGTCACGATCGAGGAGGGCCCGGCCCGCGTGCGCGAGCTGATCGAGCTCGGCGTCGACTTCACCCGCGACGCGACGCCCTTCGGCTTCCATCTCACGCGAGAAGGCGGGCACTCGCAGCGCCGCATCCTGCACGTCGCGGACTTGACCGGCCGCGAGGTCGAGCGGGGCCTGCTGCGCGCAGCCGAGGAGGCCGGCGTGCAGTTCTTCGAGGATCACGCCGCCATCGACCTCATCACCGAGGCGAAGCTCGGGGCCTCGCCGGGCCGCGACCGCGCGCTGGGCTGCTACGCGCTCGACACGCGGTCGGGCGCGGTGCACGTCTTCCTCGGCAAGGCGGTGGTGCTGGCGACGGGCGGCGCCGGAAAGGTGTATCTTTACACCTCGAATCCCGACGTCGCGACCGGCGACGGCCTGGCGATGGCCCATCGCGCTGGCGCCGCGGTGGCAAACCTCGAGTTCATCCAGTTCCACCCCACCTGCCTCTACCACCCGCAGGCCAAGAGCTTCCTGATCAGCGAAGCGCTGCGCGGCGAGGGCGGCATCCTGCGCAACAAGGCGGGCGAAGCGTTCATGGAGCGCTATGACCCGCGCAAGGAGCTGGCGCCGCGCGATGTGGTCGCGCGCAGCATCGACAGCGAGCTCAAGCGGCGCGGCGACGACTGCGCCTTCCTCGACATGACCCACCTCGGGAAGGCCTTCCTGGTCGAGCACTTTCCGAACATCTACACGACCTGCCAGGCGTTCGGCATCGACATGGCGGTCACGCCGATCCCGGTGGTGCCGGCGGCGCACTACGTCTGCGGCGGCGTCTGCACGGACTTGACTGGACAGACCTCGATTCCGGGATTGCTCGCCATCGGCGAGGTGGCCTGCACCGGGCTCCACGGCGCGAACCGGCTGGCGTCGAACTCGCTGCTCGAGGGGATGGTCTTCGGGCGGCGCGCGGCGTCGGTCGCGCGGGAGCTGGTAGCGCAGTCGCCGGGGCCGTTCGCGCGGGTGCCGGACTGGGACCCGGGGAGCGCGGTGCCGCCGGACGAGGGCGTGATCGTCAAGCAGAACTGGGACGAGATCCGCGCGCTGATGTGGAACTACGTCGGCATCGTACGGACCGACAAGCGGCTGGCGCGGGCGCAGCGGCGGCTCGACAACCTGGTCGACGAGATCCACGAATACTACTGGGGCTACCTGATCACGCGCGACCTGCTCGAGCTGCGCAACCTCGCCGACGTGGCGCGGCTGATCGTCGCCTGCGCGCAGGAGCGCAAGGAGAGCCGTGGGCTGCACTACACGCTGTCGTGGCCGCGGCGCGACGACGTCACCTGGGTGCGCGACACGGTGCTGGTGCGGGGGAAGCCGGCGCCGGAGGCGTGGCCACGCTGATCAGGGCTTCGGCGACCCGGGCGGGCGCTGCCGCTCGCCGGCTTCAGTGGTGGCCGCGCTGCCGCTGCCGTCGGCGAGCACCCAGCGGAACTCCATCTTGCCGAGCGCGCCCGCGACCACGAGCTGGGCGTCGGTCGGCTCGCTGCCGTCGGGGCCGTGGGCGTCGGGGAAGTGGAGAACGTAGGCGACCGAATACTCGTCGAGGTACGGATAAAGCGCACGCAGCTCGGCGGTGAACGGCCGCTCCAGGCGCTCGACGCGCTCGGGAGCGTGCTCACCGAAGCCGTTGTTGAGGGCGATGCGCCAGGCCGGGTTGGGCGCGTTCCAGTCGTTCGCGGTCTTGTCGGGGACGTAGACGATGGCGAAGAAGGTCGGGTGCGCGTCGTCTTTGCGCAGCCGCTCGAGCGTTTCGGCGGCCTGGTCGGGCAGCTCGGCGCGCATCTGCGAGATCTCCCTGGCCTGCGCGGCGATCAACTCGGGGGAGAGGTAGACGAGCCGGGCGAAGGCGCGGGTCTCGAGGCCGCTGTAGAGGGCGGCCTTGCGGGTCCAGCGCGCGAGGGTGCGGCCGTAAGCGCCTTCGAGGTGCGGGTCGGGGAACGGGAGCGAGCGGCAGCCGGCGGCCAGCGCCAGGCAGAGACTCAGGCCCTTGACCATCAAGCTTCTGGGAAAGCTCTTCGTCGTTCGCGTCAAAATTCGCTCCGGGTGAAGAGCGCTCGCAAGGAGATGCCCGCCGCCTCGACCGCCGCGCGCCCGCCCTCCTCGCGGTCCACCAGCGCCACCACCCCCAGCACCGTCAGCCCCTCGCTGCGACACCGCTCCACCGCCTGCAGCGTCGAGGCTCCGGTCGTCACCACGTCCTCCACCACCGCCACCCGCGCGGCTTGCGGCAGCCCCTTCTTCCCCTCCAGCCACTGGTTCGTCCCGTGGCCCTTCGGCTCCTTGCGGACATAGAACGCCGGCAGCGGCACTCCCTCGAGGAACGACGTCAGCGACACCGCGCTCGCCAGGGGATCCGCGCCCATCGTCATGCCGCCGACCGCCTGGGCGTCTGGATATGCCGCCCGGATCTCCGCCAGCAGGAGCCGCCCGGTGAGGTAATGCCCCTCGGCCGACAGCGTCGCCTGCTTGGTGTCGATGTAGAAGTCGCTCTCGCGCCCGCTCGAGAGCACCACCTTGCGCTTCTCGTACGCGAGCCGCTTGAGCAGGGCCAGCAGCCGCTCCCGCTCGCTCACGACACCTTCCGCGCGGCGCCCCGCGCCCGCTCGTCGAGCCAGCCGACCACGTCCTTGAAGACCAGCTCGCGTTCGGGCTCATGGTAAAGTTCGTGCAAGAAGCCGTCGTATTGCTTGAACTGCTTGTCCTTCGCGGTCGCGTGCTCGAAGAACTCGCGGCCCGCGGCTGGGTCGGCGATGGGGTCCGCCCCGCCGAACGTCAGCAGGAACGGCGTCACGAACTCGGTCGCCCGCCGCAGCACCGTCTCCTGGGCCGCGTTCGATTCGGTGAACCAGCCAGGCGTCGCGATCTGCTGGTAGAGCGGATCGGCGCGGGTCGCCTTCTGGATCTCCACGTCGCGCGTCAGTTGCTCGGCCTTGAGCTCGTTCTTCATCGGGAGGCTGGGCAGGATGCGCGACATCAGCTTGCCCGCCAGGATCTTCAGCGCCGGCACCTGCAGCTTGAGGCGGAAGTAGGGTGAGCCCAGGATGACGCCGCGGACGGCCTCGGGCTTGTCCAGCAGGTAGCGAGCGGCGATCAACGAACCGTGGCTGTGTGCCGCGATGAACAGCGGCGCCGCCGGCGCCTGCTCGCGGACGCGGTCGAGGAACAGCTCGAGATCGGAGAGGTAATCGTCGAAGCGATCGACGTGGGCGCGCTTGCCGCCGCTCTGGCCGTGGCCGCGGCAGTCCATCGCGTGCACCGCGTACCCCGCGTCGCCGAGCGCCTTGGTGATCTCGGCGTGACGGCCCAAATGCTCGGCGTAGCCGTGCAGCACCACCACCTGCGCAGGGGCGCCTTCGAGCTTGCGCGACTGGTAGTAGAGGCGCAGCCCGTCGCGCGCCGTGAAAAAGCCTTCGTCCGTCTTGAGTTCTGCCATGAAGCTTGCCTCAAGAGCACGGCGTCAGCGGACAGTCAAGGAGCGAAGCTTTGCCTCGATCTCCTCTCGCACACGCGCGTCGTCCGGGTCGGGCGCGCGATCGGGCGGGTCCACCGCCGATGCCTGCGCGGACTGCTTCCGGCGGCGCGCGCCGTTGGGCGCGAGGCGCTCGAGCGCGCGGCGGAAGGCGCTCGTCGCCTCGGTACGCCTGCCGTTCGCGAGCAGCGCGTCGCCGAGGTGGCTCAGGATCACCGGATCGCCGGGCGCGAGGTGATCGGCCCGCGACAGTTCCTCGAGCGCGCGCCGCGCCTCACCGCGCCGGAGCAGGCAGAAGCCGTACGAGTCCGCCACCGAGCCGTCGTCGGGCCGCAGATCGACGGCGCGCGCAAGCAGCTGCTCGGCCTCGCGCAACGCCGACGGCGACGCGTTCTGCTCGGTGAGCGCGTAGCCGACGTAGTTGAGCGCGCCCACGTGCTGCGGCGCGAGCAGCAGCAGCTTGCGCATCGCCGCGAGCGCTTCGGACTTGCGCCCCACCCGGTCCAGCGCGTTGCCCAGGGCGAAGAGCAGCCCCTCGGATTCTGGATGGACGCGCGCTGCCGCGGAGAGGAGCTGCGTCGCCTCCGCCGCGCGCCCGGCGCGGTCGAAGGCCTCGAGCAGCCCCTCCGCGACGCCCTCGTCGAGCGGCTGCTCGGCGAAGAGCGTCTTGAGTTGGCGGCACGCCTCCGCCTTCTCGCCGCCCTTCCCGCGCGCCAGCGCCGCCTGCACGCGCGCGTCGAGCAGCAGCGTCGCCGGCTCCACGCCGAGGAACGCGGGCGCGATCGGCTCGCCCTTGCGCAGCCACTTCTCGACGCGATCGAGCGCCAGCGCGCCCTCGCGCGCGCGTCCGCGCTGTGCCAGCGCCAGGCCGCGATAGAAAGCGAGCTCGGGGTGCTCCGGGTAGAGCCGCAGCGCCCCCTCGAGCGCGGTTTGCGCCTCGGCGGCCCGCCTGGCGCCGAGGAGCGGCACCGCCACACGCAAGAGCGCGCTCGCGACCTCGCGCCGCTCGTCCTCGCGCTCGGTCTTGCTGGGGTCGGTGGGCTCGAGATCGGCCGCCAGCGCGAGCAGCTTCCTCGCGTGCGCCGACGCGCTCTCGGCGTCGCCCTCCTCCAGCGACAGCCGCGCCAGCGCCGCGATCACCTCGGCGCCCTCGGGCCGCTGCGCGAGCAGCTTGAGCTGCAGCGTCCGCGCCTCGTCGTACCTGCGCCGCGATTCCAGGTAGGCCGCCTCGGCCGCGAGCGCGTCGGGATCGGCTGGCTGCGCCTCACGCGCCCGCGCGAACGCCTGGGACGCGCCCGGATCTTCGTGCCGGACCGCGAACCCGCGCGCGACGTCCACCCACGCGCCCGCGCCCTCCCCGCCCAGCTTCTCCGCGGTCCAGGTCGCTTCGCCGCCGTCGTCCTCGTGCTCGCTCTCGGCGGCCTTCCGCTGCGCTGTGTGCAGCACCTCCGACAGCGCTGCTGCCGCGGCACTGGCGGCCGCGAGGTCGCCCTGCGCGACCTCGATCCGCACCAGCTCCCGCGCGGCGTCGGGGTCATCGGGCTGCGCTGCGATGGCCGCGCGCAGCAGGCCGCGCGCCTGGTCGGGCCGCTGGCGCGCCTCCGCGATACGCGCCAGCAAAAGCAGCGCTGGAGCGTGGCGCGGGTCGGCCGCGAGCGCCGCATGCAGCTGCTCCTCGGCGTCCGCGACGCGGCCCTCCCGCAGCAGCACCTCGGCCAGCACGCCGTGCAGATGCGGGGACTCGGGATCGTAGAGCAGCGCCTCGCGCAGCTCGTCCACGGCGGCCTGGTAGTTGTCGTCGCCGCGGGCGAGCAGCGCCTGCAAGTAATGGCTGTAGGCGCGGGCGCTCACGTACGGCTGCGGCTCGTAGCTGTCTCTGGTGGCCTCGGCGATGGCGTCAGCATCGGGCGCCGTCTTCGCCGCCGGCCGGTGAGCACAGGCGGCGGCGAGGCAGAGCGCGAGCGCGACCTTCTTCATGGACAGTACGATGCCGCCGCGTTGCGGCTGTTGCAGCTATCGCGGCCCGGCCGCGGCCAGGCGGTCGCGCTCGCCGCTACCGGCGCCTGATCGATCTGCACCGCCCAGACATAGCCCGCGCCGTCGGGGATGTAGGCGACCCCGCCGCTGCCGCGCGCGTCCACCACCGGCGTTGGCGGCGGGCCGGACGCAGCGTAGGACGCCAACGCGCCCGCCGGCGTCCTCATCTGCAGCAGCGTGACGGCGTTCGAGGAGACCGGCGCCGCTGGCGTCACCAGCCGCACGGTCGCGTCGTGCTGCACCACCAGCGCCTGTCCCGTGCCGACCAGCACCGGCGAGGAGACTGCGAGGGTAGTCGTCGGCGCGACCTGGCTGGTCGTCGCTCCCGCGACGGCCTGCGAGAACGCGTAGACAACGCCGTTGGAATCAGTGACATAGACGGCGTTGGCGTCGAACACCGGCGTGCCGTTCAGGTTGGCCGAAATGTTGGTCCAGGTCATTGCCGACTGCCAGCAGGGCGTGCCCGTACAGCTGGGGTTGAACTGGGCCTTGTGCACCTTCTTGTCACCGCCGGCGAAGATCGGAGTCTCGGTGGGGGAGGCGCCGAGGATGGCGGGCCCGCCGCGCGCAGGCGGGTTGCCGCCGCTGCCGCTGTACGAGACACCCACCGGATCGAAGGTCCCGTTGAACGCACTCGAGGTGAATCCCGCCCCGTGGGCGAAGAAGAGCGTGCTCCCCTCGGCGCTCGCGCCGTTGAACATGGTTTGCCCGTCCAGCGTGAGCGGCTCCTGATCGATCGGCGTGCAATTGCCCTTCTGGAAGACGAAGACGTTGTTTACCGCGCTGGTCGCGTTGGCCACGAGCACCGCCAGCGGCGCGCCGGGCATACCCGCGATTACTGGCGGCCAGCTCAGCGTGGCGTTGGCTACGTCGCAGGCCGCGAATGTGGTCGGCGTGCTCGCCGAGTCGAACATGGTCAGCTTGCTCGCGTCGGGGTTGCCCAACGAGCCGGGAATGACCCCGACCGCATAGATGACGCCGGCCTTGTCCACCGCCACGTCGCTGGAGATGCGCGCGACAGTCGCCCCCTGCACTTGCCCTCCTTGCGGATCGAGGATGAACAAGTTGGCACCGCTCACGGCGGCCGTGCCGATGACCACCTGCCGCGGAGGGTTGCCCGGCAACAGCGCCGGCGAGCCCGACGGCGCCGCCCCGCCGAAGAGCGGCGACCGCCAGCGCACGATGGAGATCAGCGCCGCGCCATCCAGGTTGTCGGCGCGGCGGCCGAGGAGATCGATGGAGTGGCCGTCGAGCGCGAGCTTTTCGCTGCCATTCGGGTCGGGCGCGCCGGGCGACTGCGCGGAGACGTCGAGCAGCAGCGTGTAGTGATGGACCGGATTTGAGTTCGCACACGTACTGCTGGGAGTCGGCGCCGCCGCAGTCGCCGCATCGAGCCCGTTGAGACCCGCGCCGCCCGAGGGGGGAAGACCCGCGCCGCAGTCCTGCGCGTCGAAGGTGACGGTGGCGGTGTCGTCGCGGAGGAGGTGGTCGGCGACGAAGACGCCGGCAACCGTGGCGCCGCGACCACAGATCACGTTGCCGGTCGGGGAGCAGACAGCCGCCAGGGCGGGCATCGCGCTCGCGTAATTCACCACCACGTTGCTCACCACCGGCGGGTCGTCGTCCACGAACACCGAAGCCGGCGCCTCGGGCAGCGACGCGGTGTGGTGGAGAGCGTCGCGCGCGGTCAGCGAGAAGCGCAGCGCGCCCTCGCGTCCAACCACCGCC
Organism: Deltaproteobacteria bacterium; assembly: GCA_043781235.1. Lineage (GTDB taxonomy): Bacteria > Myxococcota > Myxococcia > Myxococcales > 40CM-4-68-19 > JANYKT01. The sequence goes on from JAYWBT010000182.1 coordinate 39,029, forward strand.
GCAGCGGGAAGCAGGAAGTGGAAGCTGCCGTCCGCATTCGCCAGGGGCCCGGGATCGGCTGTGCCCGTCGCTACGTCGGCGGGATCGAGGTGCAGCGCGAGGTCGAGCAGCCCCGCGCCGTGATCGCTGGCGGCGACGGCGATCTCGACCGGAGCCGCGCTCGCGCCTCCCGGAAACCACCTGTGGCCGTCCTCGCCTTTGACACCGGCGGTGACGAGCACAACCGGACCGAGCGCGGGAGGGGCGTCGTCGATCTTGAGCGACACCGTCTTGCGCCCCACGTTCTGCACCTGATCCAGCGCGACGATCACGCCGGTGACCGGCGCCTCGCTGCCAGCCGCCTGCACCGCGCGCGGCACCGTGAACGAGAAGGTCGCGGCGCCGGCCGAGGGACGCGACACCACCGTGCCTGCATAGCTGCAGGGCACGGCGGTCGGGCACTGGTCGAGCGTCAGGGTCGCGCTCGCGGCCCCGCTGCCCGCGCCGTCGTCCACCTGGGCCTGCACCTCGAGCGTGCCGGAGGTGCGCGCGACCCAGCCGTTCACCATGTCGCTCGTCACCGGCACGAAGACGTTCACGGTAGGGCGCAAAACGTTGACGCAGAGGCCATCGAGCGAGCAGGCCGAGCCGGCGCGGCAGTCGGAGTCGCTGCTGCAGCGGCCGCGCACGGTCGGCTGGCAGGCAGCGAGCGCGACCAACAACGATGCGGCTCTGCGCAGCGACATCCTCAGCTACGCGACGCGAGCTGCGGGCTGGCGGGCCCCGTCAGCTTCCACATCACCTGCCCGTTGGCGTCGAAGTCCATATCGAAGAGGCCCTGGCCCGTCAGCGTCCGCATCCGCGCGGTGGCCTCGTCTTTGGCCAGCCCGCTCGCCTTGCAGACCTGGTCGAGCGCGACCTGGCCACCGTTCTTGCGCGCGAGCGCGACGGTCATCTCGGAGAAGCCGCGCTCGTCGCTCTCGGCCTCGAGCTTGCCGCGGCGGCCGCCGATGCTGATCAGCACCAGCCCCGCAGCCGCTGGCACTGCGCCCAGGATCAGCACCGCCATTAGATTGGAGAACATGCTGCCCTGCCCGAGCAGCAGCGGCTTCACGAACATGAGCCCGCCCAGCCCGCCGAGCACGAGCAGCACCACGCCGCCGAAGAAGAGTATCTTGCCCACTTGGCGCTCCGCTTGGTTATTGGAACGAGACTTTCGGCACGGCCTTCGCGCCGGCCTCACTTTTGAAATAGTCCTTCTGCGAAGCGAACCCGCCGATGCGCGCCCACCAGGCGCCGGGGATGCCGCGCACGTCCGTGTTGTACTGCTGGACGGCCTCGTTGTAACGCTTGCGCTCGACGGCGAGACGGTTCTCGGTGCCGGCAAGCTCGTCCATCAGCCGCTGGAAGTTCGCGTCGGCCTTCAGCTGCGGATAGCTCTCGGTGATGCTGATCATCCGCGAGATGGCGTCGGTAAATTGATTGGCTGTGTGGATCTTGTCGGCGCGGGCGCTCGCGCCCATCATCGCCGCGCGGGCGTTGGCGATGTCGTCGAACACGCCCTTCTCGTGCTTGGCGTAGCCCTTCACCACCTCGACCAGGTTGGGGATCAGGTCGGCCCTGCGCTGGAGCTGGTTCTCCACCTGGCTCCACGCGGCCTCGACCTGCTGCTCTTCATTGACGATGCGATTGTACCCGCAGGGCCCGCAGCCGGTGGCCATGACGAGAAAAGCGATCGGAACCCAGGTGCGCGTGCGCATTCCATTCCTCCCGTTCGGAGCCGGAAGAACATAACACGCAGATCCGTGACTTCTCCTGAATCTTGCGCACTCACCCCTGCAGATAGCCGCGGACAAAGGCCTTCGCCTCCTCCGCCGCGGCGAGCAGCGGTCTCCCCGCCGCGAGCCCCGCCGCGAGCGCGCTCGCGAGCCTGCATCCCGTGCCGCGCCGGCGCACGGCGAGGCGCGAAGCCGCGAGCCGAAAGACGTGTTCGCCGTCGAAGAGAAGATCGATCGCGTCTCCCTCGAGGTGACCGCCCTTGACCAGCGCGGCCTTCGCGCCCCGCTCCACCAGCGCGCGCGCCGCCGCCTCCTGAGCGCGCGTCCCCGCCAGCGCCTCCGCCTCGTCGAGGTTCGGGGTCACGATCGCGCCGCGCATCAGCTCGAGATAGGCCGCGGCGCCGTCGGGGCCCTTGAAGAGCGGCGCGCCGGAAGACGCCACCAACACCGGATCGACCACCAGCGGCAGCGCGCGAAAGTCCGGCAGCAGATCGGCGATGGCGCGCGCCACCTGCTCCGCGCCCACCATGCCGATCTTGATTGAGCGGATATCCTCCTCCTCGAGCAGCGCGCGCGCGCTGTCCCGCACCAGGAGCGGCGCGACGGGCTGGAACTGCAGCGCGTGGCGAGTGGTCTGCACGGTCAGCGCGGTGGCCACGCAGAGCGGGCGCAGGCCGAAGGCGCGGATCGTCTCCGCGTCGGCGAGCAGCCCCGCGCCGCCGCTGGGGTCGAGGCCCGCCAGCACCAGCACGCAGCCGCGGTCTCGCCGCTCGCCGCCCTCGTCCCGCGGCGCGCCGCCCGGTGCGCTCACGTCCGCGCGGCCCGCACCAGCGCCTGGTAGAGCGCGAGGTGCTCAGGCGCTTCGAGCAGCTCCGGATGCCACTGCACGCCAAGCGCAAAGCAGTCCGACAGCTCGATCGCCTCGATGATGCCGTCGGGCGAGAGCGCGCTGATGCGGGCGCGGCCCGGGTCGCGGACGGCCTGGTGGTGCGTCGAGTTCACCGCCAGCTCGCGCGTGGCGACGATGGCCTCGAGCGCCGTGCCCTCGATGATGCTGACCGGATGGCAGGGCTCGCGCGGGTCGAGCTTCTGCTCGTGATCGAAGGCCTGCGGAACTTGATCGCGAATGTCCTGCCAGAGCGAGCCGCCGACCTCGACCGCGAGCAGTTGCATGCCACCGCAGACGCCGAGCACCGGCTTTTTCGCCTCCAGCGCCGCGCGCAGGAGGCGCTGCTCGTACTGCGTGCGCTCCTTCTTGAGCGGGCCCAGCTTGCGATGCGCCCGCGCGCCGTAGGCTACGGGCGGGATGTCGAACGCACCGCCGGTCACCACCAGCCCGTCGCAGAGCGCCACCGCTTCGGCTGGCGCGGTCTCGTCTTCGCTGTACGGCAACACGATGGGCAGGCCGCCGGCCGCGAGCACGATGTCGGCGTAGGCCTGCTTCAGCTCGTAGCGAGGCACCGACGGCCGGCCGGGCCTGGCCGCGGTCTCGCCGACGTCGGGGGTGAGCCCGATCACCGGCCGCCTCACCCTTGCCATGCGGCCACCGGCGCACGGAACGCCTCGGCGAAGCGACGGGCGGCGAGCGTGTCGCGCGAAAGCTCGGCGATGGCCGCGGCGCCGCGCGCGCCGGTCGCGACCACCTCGCGCACCGTGGCCGAGGTGATGCCGCCGATGGCGACGACCGGCACTTCGCCTGCCCGCCGCACCGCGCGCGCGAGAGCCTCGAGGCCGTGCGGCGGAGGCAGCGCCGTCTCCTTGGAAGCGGTCGCGAAGATGGGACCGAAGCCGAGGTAGTCGGCGCCCGCCGCGAGCGCGGCGTCGAGCTCTTGGTCCGAGTGGGTGGACACGCCGACGAGCTTGCCCGGTCCGACGATGGCGCGCGCGGCCGCCACCGGCAGATCGTCCTGCCCGAGATGCACGCCGTCGGCGTCGGAGAGCCGCGCGATGTCAGGCCGATCGTTCATGATGAAAACTGCCCTCCCGTTGCAAAGCGCTCGAATCTCGCGCGCGGTATTCAGTATCTCGCCAGCCCCCGCACGCTTGATCCGAAGCTGTACCACCGCGGCGCCCCCCTCGAGAGCGGCGCCCGCCCGCTCGGTCGAGTCGACGATGGCATAAAGTCCCCGCGGCAGATGAAGGAAGTCCATGCTTGTGTTATAAGCCGCGCCCGACAATTTTGAGCCTGTCAAGGAGCCGCCGTGGCCGAGAAGGAAACGAAAGATCTCCCCGTGAAGTTCTACGACCGCCGCGTGGTGGAGCGCTACCTCAAGAAGGGCCTGCTCGATGAGAAGGAGCACGCCCGGTACCTCAAGACGCTCCCCGACCTGCAGGAGAGCGCGTCGAAGATCGACACCGAGTTCACTTCCATCGGCGAGCTCGGCCCCGCCCGCTAGCCGTGCTCGCGCTCGCCATCGTCCTGGCGGCGGCGCAGCCCTCCGCGGCGCGCCGCACGCCGCTCGTGGTCGCGGTGGAACGCGCCAGGGGCGCCGTCGTCAACATCAGCGCCCAGGAGATCGTCAAGGGACACGCCGCTACCGGCGACGCCTTCGAGCTCTTCTTTGGCGGAGGCCGCGCGCGCGACGAGGTGCACACCTCGCTCGGCTCGGGCTTCGTCTTCGACCCCGCGGGGTTCGTCCTCACCAACTATCACGTGGTCGCGCGCGGCAGCCGCGTGCGGGTGAGCTTCGACGACGGCAGCGAATACGAGGCCAAGGTGGTCGGCACCGACCCCGGCGGCGACCTCGCGGTGCTGAAGCTCGCCTCGGAGAAGAAGTTCCCCGCCGCGCCGCTGGGCCAGAGCGGAGACCTCATGTTGGGCGAGCCCACCATCGCCATCGGCAACCCCTTCGGGCTCAACCAGAGCGTCAGCGCCGGCGTGGTCTCCGCGCTGCACCGCACCGTGCGCGCCGAGGAGCACAGCTACTACGACTTCATCCAGACCGACGCGTCGATCAACCCCGGCAACAGCGGCGGCCCGCTGCTCAACGCCGAGGGCAACGTGATCGGCGTCTGCTCCGCCATCTACGCCAACGCGCAGGGCATCGGGTTCGCCATCCCCATCGACCGCGCGCTGCGCGTCGCGCGCGAGTTGCAGAAGTCCGGCGAGCTCGCCGACACCTGGTGGGGCTTCGACGCCGAATCGCTCGCCGGCGAGGCGGCCGCGGCGATGGGCGTTCGCGTTGGCGCGCTGGTCACCACCATCGAGGAAGGGTCGCCCGCCGACAAAGCGGGCCTGCACCGCGGCGACGCGATCACCCGCGTGGACAGCTCGCCGGTGCGCGACGCCGACGAGCTGCGCTTCCTGCTGCGCGATCTGCCGGTCGGCACCCGCGTCGCCGTCGGCCTGCAGCGCGGCAAGGAGAAGGCCGAGGTGCAGCTCAGCGCCGCGCGCCTCACCGTCGAAAAGCAGCAGGCGGTCTTCGAGACGCGCACCGGCCTGGGGGTCGTCGAGCTCTCTGCCGCACAGGCGCGCGACGCCGGCTACAAGACCAGCCGCAGCTCGATCCTGGCGGTGCGGAGCGTCGACCGCGGCTCGCCCGCCTCCCGCGTCGGCCTGCGCAAAGGTGATCTGGTGCTGTCGATCAACAGCGCCGAGGTGGACAACCTGCGCGACTTCCGCAAGGCGCTCTCGCAGGCGCGCAAGAGCGGCCGCGCCACGCTGCTCGTCCAGCGCGGGTACCAGCTGCAGGAGTTCGCGTTCGACCTGGGGTGACGCATGGAAGAGAACAAGCTGGACTTCAACGCCTTCGTGCTCTCGCTCGGCTCGAGCGCCATTATCCACATGGGCGAGGCGCCCGATCCGACCACCGGCGAGAAGGCCGAGCCGAACCTCGCGCTCGCGCAGCAGTCGATCGATCTGCTGGCGCTGTTGCAGGAAAAGACGCGCGGCAACCTCACCGCTGACGAGTCAAAGTTCATCGAGCAGATGCTCTACGACCTGCGCATGCTCTTCGTCAGCGTAAAGAAGACTGCGAAGAAGTAGCACCCGGACCGGTTCAGGCCTCGCCAGGCTCCACGAACAGACCGTACTTGCGGTCGCCGTTCGCGCCGTCGATCACCCAGCCGACGCGCGCGCCAGCGAAGCGGTGCGGGCCCAGGCCGCAATCGGGCGTGAGCAGCCAGTTGAGCAGCCGCCGCGCGCGCACGGGATCGATGCCGAGCGTTTCGGAGAGAAAGACGATGGCGGCGCTGGTGAACTCGTCGAGCGGGACGCGCCGGCCGTGCTCATCCTCGGTGGTGCCGCCGTAGGCGACGTCGGTGCGGGCGAGCGAGGCGTCCATCGAATCGAAGAGGAGCTGCAGGCGCTGCAGCCGCTGCCCCGCATCCGCCGAGCCACGCAGCTCGGCGAACGGCGCGCGGTAGACGAGCGGGCCCTCGACCGATCGGGCGAGCGCGGAACCAACGAGAGGATTGGTCGCGAGGCGTGCCGCCGCGTTCCCGATCAGCCGCTTGTGCGACGCGCGCCGGGCCGCGTCCTGCAGGCCGATCAGGCGCGCCGATAGAGCGGGCTGCGGGCCCAGCCTTTCCAGCAGCGCGGCCAACTCGCGCGCCGCGCCCGCGTCGTCGCCCAGCGCCTCGAGCGCCGCCGCTCGCTGCGCGCGCGCTCCCGTATGCTCCGGATCGATCGCCAGCGCATCGGCCTGCGCCTGCGCCGCGAGCCCGACCTCGCCCGCCTCGAGCAGCGCGATGCCGCGATCGTGCGGTGGCTCGGGATCGCGAGGTGCCAACTCTCCCGCCCGCCGGTACCAGCGCACCGCCACCCGCGGCTCGCCCGCCCGCTGCGCCGCGCGGCCCGCCGCCGTGGCCACGCGCGCGCGATCGAGCGGCGGCGCCTCGGCGAGCGCGCGGTCGAACAGCTCCTCCGCCTCGCGCGGCTGGTGCGCTTCGAGCCGCGCCCGGCCCTGCTGGATCAGCTCGTCCATCATTGCTTCGGCGCCGCGCGCTTCAGCAGCCGCTCCAGCTCCGGCTTCCAGAACTCCGGGTGCGTGTGCGTCCCGTGACCGTAGGTCTGAGCGGAGGCCGGGATCAGCACGAACTCGCCGCGCGGGAGGCGCTTGATCTCGCGCTCCAGGATGCCGAGCTCCGGTGGATTGATGGTGTCGTCGGCGCTGTTCACCGCCGTCAGCGGCGCGGTGATCGTCTCCAGCTGAGGCGCCGGGTCATAGCTACGCGAAGCATCGAAGGCATAGAGGACGTCATTCGCATCATATCCGGGCAATCGCTTCTTCATCCATTCTTCATAGAATCCGTCCGCGGCCGCCCGCGTGGGATAGTCCGCCTGCCAGCGCAGCGGCGCGCTGCCCATCAGGAGAATCACGTTCAGCGCCGCGCGCAGCCCGAGCAGCGGCTCCTGCTTGTAATCGCCGCCGGCCCACGCCGGGTCATCGCGAATCGAATCCATCACCATCGTCCGCAGGATTCGATTGCGCCCCGCGATCTGCACCGGCGCGCTGGCGAGCGGCATCAGCGCGTCCATGAACCCGGGATACTTCTCGCCCCATACCCAAGCGTGCATTCCACCCATCGAGGTGCCGATCACCAACTTCACATGTTTGACGCCGAGCTGCAGCAGCAGGTCGTGCTGCGCGGCCACCATGTCGTCGTAATCGTAATGGGGAAACCGCGCGTGCATTCCGTCGCTCGGCTTCGACGACTTTCCGTGGCCGATGCCGTCGGGCATCACGATGAAGTGCGTCTTTGCATCGAGCGGCTGGCCCTCGTCGAAGAGCGCGCCGGCGAAGCCCGGTCCGGTGAACTGCGCGCCGCTGCCGGTGGTGCCGTGCAGCACCAGCACAGCGGGGTGGTCCGGGGTTCCCCAGGTCCGGTAATGCACGCGCAGATCCAATGCTTCGCCCGAGGCGAAGTGGAAGTGCGGGAGGACCTTGTCGCCCTCGGAGGGCGCGGCCAAAGCAAGCAGAAGGGCGAATAGCATTCACTCCGGATACCACGCGTCTTGCCACGCTGTTTGGCTGCGTTACGTTCCGGCCATGAAACTCGACAAGTTCACGGTCAAGGCCCAGGAGGCCGTCCAGGAGAGCCAGGCGATCGCCCGCAAGCGCGACCACCAGGAGATCTTGCCCGAGCACCTGCTCGCCGCCCTGCTCGCGCAGCAGGACGGTCTGGTTGCGCCCATCCTCCAGCGCATCGGAGCCGACCCTGCGCTGGTAGGCCAGCGCCTCGAGGACGAGCTGCGCAAGGTCTCGCAGGTCCACGGTGGCGAGGGTGGCCACCTGGGTCAGCGAGCATTGAAAGTCTTCGATGCAGCCGAGGCGGAGGCCGGCAAGCTGAAGGACGAGTACGTCTCGACCGAGCACCTGCTGCTGGGCCTGCTCACCGACAAGCGGCTCGACGCGCTCAAGGCCTCGGGCGTGACCCGCGACCGTGTGCTCCAGGCGCTCACCGCGGTGCGCGGCAGCGCCAAGGTCACCTCGCAGGACCCGGAGTCGCAGTACCGCTCGCTGGAAAAGTACGCCATCGATCTCACCGAAAAGGCCCGCAAGGGAAAGCTCGACCCGGTGATCGGCCGCGACGAGGAGATCCGCCGCGTCATCCAGGTGCTGTCGCGCCGGACCAAGAACAACCCGGTGCTGATCGGCGACCCGGGCGTGGGCAAGACCGCCATCGTCGAGGGTCTCGCGCGTCGCGTGATCGACGGCGACGTGCCCGAAGGACTGAAGGACAAGCGCATCCTCGCGCTCGACATGGCCGCGCTGGTCGCCGGCACCAAGTTCCGCGGCGAATTCGAGGAGCGCCTCAAGGCGGTGCTGAAGGAGGTCACCCAAAGCGAAGGCCGGGTCATCCTCTTCATCGACGAGCTGCACACCATCGTCGGCGCGGGAGCGGCCGAGGGCGCCATGGACGCAGGCAACATGCTCAAGCCCGCGCTCAGCCGCGGCGAGCTGCATTGCATCGGTGCGACCACCGTCAATGAATATCGAAAGTATATCGAGAAGGATCCGGCGCTCGAGCGGCGCTTCCAGCCGGTGCAGGTGGGCGAGCCCAGCGTCGAGGACACCATCTCGATCCTGCGCGGACTCAAGGAGCGTTACGAGGTCCACCATGGCGTGCGCATCCAGGACAGCGCTATCGTCGCCGCGGCGACTTTGAGCAATCGCTATATCCAGGATCGGTTCCTGCCCGACAAGGCAATCGACCTGATCGACGAGGCCGCCTCGAAGCTGCGGATGGAGATCGACTCCATGCCCGCCGAGATGGACGAGGTGCGACGCCGGGTCATGCAGCTGCAGATCGAGGAGCAGGCGCTGAAGAAGGAGACCGATGCCATCAGCAAGGGGCGGCTCGGCGACTTGCAGAGAAGTATCGCGCAATCCAGCGAAGAGCTCGACGCGATGAAAGCCCACTGGGAGAACGAGAAGCGCGCCATCGGGGCCATCCGCGAGGTGAAGACCCGGGTCGAGGGGCTCCACCAGGAGATGGCGGACGCCGAGCGCAAGGGCGATCTGGGCCGCGCAGCCGAGCTGAAGTACGGCGAGCTGCCCGAGCAGCAGAAGCAGCTCGAGGCGCAGAACAAGCTGCTCGCGGGCCTGCAGACGCAGAAGCGGATGCTCAAGGATGAGGTGGACGCCGAGGACGTGGCCGACGTGGTCTCCAAGTGGACCCGCATCCCCGTCTCCAAGCTGCTCGAGGCCGAGATGCAGAAGCTCGTCCACATGGAGGAGCGGCTGCAGCAGCGCGTGGTCGGCCAGTCGGAGGGGGTGCACGCCGTCTCCAATGCCGTGCGCCGCGCGCGGTCCGGCCTGCAGGATCCCAACCGTCCCGTCGGGAGCTTCCTCTTCGCCGGTCCCACCGGCGTCGGCAAGACGGAGCTGGCGCGCGCGCTCGCCGAGTTCATGTTCGACGACGAGGCCGCGATGATTCGCCTTGATATGAGCGAATATATGGAGAAGCACTCGGTGGCGAGGCTGATCGGCGCGCCGCCGGGATATGTCGGCTACGACGAAGGCGGGCAGCTCACCGAAGCAGTCCGGCGCCGGCCCTACGCGGTGATTCTCTTTGACGAGATCGAGAAGGCGCACCGCGACGTATTCAATGTGTTGCTGCAGCTGCTCGACGACGGGCGCCTCACCGACGGCCAGGGCCGCACCGTCGACTTCCGGAACACCGTGGTGATCCTGACCTCCAATCTCGGCTCGCAGCACATCGTCGGCGGCGACCACGCGCTCGAGGAGACGCGCGTGCGCGAGGCCATCCGCGCCGAGATGCGGCCCGAGCTGCTCAACCGCATCGACGAGATCGTGGTCTTCCACAGCCTCGGGCGCGAGGAGCTGGCGCAGATCGTCGACATCCAGCTGGCGCGGCTGTCGAAGCTGCTGACCGACAAGCAGCTCACGCTGAAGCTGAGCGAGCACGCCAAGCAGGCCGTGGGCAAGGCCGGGTACGATCCGGTCTACGGCGCGCGGCCGTTGAAGCGCGCGCTGCAGCGGATGGTGCTTGATCCGTTGGCTTTGAAGGTGCTGAAGGGCGACTTCAAGCCCGGCGACATCGTGCGGGTGGACGCGGGCGCGTCGGACGACGTGCTCGCGTTCACGCGCGGCGAGCCGGCGGCATCTGCGGAGCCGCTGCTGCACTGAGGATCGCACCATGGACCTCGAAGCCCTTCGCGAGCAGTCCGGTCTGCGCCTCGATCGCGAGGGGCGGTTCTGGCACCGCGACGAGCTCGTCGAGCACGCGCGCACCCTCGTGGTGCTGCATCGAGGATTGCACCGCGCTCCCAATGGCCGCTGGGCCACGCGCATCGGCCCCGAGTGGGGCTATGTCGAGGTCGAAGACGCGGCGCTCTGGCTCCGCCGCATCGAGCCCGAGGGCGCAAGCCTGCGAGCGCAGCTCGCCTCGGGCGCGTGGGTTGTCATCGAGCCATCAACTCTGATGCTCGGCGCCAGCGACGCGCTCTATGCGCGCGTCGACGGCGAGCGCGCCCGGCTCACGCGGGCGGCGCAGCTCTCGCTCTCGGAATGCCTGCGCGAGGAGGCCGGCTCGTTCTACCTGGAGCTCGGCGGCGTCCGCCATCGCATCGGCCGCGACAGCGGCCCCGAGCCGGTCCGACCTGGGCGCGACAGCTGACCGGCGCCGGTGCCTGGTTTACCTTTGAGAGCTTAGAGGTTGACGATTCTGGCTTTGCAGTTTACCTTTCCGCGATGCCTCGCCCCGATCCCTCCCGCGTCATCGACTCGCTGCTCGGGGAAGCGCGGCCCTTCTCCAGCTCCGAGGTGGCGAAGCGTGCTGGGGTGTCCCGCCAGGCGGCGCACAAGGCGCTTCGAAAGCTCGAGCTGGCGGGAAGCGTTCGCAGGGAGGGTGCGGGCCGCGCGGCGCGGTGGCTCGGCAAGACGGGTGGGCCGCTTCGCCTGCGCTTTCCGCTGGCGACCTCGGCCGAGGATCGGATCTGGAGCGAGCACCTGGCCTCTCATCCTGCGGTCCGGGCGCTCGGCTCCAGCGCGCGGGCGCTGCTTTCGTATGCGGCGACGGAGATGCTGAACAACGCCATCGAGCACTCAGCCGGCCGCGAGCTCGAGTTGCGATTCGAGGTGGCCGGTTCAAAGCTGGTTCTCGAAGTGCTGGATGACGGCTTGGGAATCTTCGAGCACGTCAGGGAGAAGCTGAAGCTTCCGCTTGTTCTCGACGCCGCCGCCGAGCTGACCAAGGGCAAGGTCACGACCGACCCCGCCCGCCACACAGGAGAGGGAATCTTCTTCACCAGCAAGGCCGCCACGCGCTTCGAGGCGCAGAGCAGCGGGCTGCGATGGGTGGTGGACAACGAGCGCGGCGACACCGCGATCCTGGAAGCGCCCCCAACCACTGGAACACGCATTCGAGTCGAGCTTCTGCGCAAGCCGAGGCGTTCCCTGAAGCAGATCTTCGCTCGCTACACCGACGAATTCGCCTTCACGCGCACCGAGATCGTGGTCAAGCTATTCGACAACGGCAGCGAGTTCGTCTCCCGCTCAGAGGCGCGGCGGCTCCTGCATGGGCTCGACCGATTTCGCCGGGTGACGCTCGATTTCCGCGGCGTTCGTGGCGTCGGGCAGGGCTTTGCCGACGAAGTGTTTCGCGTCTGGCCCGCGCAGTATCCCGGGATCGAGCTGAAGCCAATCCAGATGGCCGCGCCGGTGAAGTTCATGGTCCTTCGCGCGACCCGGCGCTAGCGTCTGACGGCGCGCCTGCCGATGCGGACGCCGGCGGCGCCTGCGGCGATGCTGACGAGAAGGCCCGCGGCGCGGACCAGGGCGAGCTGCGGCGGGCCGAGCGCGTCGAGGCCTTCGCCGAGCGCGATCACCAGCGCGGGGACGGACGCGGCGATGGCGCCGCCAGCAGCGCCCACGGCGGCGGGAAGCTCGGCGCTCAGCCCCGCCAGCGCGGCGACCGCGAGGACCGCGACGGCGAGCACCGCCGAGAGCGCTGCCTGCCCGAGCGCGGCCTGCCCCAGCTCCTTCGAGGAAAGCGACGCGAAGCGGGCGATGGAGCCCGAGATCGCGATCGAGACGAACGCCTGCAGCACCGCCGCGAAGAGGCCGATGGCGGCCGCCCAGGCGAACAGCCGCACCGCGGTCGAAGCGCGATTACTCATCTTCGTCATCCGCCGAAGAAGCCAGCTCCGGCGCAGAGAGCGCGCGTGCCGCGGTGCCGCCGTCCGCCTGGGCGCGCGGGTCGGCGGCGCCGGGCTGCGCGCGCGGGTCGGCGTTTCCCGGCAGGTAGAAGACCTCGTCGAGCACCAGCCCGTGCGGCGGCGCGGTGGGCCCGGCGAGGGTGCGGTCGCGGCTCTCGATTAAAGCAGCTATCGAGTCCGGCGCGCGACGGCCGTGGCCGACCTCGATCAGCGTTCCGACGATATTGCGGACCATATGCTTGAGGAAGGCGGTGGCCTCGACGATGACGGTGAGATCGTCGCGGATCTCGAGGCGCCTGATTTCGCGCACCGTGGTGAGAGCGTGGCAATTCGAAGCTCGCAGCGCGGAGAAGTCGTGACGGCCGATCAGCTGCGCGGCGGCCGTGCGCATTGCCGCGAGATCGACCGGCCGGCGGATCTCCCAGACGCGCCCGCGCCGCAACGGCGAGCGCACCCGCGTTTGCAATACTGAATATTGATATCGCTTCCCGCGCGCCCAGCGCCGCGCGTCGAAGCCGTCGGGCGCGAGCTCGGCCCGCACGCACGACACCTCGGGCGGCAGCAAGCCATTCAATCCCACCGTCCAGGCTTTCAATGGCAGCTCGCGCGGCGGCATCAAAGACGCCACCTGCCCGCGCGCGTGCACGCCAGCGTCGGTGCGTCCCGCGCCGGTCATGCGCACCGGCGCTCCGCACAGTCTGGAAGCCGCCTCTTCGAGCACGCCCTGCACGCTCGGCCCATTGGGCTGTACCTGCCAGCCGACGAAAGCGCTCCCGTCGTACTCGAGCGTGAGCTTGAGCGTCCCGGGCGTGGCTACTTCCCCTCCGCAGCCGCGGGGGCCGGCTCGGCGTCCGCTTTCTTCCGCTCGACCGCGTCCGCGGCGGCGAAGCGCGCGATCAGGTCGTTCACGTTCATGGTCTGCAGCCCGCCGCCTTTCCCGCCGCCGGGCAGGAAGATGATCTGCTTGCCCGCCAGCGCCTCGGCGACCTTGAGCTTCACCATGGTCTTGCCGCCCGCGCCGCTCATGGCCGCGTTCTGCTTGGAGACGCCCTGCGCGTGCGCGCGCCGCTCGGCCACGATGGCCTCCGCCTCGCGCTGCGCCTTGAAGAAGTCGGCGTCGGCGTGCAGCTTCACCTGATCGAGCGCGCCGGTCGCCTTGGCGATCTGCTGCGCGACCTGCCCCTTGGCCGTCTCGAGGTTGCGAATCGACTCCTGCGTCGCGGCGTTGCCCTCGGAGACACTGCGCTCCGCCGTCTGCTCCGCCAGCTTCTTGTCGTGAATGACCTTCTCGTATTCAGGCGTGAAGTGGTGCTCGCCGAGAATCACGCGCTCGACGATGACGCCCTCGGGGCCCAGCACCTTGGCGAGGTTGTCGCGCGCCTCCTCCGCCTTCTGGAAGCGCTTGTCCGAGACGTAGAACTCCTCGCTGGTCATGGTGTTCAAAGCGTCGCGCACGATGCTGCGGCAGGCGGGCCGGACCAGGTGCTCCTTCACGTCGGGCGTCGAGCGGCCCACGTGCTCGGTGATATAGGCCGCCTTGGCGGTGTCGATGCGCCACGCGACCGTGACGTCCACCGCGATGTCGTTGCCGTCGTGGGTCTTGAACTCGATGTCGTCGCGTCCCGCCCGATCGCCTTTCGTCGCCGCCGCGATCATCTCCAGGTTCTGCAGCGCGACATTGAAGACGTTCCAATCGGTGATCAGCGCGGGGAAGGTGTAGGTCGCGCCCGGGGGGTAGGTCTCGGTTTGGACGCCCGACTTTCCCAGCAGCCCGAGGAAGGTCACCTTGCGCGTCAGCACGCCGACCTCGGTGGAGTCGGTGCTGTGAAAAGTGCAGGCGGAGGCGAGCAGCAGCAGCGGCAGAAGTCGGCGCACCATTACTCCTTCACATCGAAGCGCTTGAGCAGCGAGCGCAGGTCGAGCGGGTTCATGGCGCCCTCGCCGTCGGTGGGCAGCACGATCACGCGGGTGCCGCGCAGCGCCTCGGCCATCTTGAGCCCGACCAGGTTCTCGCTGCCGACGCCGCGCAGCGCCTGGTTTTCCAGCTCGATGCCCTGCGCCTCGGCGAGCTTGACCAGCAGGTCCCCCTCGGCCGCTTTCTTGCGCCGGTAGAGATCGCCCCCGGCCTCGAGCTTCTTCACCTCGGCGTCGCCGCGCGTCAGCTCGACCAGCACCGCCGCCGCGCCCTGCGCGACGATCTTGTTTTTGCCCGCGTTGGCGGTGGCGGCCTTCGCTTCGGCCTCGTTCTTGTAAACGGTCTGGTCCTGGATCTTCCGCTGCTCGATCGCCTGCTGGTAGCGCTGATCGTAGATATAGCGGCGGACCAGCACCTGCAGCACCTCGATGCCCTTGTCCTTGAGCTCCGCCGAGAGCTGCTGCTGCGCCTCGTGCGCTTTGTCCATGCGCTTGGTGCCGCGGTAGAAGTCCTCCGCGTCGAGCTCGCCCAGCGTGCGGCGCAGATCCTGGGTGGCTCGCGGAATCACCGCGCTATCTTCGAAGAGCCGGCCCGGCCCGATGGTGGTCATCACCTTCAGCGGATCGTAGATGCGATACAGCACGGTCGCATCGACCTGGACGTTATAGCCTTCGCTGGTCTGGATATTGATCGCCGTCGTGGTGCGGTGTCCTTCGATATCGGCGCTCCCCTCGCTGCTCGAGTTGGTCAGCTCCAATACCTGGAGGCTGGTGGGAAAGATGTGCATGGTCTCGCCGACGCCGACGTAATGAAGGCCGACGCCGTAAATGCGCGGCTCGATGCCCTTGCCGGGGCCGAGCTTGATCTGCTTCACCCCGGCCTCACCCGGCCGCACGTAGGTGCTGCACGAGTTGTAGCCGACCAGGATCACCAGCAGCGTCGAGGCGGCGATCCAGATCCGCCCGAGACCTTTCGGCAGGTGGATGCGGGGAATATCGATGGCCATCAGCTCCTCACCTTCGTTGGATCGTGCGCGCCTTCGAGGCCGCTGGTGGCGGGCGCGTCGACCAGGTCGGCGCGCAGGCTCTCCTGCACCTCGCTGAGCGGCCGATAGGTCTCGAGGCTGTCGGCGGCCTTCGCCAGATCGGCGATCAGCAGCGCGAGCTTCTTCCGGTAGCGCCGCCGGAACCACCACAGGGCGGCGTCGGGGAAGAGCGGGCCCGCGATCAGCATCAGCGCGGGAAACCACTTCGCGTAGATGGGGATGTACGGCGTCTCGACGGCGATGATGCCGAGGAGAAAGCCCGCCGCCGCGAAGGCCGCGCGCGAGACCAGATCGCCGCCGCGCCAGATGCCGTAGTCGCGGTTGGCGAGCGCAATCTCGTCCCGCGCCAGCGCGGCGTAGCGCGGAATCACCACGTCCTCGACCGCGGCGCGCACGCGCTGCCAGTACTTCGGGTCGGTCACGCCAAGTTCGGAGCACTGCCGCTCCATCTGCGCGATCTCGTCCTCGGCCTCGTGGCGCAGCGCCGCGTCGATCTCCCGCGACCACTCGCGAAGGCTGAGGCGCCGCCGCTCGAACGACTCGATCAAATAGCGGCCGACCGCCGCCAGCGAATATTTCTCGGGAACCATGGGGACGCTTCCTTAGCACGCACGGGCGGCCGCCGCATTGCGCTGTTGAGCGCCGTTTCACCAGGCCGCCGCCGGGCGTCCCCGAGCCCTGCCGGCGGCACAGTCGCGTTGCCGAATACGGCAACACGCGGCTAGAGTCGGGAATGTTGTCTGCCGCCGCCCTGCCCGTCGCCCAGGACCAGTTCGCGCGCCTCTCCACCGTGGTCGCGATGATGTGGTGGGCGATCTGCTTCGCGCTCATCTTCTTCATGCAGAGCGGCTTCCTCCTGCTGGAGGCCGGGTCGGTACGCGCCAAGAACGCCGCGCACGTGGCCGCCAAGGTGCTCTCGCACACCGCGATCGCCACGCTCTGCTTCTGGGCGGTGGGCTTCGCCATCAAGGGCTTCGCCTGGCCGCTCTGCTACGTGCTCCACCAGGGCGGCACCGGCACCACCTTCGCGGCGCTCGACGACGCGGTCACCGGCTACGTCGGCTGGGCCGGCTCGTCCACCTCGTGGACGCCGTGGAGCTTCTCCGCCGCGCCCGACATCTACCTCTACAATTTCTTCGGCTCGATGACTTTCGCCATCACCTCCACCGCGATTCCGGGCACCGTCTTTTCCGAGCGGTTCCACTTCAAGGCCTATCTCCTCTATGCAGTCCTCTATTCGGGCATCGTCTATCCCATCTTCGGCTTCCTGATCTGGGGCGGCATCGGCGGCTCGCCGCTGCTCGACCCGCACGCCTGGCTCGTGCAAACCATGGACCGGTGGTTCACGCCCGCGATCGCCTCGCCGCGCGGGCAGCAATTGCTCGCTTATGGAATGACCCCGGACGCCACCGGCCAGCATTTCTGGGCGCCTTATACCGATTACGCCGGTTCGACCGGCGTGCACGCGCTGGGGGGGATCGTCGGCCTGGTCGGCGGCTGGTACGTCGGCCCGCGGCTCGGGCGCTACAAGCGCGACGGCACGCCGCTCGCCATCCCCGCCCATAACGTATTGCTCACCGTGTTCGCGGCGCTGCTGCTCGCGTTCTGCTGGTTCGGCTTCAACGGCGGGTCGGTGGTGGCCAACGCAGCCGCCCACCCCACGCTGGGCAAGGGCGCGGGCCTGCGCGGGCTCTATATGGCCGATTACCTCTTTACCGATATCTGGTGGGTGCTCGTCACCACCGCGCTCGCCGGCGCGGGCGGGACCATCGGCGCCTTGATCGCGGGATATCGGCTGCACCGCGCGGCCGACCCGCTGGTGCTCGCGAACGGCCTGCTGGGCGGGCTGGTGGCGGTCTGCGGCTGCGTCGGCTTCGCACCGCCCGGATATGGATTGCTGATTGGATTGATTGCCGGCTTTCAATTCCCCTATACCTTCCGCTGGGTGGAGCGGACGCTGCGCATCGACGACGCCATCGGCACCATCGCCTGCCACCTCGCCTCGGGGATCCTGGGCGGCTTGATGGCCGGCATCTATGGCCAGCTCTTCTGGTGGGGCCTCCTGCCGGCGGGCTGGGTGCACCCGGGCGGCGAGCTGGCCGGGGGCACCACCATTCCGACCCTCGGCATCCAGATCAGCGGGTTTTTGGTGCTGCTGGTCTACGGGCTGCCCGCCGCGTACGGCATCTTCAAGGTGTGCGATCGCCTGGTCGGCGTGCGCCCGTCGCCCGAGGATGAGCGGGAGGGTCTCGACCGCGCCGAGCACGGGCTCGAAGCCTATCCCCACGACGGCAACGGCTAGAAACAAACAGGCCGAGCAGCGCGAGCCAGCTGCTGCCCGCCGCCGCGCAGCCCTGAGCGGCGGCCTCGACCGGGCCAGCGCCGCCGTCGGCAGCGCCCGCGTCCGGCAAGCCGGCGATCCCGGCATCCGGTGCCGTCCCGGCGTCGGCGCTCCCGGCGTCCCCCCCGTCTGCATTCGACCCCGCATCGGCGCCCAGCACCTCGACCCGCGTGCGCGCGACGTCGTCCTGCGGGACGTCCACGCCCTCGTGCACCACCGCGGCCCAGAGCGCGCGCGTGCCCGCGGTCTCCAGGCGGACCTGCGCCTGCACCGTGGCCTCCGCGCCGGGCCCGAGCGGCTCCTGGAGCCCCCAGCGGAACGGATGCGCCTGCTGCGAGGCGGGCCGCGCGTCGTCGTCGACCGCGATGCGCCAGGTGCCGGAGACCGAACCGGTCGAGCTCTGCGACTCGTCGTAGATCACCGACGGCGGCGGCGCGACCGCGTCGATCGTTTGACCTCCAACGTTCTTGACGTGCACCGAGACGACGACCGTGCCGCCGGCGGAGACCGAGGCGGGCGCGAAGCTGGCGGCGAGGATCTGCAGCTTGCCCTCCGCGACCGGTGGCGGTGGAGGCGGCGCCGCGCCGAAGGCAGCGTCGATGGCGCTCCACATCTCGCGGCGCCCGGCGTCGTAGCCGAGCGCCCAGATCATGATCCCCGCGAGGTTCTTGCTTTCGACGAATTGATACTTGAGCGCCAGCGATTGACCGTCGTCGCACCAGCCCTGCGTCCCACCCTCGAGATACCAGGGCGTCTGCGAGCCGCTGTCCCAGCGCCGGCCGAAGGCGGAGAACTTCGCGAACACGTCCTTGATCAGCACGGTGGTGCCCGGCCCGGTGGTGGCAGCGCCGGGGCTATCCGAGACTGCGGGCCAGTCATATCCGTAATAAGGAACTCCGAGCGCGAGCGAGGCGACCGGCGCGACCGCCGCGAAGCCGTTCACCGCGTTCTCGACCGACGGCAGCGGAGAGCTCGCGCCGGTGGTGGGCGCCGTGCGCCAGTGCCAGTCGTACTCCATCATCAGCAGCCGCTCGGTGGCGGCGGCGAGGGACGCGGTGTCGTAGCCCGTGTAGCCCGTGCTCGAGGGCATGGCGAGCGTGAGCTCGGCGCCGGGCACCGCCGAGCGCAGGGCCTCGTGGGAGCGGCGCACGAAGGTGGTGAAGGCGTCGCGATACAGGGAAGTGACGAACTCGAAGTCGAGATTGAGCCCGTCGGCGCCGGCTCCCGCGACCAGGTGCACGAGAGAATCGATGGCGCGTGACTGCGCGGCGGCGCTGCCGAGGAAGACGCCGATCTCGCCCGCGCCGCTGTTGAAGAGCGTGGCGCAGAGGTGGACCTTGACCCCGTGCGCGTGCGCGGCCAAGAGGAGCGCGGCGCCCGGCAGCGCGTGCGGGTTCGAGATGGTGCCGTCGGTGCCGAGGCCGACCGAGAAGGTGACCACGTCGCTGACCAGGTCCCAGCGGAAGGCTTGCAGATCGATCGACGACCAGTACGGGAGGTAGCCGTAGACGCGGCGCGAGAGCGCCGGAGCGGAGGTCGCCGCGAGCGGGATCGTGGGCGCAGGGACGGCCGGATGGGTGGTCCAGCTGCCGCCGGGCGCCATAGTCCAGCTGCCGGCGGGCGCCGTGGTCCAGCTAGCCGCGGGCGCGGAGACGTGGCCGGCGGAGTCGCGTGCGTGCGGGCCGACTTCGAGCTCGACCGGGTCCAGCGCGACCAGCGCGACGAGGAGCAAGCTCCACATGCCGCGAGTGTCGCAAACCTTGCCCCCTACGCGCCATCGGGCGAACGGCCCCGTCGCTTGCTATGCTTCGGACATGCTCACCGTCGTCTACGACGCCGACTGCGGAGTCTGCCAGGCGAGCGTGGCGTGGCTTCGCAAGCGCGACCGGCGCTCTGCGCTTCGCTATGTCGGCAATGATACCCAGCCTCTCCCTGCGGGCGTGACGCTCGGAGAGACCGGGCACACGGTGGTGGTGCTCGAAGAGGACGGTCGCAAGTACGTCCGCGCCGAGGGTGTCGCGCGCGTCCTCCGTGAGCTGCGCGGCTATCGCGCGCTGGCGGCGTTGCTCACCGCGCCGGGGCTCAAGGCGCTGGCGAATCTCGGCTACGACCAGTTTGCCAGGCACCGCCACCGCATCTCGGCCGCGCTGGGCCTGCGCGCCTGCGCAATGCCGCAGCGCAAAGCCTGACTATTTCTGCAGCTCGCTCAGGCAGTCGGCCGAGACCTGCCCCTCGTGCTGCTTGAGGCCATCACGCGGCCTTCGCCGGGCTTGACGTCCTTGCAGCATCGTCGGCGCAGGGGTGCACGGCAGCAGAGAGCAACAGCGCGATCACCATCGTCATGGTTGACTCCTGACCAGGTCGAGCATGGCACTGCGGATCGAAGGCAGCTGCGGCACCGACGCCATCTCCAGATTGTCCGCCAGACCGATACCGGGAATATGCGCGCCCGCGAGCAGCCGCGGCGGCGCGAGCAGCTCGTAGAACAGCTCCTCGACGGCGCGGCGCAGGAGGTGCTCGCCGAAGTTGGTCACCTCGGTGTCCTCGTTGACGAAGAGGACGCGGCCGGTCTTCTGGATGCTGGCCCGGATGGTTTCCCAGTCGTACGGCCAGAGCGAGCGCAGGTCGATCACCTCGACGTCCACGCCTTCCTTTTCGGCGAGCTCGGCGGCGGCCTTGGTGCAGAGAGGGAGAGTGCGTCCGTAAGAGACGACGGTGAGGTCTTTGCCGGCGCGAACCGTGCGCGCCTCGCCCAGCTTGATGAAGAGGTCCGGCGTGTCGGGCCACTGCGGCTGCCACTTGCTGCGATCGCCGAGCGGCGCGTCGATGCGCTTGCTGAGCGCCTTGTCGTCGCCCGGCTCGCCGGGGATCTCCTCGCCGGGGAGGTTGCGCACGCGCATCAGCGCCTTGGGCACCAGGAAGAAGCAGGGGTTCGGATCGACGATGCAGGAGAGCAACAGCCCGTACGCCTCGCGCGGCGTGGAGGGCATGGCGATCTTGTAACCGGGGATGTGCGTCGCCATCGCGTCGAACGAGTGCGAGTGGTAGACGCTGCCGCGGATACCCGAGCCCACCGGCGTCATGATGGTCATCGGGCAGTTCCAGTCGCCGTTCGAGGTCCAGTGGATCATGCCGCCCTGCTTGAGCAGGTCGATGGTGTTGAAGGCGTAATCGCAGAACTGGATCTCGGCGACGTTGCGCTGGCCGGCGAGCCCGAGCCCGATGGCGGCGCCGACGATGCCGCGCTCGTCGAGCGGCGAGTTCCACGCCGTCTTCAAACCCTGCGTCGCGGTGAAGGCGCCACCGAGCGGCGGGCCGACGTCCTCGCCGAAAATGTCGGTGACTCCGTGGCGCTCCTCGGCGACGTGCAGCGCCATGCGGATGGCCTGGACCATGTTGCTCATCGCGCGAGCACCGGGGTGCCCCGCACCAGGTCCCGATCCGAAAAGACATGCTCGAAGATGCTCTCGCCCGAAGGCTGCGGCTCGGCGCGCACCTTCTTGTGCGCCTCCTGCAGCTCGAGGGTGAGCCGCGCCCGCAGCGCGTCCATCTGCTCGCGCGAGATCAGCTTGCGCTCTTCCAGACGGCGCTCGAAACCCTTGAGGCAGTCGGCCTCGTCGAGCACCGGGTTCGCGCCCGACGCGCTCGAGTGGCCGTAGAGCCGGCTCACCATCGCCTCGAGCATGAAGGGCTTGCGCTTGGTGCGCACGTACTCCATGGCAGCGGCGAGCTCGCGGTAGCAGACCTCGGGATCGTTGCCGTCGATGGTCTTGCTCTCGATGTTGAACGACCTGGCGCGATCGCTGATGCGTGTCTCGCCGTGCTGGCCTTCGCTGCGGGTCGAGATGCCGTAGTTGTTGTTGGTGACGATGATCAGCAGCGGCAGCGGGTTCGCCGGGCGCGAGGCCCAGACGAGACAGGTGGCGAAGTCGCCTTCGGCCGTGCCCGCGTCGCCGCCGGTGACGATGGTGATGCCGCGGCCGCCCGCGCGCTTCTGCGCGATCGCGGTGCCCGGGGCGATCGAGTACTGCACCTCGATGGGGCTGGAGACCGGCACCACGTTCCACTCGCGCTTCGAGTAATGCCCGACGAAGTTGCGGCCGCCCGAGTAGGGATCGGTGGCCGTGTTCTTCATCTGCCGCAGAGCATCGATCGGCGCGGCGCCCATCGCGACGAGAATGGCGCTGCTGCGGTAATGGAAATGGCAATAGTCGTGCCCGGGCCCCTGCCCCTTGTCGATGAGCATCCCCAGCGGGACGTTGAACGCCTCCTCGCCGGGGCCGCCGATCCAGAAGTACCCGTCGCCCTGCTTGTACATCTGGATCAGGCGCTCCTCGAGCAGGCGCGCTTTGAGCATCAGCCCGTGGAGGCGGACCAGGAGCTCGGGCGAGAGGTCCGGATCCTTGGCGGAGAGGACGGGGCGAAGGCTGGTGCTCACGGGAGTTCTCCGGGCTGGGGCATCTGGAACTGGCGGCGCGCGGGAGGTGGTCAGCCCTCCGAGCGGGGCTCGGCGGCGGGGGACGCTGGATCCGGCGACACTGTGTCCGACGAGGCTGGATCGGCCGACGCTGCGTGCGACGTAGCTGCGGAAGCCTCGGTGGCCGGTGGCGCGGAAGGCTCCGCCGCGCGCGGCTGCGCGGAGGAACCCGCCGGTCCAGGATCGGAGGCAGCGGCCACGGCGCCGGGCGAGGCCTCGGCCACCGGCGGCGCGCCGACCACCCTCCTGCCCGCGGGCGGCGGCGCCGAATGGCGCGGGTCGCCGTGCACCGCCAGCTCGACGTAGCGGTTGAGCTGCGTCCACGCGAGGAAGCGATCGGCCTCGGCGGCCATCGCCTCGTCGGCGCCTGCCGTCAGCGGCTGATCGGCCCAGGCTTCGGCATACGCGTCGAATAACTGGCGGGCGAAGTCCACCGCGCGGCGCGACTCTTCCAGGACCTCGCGGTCCGAGCGCCACGGACCCGGCGAGCGGCGCGGCGCCGCGGCACGGCGCACGTTGGCGACGCTGCGGCGATAGGCCTGCGCGGCCTTCGACAGCTGCGGCACGGCGGCGAGCAGCTTCGACCGCAGCTCGAGCCGCGGAGAGACAGGTCCGGCGGCCTCGGCGACTCCCGGAGAAGCCTCGTTGCCCGCAGCCGGCGCGTCGCCGCTGCCCACCGCAGCAGCAGCGTTGCCCTCACCGGCGGCGTTGCCGTCTGCCGCGGCCTCTAAGTTCGCAGCGGACGTCCCGGCCGCATCGGCCGCGGCGCCGGAGGTGGATTCGCCGCTCGTTGCGCTCGCATCCGCGGCGGTGGCGCTGGCATCCGCTGTCGTCTCGGGAGCTGTGGTCGCGCCTGGCATCTCTGCCGCCGTGGCGTCGGCGCTCGGGCTCTCGGAGACGGGCTTCTCCGCGCGCGACTCCTTCGCGGCGCCGACGTCCTTCGCGCCGACACCCTTCGCGCCGGATTCCTTCGCGCCGGCGGCCGCGCGGCGCGCCTGCCCCTCGGCAATTGCGAGCTGCGAGAGCGCGAGCGGCAGATCCCGCAGGAACCGCGCCAGGTCGAAGCCCTGCCCTCCCTCGTAGAGCCGCGACAGCGACCCGCCCACGCGCTCGAGCGCGCCCGAGCGCAGCTGCTCCATCACGCGCGGAAAGTCGGTGAAGAGCCGGCGCTGCGTATCGAGCCGCGAATGCAGCCGCTCGGCGAACGCGAGCGACGAGCCCGCCTGCTCGATCTCGCGGCGGACCGCATCGCGCAGCGTGCCCCAGCCGCCGCCCTGCGTTCCACCGCCGGTGAAGCCGCCACCGGCTCCGGCCGGCTGCTGCGGCGCGCCCTGCTGGCCCTGCGCTCCGGGTCCCCGTCCCTTGCCACTCCGCTGCTTTCTCGACACGCTGCCTCCCGATCCGGAGGCACCTTCAAGCGGAAACCCCGGCCGGATGCAAGCTTTCCCTGCGCGCCGCTGTCCGCCGCCCAGCGTTCGCCGCCCGCCGACCGGCGACGTGCCAGCCAACATGCGCTATAGGGCCAGCCATGCCGAAGCTCCGTCCGTACTCCGCGAAGGACTGGCCCCATTTCCTCGAGCTCGATCTGGAGACCGCCGAGGACGGCCTCGGCACCGACGCCACCGACACCGAGCGAGCCACGCTGCGCGAGCGCTGGCCCGCGCTGCTCGACGTCAACCTCGGCTTCAGCAAGGCAGGCTTCCGCCGCCCCGGCGCGCAACTCTGGGTGCTCGAGGGCGAGGGCGGCAAGTACCTTGGGCACCTCTGGCTCACCGAGAAGGACGACGCCATCCACTGCACCCGCACGCTCGAGGTCACGACCATGGGCGCGGTCCGCGACGAGCGCGGCAAGGGCTACGGCCGCCAGCTGATGGACAAGGCCGAGCAGGAAGCGAAGGCGCGCGGCATCGAGCTGATCGAGCTGTCGGTCGCGGGCAACAACCGGCACGCGCGCGAGATGTACGACGAGCTCGGCTACGAGACCGTGGCCAGCACGATGCGCAAGAGGTTGCGGGACTGATCTTCACCCTCGGCCACTCCACGCGGACCTCCGCCGGGCTTTTGTCGCTGCTCGCGGAGCACGGCGTGCACAGGGTCGCCGACGTGCGCCGGCTGCGCGGGTCGAACGCGATGCCGCAATTCAATGAAGCGCGGCTGCGGCGCACGCTGCTGCGGGCCGGCATCGAATATCTGCCGATTCAAGAGCTCAGCGGCCGCCGGCCGAAGCAGGCCGACCCCTGGCCGCGCAATTGCTGGCGCAACCGCAGCTTCGCGAACTATGCCGACTTCATGCGAACGCCCGAGTTCCGCGAGGGCGTTCGCATGCTGCTCGCCGCGGCGCGCGGTGTGAACCTCGGCGTGATGTGCGCCGAGGCCGTGCCGTGGCGCTGCCACCGCTCCCTGATCGCCGACTATCTGGTGGTGGAGAAGCACCGCCGCGTGACCGAGATCGTCGGCACGCGCGCCCGCCCGCACCAGCTCACGGCCTGCGCGCGCATCGTGCGCGGGAAGCTCACGTATAGTGCGCCGCCATGACGGAGATCAGCGTCGAGGAGCTGCGGGAGATGCGCGAGCGCGGGGAGAAGTGTTTGTTGCTCGACGTGCGCCAGCCCTGGGAGCACGAGCTCGCGCGGATTCAGGATGACCTCCTCATTCCGCTCGACCAGCTCTCCGCGCGCCTGGCCGAGCTCGACGATGCCCATCTCGTGGTCTGCTATTGCCACCACGGCGTGCGCAGTCTCAGCGCGGCGGCGTTCCTCGAGCGCAATGGCGTCGCGAGCGTGGCTTCGCTCACAGGCGGGATCGACGCCTGGTCGGAGCGCATCGACGCGGCCGTGCCGCGCTATTGAAGCGATTCAATCCCAGGACAGGCGATCCCGGCTGAGCCCCTCACGGGGCGGGCTGAAAGATCCCCTCGTCGCACTCCCCGAGGGGCGCCATTCACGCTGGTTGGGGGACGCACCGGGAGCGTCACCGCGCTCGACTGGACTGACGGCGGCGCGGGCGACCCGTCCACAATCTGGCCGGCGGGGGGGCTACCGTTCACGAAGCGCTCCGGGCGAGCGGAGAATGCTGCGGCAAGGATCCGGTCGCGCGCCGCGAGCCGGTCAACAGCGCGTCCGCAGTGCACGTCAGCTGGCGTCAGCAGTTCGAGACCCGAATGGTGGTGCTCATCGTTGTACCAGCGGAAGAAGTCTTGGTGACGCCGAGATCTGCGAGGAGAAACGCCACCGGTTTGGAGGTCAGGGAGCTGCCGCGATCGGCGTGCAGCGTGAGCTCACCAGGCTGAACGCCGTCACGCTCGTAGCAGGACTCGATGAGCTTGTGCGCGAGCGCGGCGGACTCGCGATGGGCAACCATCCAGCCGACAACGTAGCGGCTATATACGTCCATTACGACGTATAGATAAAAGTAGGTCCACTTCGCTGGGCCGAGCAGCTTGGTGATGTCCCAGCTCCAGAGCTCATTCGGCTTGGTCGTATTCAGCTCGGGCACGGGGTGGTTCGGATGCCGCAGTTGATTCCTCCGATCGCGAACTTCCGCATTCTCCGCGAGCACGCGGTACATCGTCCGCTCCGAGCAAAGATAGATGCCTTCGTCGAGCAGGGTCGCGTAGACCTCAGCAGGCGCCAAGTCCGCAAACCTCGGTTCGTGCAGCGCTGCAAGCACGCGAGCTTTCTCTTCCGCGAGCAGCGCGCGCGGCTGGTGGCGCGGCTTTGCCGGGCCGTGTTGTGGACGCATCGCGCGATAGAACGTTGCCCGCGCCAAGCCCAGTGCCGCGCAAACCGCGAACACCCCGAACGTTGCCGAGGCCGCTACTGCCGTCTCGATCACGACTCGTCTCCGCTCGTGGGCAATTCCTCGCCCAG
>JAYWBT010000183.1:0-10091 GCA_043781235.1 Deltaproteobacteria bacterium
CTTGCCGCTCGTCGTCCGCGGCAGCGCGCCGGGGCCGACCAGGCGGAGCCGCTCGGGGCGCACGCCCAATTCTTCGAGGAGCCGCCCGCGCACCAGCCGAAGCAGCACCTCCTCGTCCGTGCGCCGCCGAAGCTCCGCGACCACCACCAGGTCCTCGGTGCCGGTGGTGGGATTGGGGATCGAGAAGGCCACCACCCCGCTGGGCGGCGCGTCCACCGCGCCGGCGACGATGCGCTCGATGTCGTAGGGGTGGAACTTGCGGCCGTTCTTGATCACCAGATCTTTTTCGCGACCGGTCACGTGCAGGTGCCCGCCCTGCACCACGCCCAGATCCCCGGTGTAGAGCCAGCCACCTCGCAGCGCCGCCGCGGTAGCCGCCGGCTCGCGGAAGTAGCCCGTCATCAGGCCCGGCCCGCGCACGGCGATCTCGCCCACTGCGCCTTCGGGCGCCACCGCGCCGTCTTCGAGCCGGGTGGAGACGGAGGTCCCCGGGAGCGGCCGCCCGACCGAGGGAACCGCGCGCCCTTCCCAGGCCAGATCCGCCGCGGCGCCGTCACCGAAGCAGACGCCGAGCGTGTTCTCGGCCAGGCCGTACACCGGCCGCACCGTCCCCCTGGGGAGTGCGAAGCGGTGCTCGAACCCATCGAGCGTGGCGCGGTGCACCGGCTCGGAGCCGTTGAGGGCGTGGCGCAGCCGCGAGAGGTCGAGCTGCTTCGCCGGCCCCGCGCGCCGCACGGCCAGCTCGTAGCCGAAGTTCGGCGCCACCGTCAGCGTCGCACGCGCCTCCGCGAGCAGCTCGAGCCAGCGCCAGGGCCGCAGCAGGAACTCGCCCGGCGACATGAGGTGGATCTGGAAGCGGAAGATCAGCGAGCAGAGCAGCACCCCGACGAGCCCCATGTCGTGGAAGAGCGGCAGCCAGGAGACGCCGACATCGCGCTGGTCGAGCCCGAGCGCGAGCCCCATCGCCCAGGCGCTCGCCACCGCGGCACCGTGGGAGATGACCGCGCCGCGGGGCGCGTCGGTGGTGCCCGAGGTGAACTGGATGAAGGCGGCCTGCGCCGGGTCGGCCTCAGCGGAGCAGTCGTCGGGCGCGAAGGCGGGCGCGGCGACGACCGGGAGCCCGAGCCCGCGCGCGGCCTCGAAGTCAGCGGGCGCGGCGATCGCGGCCGCGTCGGCGGTGCGAATCAGCGCCAGGAGCGCGGCGTGGTTGCGCTGTCCAGCGGCGGCGACCACTGGCCAGGGAAGCGGCACCGCGGTGGCCCCGGCAAGCTGGACGCCGAGGAAGGCTCCGACAAACCCCGGGCCGTTGGGCTGGAGAATGGCCACCCGGTCCCCGGGCCTCACCGAGCCCTCGCGCAAGGACCTCGCCCAGCGCCCAGCGAGAGAAAAGGCTTCCGCAAAAGAGAGCTGCAGTGCGGCGCCGCCGCCGTGGAAGGTGAGCCAGACCGCGTGCGAGTTCGCGGCCGCCGATAGCGCAGAGGCGATCGAGCGGTGCGGCGGATCGACCCAGGCCGGTCCACTGATCAGGCTGTCCATCCGCGCTTCCGCCAGCACCCGGCACCCCAATCGGCCAAATCCAGAAAGCCCCAAGCACGCATCGAGCCAACGGGAACGCGGCCGCGCAAGGTGGCGGGGCGCCCCCTCCGAGTGAGGTCCAGGTGCAAACCATGCGAGCGGCCGGCGCAGCGCTTGCGCGAGGCCGCGGAGACGCGCAGCAATTGCGCGGGGTAGGCATCTGAAATCGGGTACGGCGGCTTCGACCGCGTGCTACCCCTCGCCGGCAAATCGCAGCCTGAGAAGTCCCACCCCGAGAAGCTGAAGGCCGAGCATTGAACCCCCTGAGCAGCGAGCCGAACGATCCTTCCAATGACCTGCTGGGCCGCGCCACCCACCGGCCGCTCTCGGTCTTCTTCGCGCCGCGCAGCGTGGCGGTGATCGGCGCCAGCGAGCGCGCGGGCAGCGTCGGGCGGACCGTGCTTTGGAACCTGGTTTCCAATCCATTCGGAGGCACGGTCTATCCGGTCAGCTCGAAGCGCAATAACGTACTCGGTATCCGCGCCTATCCGGAGATCGCCCAGGTGCCCGAGCGCGTCGACCTCGCGGTGGTGGTGACGCCGGCAGCCACCGTGCCGGGGGTGATCCGCGAGTGCGCCGCCGCGGGCGTGCGCGGCGTCATCATCATCTCGGCCGGATTCAAGGAGACCGGGACCGCGGGCGCCGAGCTGGAGCAAGAGGTGCTCCGGGCAGCGCGCGAGGCGCGCATCCGCGTGGTGGGGCCGAACTGCCTTGGGATCATGAACCCGATCACCGGCATGAACGCGACTTTCGCCGGCGCGATGGCGCACAAGGGCAACGTCGCTTTCCTCAGCCAGAGCGGCGCGCTGCTCACCGCCATCCTCGACTGGAGTCTGGAGTCGAGCGTCGGCTTCTCCTGCATCGCCTCGCTCGGGTCGATGCTGGACGTCGGATTCGGCGACTTGATCGATTATCTGGGGAGCGATTCCAATACCAGGAGCATCCTCGTCTATATGGAGTCGATCGGCGACGCGCGCGCCTTCGTCTCGGCGGCGCGCGAGGTCGCGCTGCGCAAGCCGATCATCGTTCTCAAGGCGGGGCGGACGGCTGAAGCCGCGCAGGCCGCCGCGTCGCATACCGGTGCGCTTTCGGGCAGCGATGAAGTCTTGACGGCCGCATTCCGCCGCACCGGCGTCTTGCGCGTCGATAGCATCGCCGACCTCTTCTACATGGCCGACACGCTGGCCAAGCAGCCGAGGCCCAACGGCAAGCGGCTGACGGTCCTCACCAACGCGGGCGGCCCCGGCGTGCTTGCGACCGACGCGCTGGTCTCGGGCGGGGGCGAATTGGCGACGCTCTCGCCAATGGCCAAGGCCGCGCTCGACGGCTTCCTGCCGCCGCCCTGGAGCCACGGCAATCCAATCGACATCCTCGGCGACGCCGATCCGGAGCGCTACGCGAAGGCGCTCGAGGTGGCGAGCGATGATCCCAACAGCGACGGCCTTCTGGTCGTGCTCACGCCCCAGGACATGACCGAGCCCACGCAGACCGCCGATCGGCTCAAGCCCTATGCGCGGCGGAACCCGGGCAAGCCGGTGCTGGCGAGCTGGATGGGCGGAACGGAAGTGGCCGCCGGCAAGCGCATCCTCTCCGATGCCGGTATCCCGACGTTTGCCTATCCGGACACCGCGGCGCGGATCTTCAATTACATGTGGAAGTATTCTTATAACCTGCGCGGCCTCTATGAGACGCCCGCGCTCGCCGACGACGCTTCCGGCGAGGCCTCCAAGCGCGCCGGCCGGGCGCTGGTGAGCGCTGCCCGCGCCGAGGGGCGCACGCTCCTCACCGAGCACGAATCGAAACAGCTGCTCGCGCAGTACGGGATCCCCTGCGTCGAGACCCGCCTGGCGAGGACGGCGGAAGAGGCGGTGGGAGCGGCCCAGGCTCTCGGCTATCCGGTCGTCGTCAAGCTTCATTCACGGACCATCACCCACAAGAGCGATGTCGGCGGCGTCAAGCTCAACCTCGCCGATGCGGCGGCGGTGCGCGGTGCCTTCGCGGCGATCCACCGGCGTCTGACCGAGCTCGGCAAGTCTGACGGCTTCGACGGCGTGACCGTGCAGCCGATGGTGGTCTCGGGCGGAATCGAGCTGATCGTCGGCTCGAGCGTCGATCCCCAATTTGGCCCGGTGCTGCTCTTCGGCTCGGGGGGTACGCTGGTCGAGGTCTACCGGGATCGCTCGCTCGGGCTGCCCCCGCTGAACACCACGCTGGCACGCCGGATGATGGAGCGCACCAAGGTCTACCAGGTGCTGTGCGGCGTGCGCGGCCAGAAGCCGGTCGATCTGGAAGCGCTGGAGAAGCTGCTGGTGCGCTTCAGCCAACTGATCGCCGAAGAGCCGGCGATCAAGGAGGTCGACATCAATCCGCTCTTGGCGTCGGCCGACCGGATCGTCGCGCTCGACGCCCGCGTGGTGCTGCACGAGGCAAAGATTCCCGACGACAAGCTGCCCCGGCCCGCGATTCCGCCTTATCCGATTCAATATGTCGGTACCGTCAGGCTGCGGAGCGGCGAACAGGTCACGGTGCGGCCCATCCGCCCCGAGGACGAGACCAGGATGGTGCAGTTCCACCGCGGGCTCTCCGAGGAGAGTGTCTATCTCCGCTATGCCGGCCTGATGAAGCTCGACAGCCGGGTGGCGCACGAGCGGCTAGCGCGCATCTGCTTCATCGACTACGACCGCGAGATGGCGCTGGTGGTCGAGCGCGCCGCCAGGGACGGGCAGCCGCCCGAGTTGATCGCAGTGGGCCGGCTGGAGCGCGATCCGGGCACGCGCGAGGCCGAGTTCGCGCTGCTGGTCAGCGACGCCTACCAGAAACAGGGGCTGGGCGGCGCGCTCTTGTCGCGGCTAATCAAAGTCGGGCGCGACTGGGGCATGGAGCGGATCACCGCCGAGATCCTGGCCGCCAACGAGCCGATGCAGCACCTCTGCAGGAAGCTCGGCTTCACGCTGCAGCCCGGCCAGATGGCGCACGCGGTCAAGGTGCTGTGACGGCCGGGTCCCGAGGCCGTCAGCTCATCATGACGCCGCCGTCTACCACCAGCACCTCACCAGTCACGTAGGACGACGCGTCCGAGGCGAGGAAGACCGCGGCGCCGGAGATCTCGTCCGGCAACCCGATCCGCCGGAGCGGTGTGCGCCGCTGCCACTCCTTCGCCAGCTCGTCGTCCTTGCTCAGCGCGTCGGAAAGCCGTGTCTCGACCAGCCCGGGCGCGATGGCGTTGACGCGGATGCGCGCCGGCACCAGTTCGATCGCCAGGGTCTTCGTCATCGCGATCACGGCCGCTTTGGTCATGCCGTACACCCCCTGCAAGGGCGCTCCGCGCATGCCGTTGATGCTGGCGATATTGACGATGGCCCCCCCGGCCCCGCGCTCGGCGAGGTGCCTCGCCAGCTCGCGCGAGGTCCAGAAGTAGCCCTTCAGATTCACCTCGAAGGTCTTGTCCCAGGCCACATTTGGCGTCGCCAGCAGTGGCCCGAAATGCGGGTTGGTGCCCGCGTTGTTGACCAGCACGTCGGCCTTGCCGAAAACGCGCACAGCCTCGGCGACCAGCGCGACGCAGTCCGCCTCCTTTCCGGTGTGCGCGGCAAAGGGGTGGGCGGCGGGGCCGAGCGAGTCGGCCACGGCCTTCAGCCCCTCCAGCTTGCGCGCGGCGATCAGCACCCGAGCCCCGTGCGCCACGAAAGCGCGGGCGATAGCCTCGCCGATCCCGCGGCTCGCTCCAGTGATGATCGCGACCCTGTCCGTAAGGCTGAACGACGGTGTCATCGAACGGCTCCTCTCAGCTCCGCGTGGAGCTTCTCCATGGTGGTTTCCCGCCCGTCGAGAAAGAGCGGATCCTCGGGCCGGAAGTTCACCGTGCGCACCACCCAGCCCTCGCCCCAGTCGAGGATGTTGAGGCAGCCGGGCGACTGCTCGATGTGACCAAGGAAAGTGCGGGCGCCGGTCAGGGCCCAGCTGAGCAAGGCCCGGTTCACCGCGCCGTGCAGGACCAGGAGTGCGCAGTCCCAGCCCGGATCGCCGATCAGCCGTTGCAGCGCCGGCAGCACGCGGTCGAACAGCTCGCCGATGCTCTCGCCGCCGAGGAACCGCGTCGACTCGGGCACGGCGCCGCGGAAGGCGCCGAGCAAGGCCTCCTCCAGCCCTCCCGGCGCGAGGTCGCGCAGCTTGCCGCCGCGCAGCTCGGCGAAGTCGGGCCAACTCTCCGCCGCGGGCGCGTCGCGGCGGCCCTCGAGCAGGCGGCGCGCGGTGTCGATGGTGCGCGGAAGGCCGCTGGTGATGACGCGATCGAATCGCACCTTCGCGAGCAGCTTGCCCAGGGCGCTGGCCTGCACCTCCCCGTTCCGCGTCAGCGCCGCCTGCTCGGGCCGGACCAGGCGGCCTCCGGCGCCGAGGTAGCTCACCTCGGCGTGGCGCAGCAGGTAGATGCGCCTTCTCATCGGCCGCTTTCCAGATAGCGCGGGCTGGCGATGCGCAGCTTCAGCTCGGCGATGCGCCGCAGCGCCGCAAGGGTACCGGCAGGAGGACCGCCACGCCGGATGCGCCGGCACAGCTCTGCATTCAAGCTGGGGGCGTCGCCGTGCACGCCGAGCAGTCCGGAGAGCAGCTCGACCTCCTCGCGCAAGAGCCCTTCCCCGAGCGAAAGGTCGCGCCCGAGGATGCTGAGCGCGTTCGCCGCCACCAGCGCGCGAAAGCGCAGCCGCGGATCCTGGAGGGCAGGCCCGATCTCCTCCTCGAGGAAATTGCGCACCGCCTCCGCCAGCTCGGCTGCCGTGGGACGGTTCTGCATCAGCTTTTTCCTTCCTCGAGCAGGGAGAGGACTTCGTGCTCGATCTCAGCCGCCAGGCGGCCCAGCACCGCCAATTCGACGCTGCGCTCCTCGCCCGAGAGATGGCGGCGCGCCTGCGTCAGCGCGCCGACCGCCCAGCGCAGGTTCCCGAGGAGCTCGAAGGGGCGCAGCTCCGCCAGGGTCACGCTGCGGCCGGTGAGCGCCGCGTAGCGGTCGAGGAACTCCTCTGGCTGCGCGATCCCGCCCAGGCGGAGCTGGTCCGCGCGGAAGCGCCAGGCGCGCACCATCGCCCAGCTCAGATCCTCGCGGGGGTCGCCCAGGTGGGCGAACTCCCAGTCGAGGACGGCCACCAGCCCTTCTGCGCCGACCATGAAGTTGCCGACCCGGAAGTCACCGTGGCAAACGACGCGCGGCCCGTCGGGCGGGAGCTGCCGGCGCAGGTGCAAGAGGCCCAGCTCCAGCGAAGGGTGCGGCTCCCCCAGCGACTCGAGCTGCGCGGCCAGTGTCTCGAGGCCGTGGAGGAGCGGAGAGGAGGCAGAGGTGCCGGGCAGAAACTCGAGCGGCGCCGGATCGATTTTGTGGATGCGCGCCAATTCCTGCGCCATCTGCCCGGGCAGGACTGCGCGCGCGGCAGCGAACTCGGGCCGCTGCACCAGGCGGCGTCCCACCGTCTCGCCCTGCAGCCGCTCCATCACGAACGCCTCGCGGCCGAGGATCTCGCCGAGATATCCGTAGGGCCGCGGCACCTTCACGCCCGCTTCCCACGCCGCCTGCAGCACGCGGTGCTCCTGCGAGAGCGAGAGCGCGTCGCGGAAGATGCGCCCGCCGGCGCCGCGGCGAAGGAGGAGCGGCATCGGGCCGCGGGGAGTCTGCGCGTCGACCGCCCAGGCCTCCATCGACGCCCCACCGGCGAGGAGCGCCAGCTGCCCGACCCGCACCTCGCCGCCGAACAGCAAAGAGAGCCGTTCCTCGAGCGCGGCGCGCAGCTCCACGGTCACTGCGGCGACCCCTTGCGCAGCGCCCGCCGCGCGATGGCACCGCGGTGGACTTCGCTCGGTCCGTCGTAGATGCGGAACGGCCGCGCCTCCTTATAAAAGGTCGAGAGCTGCGTGTCCTCCGAGATGCCCAGCGCGCCGCAGATCTGCACCGCGCGATCCACCACCCGGTTGACCGTCTCGGCGACGAACACCTTCGCCATCGAGGACTCGTTGCGCGCCGGCTCACCGCGATCGAGGAGCCAGGCGGCGTGCCAGATCATCAGCCGCGCGGCGTGGATCTCGATCTGCGAGTCGGCGACAAAGTTCTGCACCGACTGGTGCTCCGAGAGCGTGCGCCCGAACGAGGTGCGCTCGACTGCGTAGCGACAGGCGATCTCCATCGAGCGCACCGCCACGCCGAGCCAGCGCATGCAGTGGGTCAGGCGGGCGGGCACCAGCCGCAGCTGCGCGTACTCGAATCCCTTGCCTGGCTCGCCCAGCACTGCCTCGCCAGGCACTTCGCAGCCGGAGAAGCGGATCTGGCAATGGCCGCCCGGGGTGAGGTGATCGAGCGTGGGGATGGGACGCAGGAGGTCGAGACCCCTGGTGCCAACGTCCACGAGGAACATGGTCGGCCCCTCCGGCGCCCGCGCGAGCACGATGGCGAACGCCGCACCGTCGAATCCGGTGATGAACCACTTCTCGCCGTCGAGCACCCAGCCTTTGCCGCGCCGCTCCGCCCTGGTGCGCAGCAGCTTGGGATCGGATCCGGCGCCGGGCATCGGCTCGGTCATCGCGAAACAGGAGCGGACCTCGCCCGCGGCCAGCGGCAGGAGGTAGCGCTTGCGCTGCATCTGGTTGGTCACCTGCGCCAAGAGGTGGATGTTGCCCTCGTCGGGCGCCGAGGCATTGAGCGCTTGCGGGCCGAGCAGGCTGCGACCGGCCTCTTCCAGCACGACGGCGATCTCGCGCCAGCAGAGCCCAAGGCCGCCCAGGTCCTTCGACGCGGTGGGCAAGAACAGGCCGCCCTCCGCCCGGGCCTGCGCCTGCAGCTCGCGCCGGATCCGCTCCAGTGCGGAGGCATCGTGCGACAGCTCGGCCTCCCGCGGAATCACCTTGGACTCGACGAAGTGGCGCACCCGATCGCGCAGGGCGGCCAGCGCCTCTCCAAGCTCGAAGTCGATCATGGCTTCTCCGGCAACGCGCGTGCCCGCTCGCGCAGGATCTGTTTCTGTACCTTGCCGGTGGAGGTCTTGGGCAGCTCGCCGAAGACCACCCGCCGGGGCGTCTTGAAGTGCGCGAGCTGCGTCCGGGCGTGGTCGATCAGCTCGCGCTCCGTCGCCGCCTGCCCCGGCTTGAGCGTGACGAAGGCGATCGGGACTTCGCCCCACTTCGGGTCGGGCCCGGCGACCACCGCGACCTCCAGCGTCGCGGAATGCGCCGCGATCGCGCTCTCCACCTCGAGCGAGGAGATGTTCTCTCCGCCGGAGATGATGATGTCCTTGCTGCGGTCCTTCAGCTCGAGGTAGCCATCGGGGTGCATCACGGCCAGGTCGCCGGTGCGAAACCAGCCGTCGGGCGCGGACCTTTTGGTTTCCTCCTGGTCGCGGTAGTACCCGAGCATCACGTTGTTGCCGCGAACCGCCACCTCGCCCAGCGTGACGCCGTCCGCCGGCACGTCGGCGCCGCCCGCCGCCACCACCCGCACCGATTCGGTGACGACGTTGCCCACGCCCTGACGCGCTTTGAGCTGCGCCTGCTCGACGATGGGCAGCGCGCTCCAGTCGCTGCGCCACTTGCAGATCACCGACGGCCCGTAGGTCTCGGTCAGCCCGTAGAGGTGGGTCACCTCGATTCCCAGCTCGGCGGCACGGGCCAGGATGGCCGGCGTGGGAGCCGCGCCGCCGGTGCCAAAGCGGACCTTTGGGCCGGGGCGCGCGTCGGGATGCCAGAGGAGCATGGTGAGCACGGTGGGCGCGGCGCAGAGGTGGGTGACGCCGGAGTCGCGCAGGAGGCCCCAGACCCTGCCGGCGTCGAAGGCCCGGAGGCAGAGGTGCGTCCCGCCGGCGGCGGTGACCGCCCAGGTGAAGCACCAGCCGTTGCAGTGGAACATGGGCAGCGTCCACAGATAGGTGGAGTCGGCGTCGAGATTCATCTCCAGGGCCATGGCGAGGGACTGCAGATAGGCGCCGCGGGGATGGTACATGACGCCCTTGGGGCTGGCGGTGGTGCCGCTCGTATAGCTGAGCGCGAACATCGCCCGCTCGTCCTCGAGGGGCGCCGTGAAGGGCTGCGCGCGCGCGAGCAGCGCTTCATACTCGCTGGTGTCGACCCGGCGCAGCCCGGGCAGCTTGCGCTCCACCTCCCGGGCCCGATCGTCCTGGGTCTCGTCGTGCAACAAGATGCGCGCCCCGGCGTGCTCGAGGATGCGGGCGAGATCGTCGGCAGTGAGGCGGGAGTTGAGCGTGACCAGCACCGCGCCCGAAAGCGGCACGCCGTAGTGCGCTTCGAGCAGGAGGTACGAGTTGCTGGCCAGCACCGCGACGCGATCGCCCGGCGAGGCGCCCAACTCGCGCAGCGCGCCCGAGAGCCGCTGCGCGCGCGACCACAGCTCGGCGTAGGTAGTCCGGCGGGTGCCGTCGATGACCGCGATCCGGTCGGCGAAGACACGCCCGGCGCGGCGCAGGAAGGACGTCGGCGTCAGCGGCTCGAAGCTCATTGGATCCATCGAGATCCTCCGCCACGGC
>JAYWBT010000184.1:0-3344 GCA_043781235.1 Deltaproteobacteria bacterium
CCCTGGAAGGATCCGCAGGGCAAGGGCTACCAGATCATCGAGTCGCTGCTCGGCTACGGCGTCGGCGGCGCCACCGGCGTCGGCCTCGGCGCGAGCAAGCAGAAGCTCTTCTTCCTCCCGGCGGCGCACACCGACTTCATCCTCGC
This sequence comes from Deltaproteobacteria bacterium, assembly GCA_043781235.1. Lineage (GTDB taxonomy): Bacteria > Myxococcota > Myxococcia > Myxococcales > 40CM-4-68-19 > JANYKT01. The sequence continues at coordinate 147 of JAYWBT010000184.1, forward strand.
CATCGTCGGCGAGGAGCTCGGCTTCGTCGGCGTCGCTGCCGTGCTGCTGCTCTTTTCCGTGCTGGTCTGGCGCGGCCTGCGGGCCTCGTTCGCGGCCCCCGACGCCTTCGGTTTCTACGCCGCGCTCGGCCTGACGCTGCTCTTCGGCTTCGAGGCGCTGGTCAACGCGGGCATGACGCTGAGCCTGCTCCCCACCAAGGGCATGGCGCTGCCGTTCATCTCCTACGGCATGACCAGCGCGGTCGCGTGCTGCCTGGCGGCGGGCATCGTCCTGTCGATCAGCGGCGGCGCCGGCGGCTTGTTCAAGCCGGCCGCGGGAGGCCGCCGATGAGGATCCTGATTGCCGGCGGCGGCACCGGCGGCCACCTCTATCCGGGCATCGCCCTCGCCGAGGAAGTGAAGACGCGGCACCCGCGCAACGAGGTGCTCTTCGTCGGCAGCCCGCGCGGGCTGGAGGCGAAGGTCGTGCCCAAGGCCGGCTTCAACCTCGAGCTGATCGACGTCGGGCCGCTCAAGCGGCAGGGCGTCCTCGGGCTCTTGAAGGGCCTTGCGCAGCTCCCGCTGTCGTTCTTCCAGAGCCTGCGGATCCTCGGGCGCTTCCGGCCGGACGTGGTCGTGGGCGTCGGCGGCTACGCGAGCGGCCCCTTGGTGCTGGCGGCCTGGCTGCGCGGCATCCCGACCGCGATCCAGGAGCAGAACGCACGCGCCGGCTTCACCAATCGCATTCTGGGCCGGCTGGTGCGTGCTTGCTTCATCTCCTTCGACGAGGCGCGCCCGCAGTTTCCGGCCGACAAGACGCACCTGATCGGCAACCCGATCCGCCGCGCGTTTCTCGACAACTACCTGCTCTCGAAGGTGCCCGGTCCGCGGCTGGCGCTGCTGGTCACCGGCGGCTCGCAGGGCGCGCACGCGCTCAACCTGCGCGTGATCGAGGCGCTCGAATTGCTGGCGCCGGAGATGGGAGCCCGGCTCAGCGTCGTGCACCAGACCGGCGCCAAGGACGAGGGCGAGATCGCGGCGCGGTACGCGAAGCTCGCGGCGCACGGCCTCGAGGCGAAGGCGAGCGCCTTCATCGACGAGATGGCGGCGGCGTATGCGCAGGCGGATCTGCTCGTCTGCCGAGCGGGGGCGACCACGATCGCGGAGCTGACCGTGTGCAAGAAGCCGGCGATCCTGGTGCCGTTTCCGTACGCGGCGGATGACCACCAGACCATCAACGGCAGGGCGCTGGTGGCGTCGGGGGCGGCGGTGCTGTTCGCGGAGAAGGATCTCACGGCGCAGCTCCTGGCGGACGAGGTGCGGACGCTCGAAGGGGACCGCGAGCGGCTCAAGAGGATGGCGCGGGCGAGCGGGCTCTTGGGCCGGCCGGAGGCAGCGCGGGAGATCGCGGACGTCTGCGTGTCGCTGTGCAGCGCCAAGCTGGTGCGGGAGGGGCGACATCTACCCGCCGCGAAGAAGGACAAGACCGGTTTGTGATCACGAGACAACGAAGCGAATCCACTCGAAGGGATCTATTGATTGTCAGGGATCGAGTGGAGTACAGTGGCGCGACTTTCGAGGGTAGGCAGGAGGCGAACGTGTTCCGCAACCGCCAGGTCAAAGTCCATTTCGTCGGGATCGGCGGGATCGGCATGAGCGGCATTGCGGAGCTGCTCTTGAACCTCGGGTACCGGGTCAGCGGCTCGGACTTGAAAGAGTCGGAGATCACCAAGCGGCTTGCGGGGCTCGGCGGGCAGATCGCGTTCGGGCACGTCGCTGACAACGTGTCTTCCGACGTGGATGTGGTCGTCACCTCGAGCGCGGTGCGCAGGTCGAACCCCGAGGTGATCGTTGCCCGCTCCCGCAACATCCCCGTCATTCCCCGCGCCGAGATGCTGGCCGAGCTGATGCGGGTCAAGGAAGGCATCGCCATCGCCGGCAGCCACGGCAAGACGACGACCACCAGCCTGATCGCCACCGTCCTCGCGCACGCCGGCCTCGACCCGACCGCGGTGGTCGGCGGCAAGCTGAACGCGCTCGGCTCGAACGCCAAGCTCGGCAAGGGCCGCTACATGGTGGTCGAGGCCGACGAGAGCGACGGCAGCTTCCTGCACCTCTCGCCCACCATCGCCGTGATCACCAACATCGACGCCGAGCACCTCGATCACTACGGCACGATGGAGGCGCTCGTGCAGGCCTTCGTCGACTTCGCCGACCGGGTGCCGTTCTACGGCCTCGGCATCCTCTGCCTCGACCACCCGGTGGTGCAATCGCTCTTGCCGCGGCTGCAGAAGCGCCACGTCACCTACGGGATCTCGCCGCAGGCCGAATGGCGCGCCGACGACGTGCGCCTCGGCGGGTTCGAGGCCAGGTTCGCCGTCTCGCACAAGGGCAAGCGGCTCGGCGAGGTCGCGCTCCGCATGGTCGGCGCCCACAACGTGCTCAATGCGCTCGCGGCCATTGCCGTCGCCCACGAGCTTGGCATCCCCTTCGAGCAGACGGCCGAGGCGCTGGCGGGCTTCCAGGGCGTGCAGCGCCGCTTCACCGTTCGCGGCGAGCACGACGGCATCATGGTGGTCGACGATTACGGCCACCACCCGGCCGAGGTGAAAGCGACCCTGGCCGGCGCGCGCGCTGCCTTCCCGCACCGCCGCATCGTCGTCGCCTTCCAGCCGCATCGCTTCACCCGCACGCGCGATCTGCTCGGCGACTTCGCCACCAGCTTCAACGAGGCCGACGTCCTCTTCGTCACCGAGATCTACGCCGCGGGCGAGGAGCCGATCGCGAACGTCACCGGGGAGGGCTTCGTCGCTGCCGTGCGCGGCTGCGGCCACCGCGACGCCACCTTCGTGCCGGTGCGCGCCGAGCTTGGCCAGCGGCTGGCCGACCGCGTCCAGCGCGGCGACCTCGTGATCACGCTCGGCGCCGGCGACATCACGCACGCGGGCGAAGATCTGCTGGGCCTGCTCGCGGCGGGGGCGCGCGCATGAGCGCCACCTCCTCGCCGTCCTTGCTCGACGACCTGCGCACCGCCGCGCGTGGCGAGGTGCAGGCCGGGTTCCCGCTCGCGGGCCGGACCAGCGTCCGGGTCGGCGGGCCAGCGCGGTACTTCGTGCGGCCGAAAGATTCGGCCGCGCTGGTGGCGGTCTTGCGCGTGCTGCGCGATGCGGCCGAGCCCTGGCACATCCTCGGCGGCGGCGCCAACACCATCGTCGGCGA